>CAYZWG010000018.1:6056-10244 GCA_964481605.1 uncultured Planctomycetaceae bacterium
AACCTGGTTCCCAAGCTCCAGCTCCCCAACCTGGTTCCCAAGCTCCAGCTTGGGAACCCCCGGCCCGCGAGTCTTGCTCCCCGACAGGCGAAGCAGAGCTTCGCGCCGGATGCGGTCCCAAGCCGGAGCTTGGGACCGAGGGGAGACGGGAGCTTGGGACCGAGGGGAGACGGGAGCTTGGGACCGAGGGGAGACGGGAGCTTGGGACCGAGGGGAGACGGGAGCTTGGGACCGAGATAAAAGCCGGAGCTGGGGACCGAGACATACTCGTGCTGCCGACTGTCCGCAACAGAATCTCGTCAGGAAGAGGGGCCTGCGTCTTGCTGGTTTTCGGGGTGGTAGAAGCGGGTGAGGTTGATCCCCCCGCGGAGTTCTTCTTCGAAGAGCTTGATCCGCATTTCGACTCGTTCCAGCCGCCGCAGGAGCTTGGGCAGCAGGTTTTGCTGGTCCTCCTCCACCCGTTTGGGCCGCGGTACCGGGGGATAGCCGAGATGCCGAGCCAGGGCCGAAAAAAGGAAAAGGGGGTCCTTGCGGCGGTTGGCGCGGGCGATTTTGCCTTCCTTTTCGCCGAACAGGACGGGCTTGTCCATGGCTTCGACCTGGTTGCGGTAGTGCTGGCTGCGGACGTAGATCATGTCGGCGAAGTCGATGATGCCCACCTGCCGGCGGACGGTAAGAATCCACTCACCCCAGGCGTCGTCGTAGGCCGGGTCGGCGGCCATGGCCTCCAGTCCGGCGTCGTAACCCAGGCGGTTTCGGCAGAGCGTTTCGAACTGGTAGAAGAAGATTCCTTGGCGGCCGGCCCCGTCGGCTCGATAGGTGGCCTCCTTTTCGAGAATTTCCAGGGCGATGCGGAAGTCGAACTGTCCCTCGGCCCGCTCCGCCTCGTGAACGACGAACGCCTGAAACGGCGTGAAATAGTGGTTCAAGTGGGCCATCGCCGTGGCGAAACCGCCGGTGAGCTTCAATTCTCCCACCATGAAGTCCAAGGCCAGGGGAAGCTTCGAGGTGGAAAGCAACTCCTGCTTGAT
Source organism: uncultured Planctomycetaceae bacterium (assembly GCA_964481605.1). Classification (GTDB taxonomy): domain Bacteria; phylum Planctomycetota; class Planctomycetia; order Pirellulales; family Thermoguttaceae; genus CAYZWG01. The sequence goes on from CAYZWG010000018.1 coordinate 7,088, forward strand.
GGCCACCAGCAGGTCCTGTGTCGACATGCCCTCTTGGACCATTCGCTCGCGGAGCGTGCGGTAGAAATAGGCCTGTTCGACGTATTCTTCGCGGTCCAGTGAGAGGGGCATGGGAAACACGCGGGCCAACTTGCCCGGGGAGCTCTCGGTGATGTGTGGGTCTTGCTTCGCCGAGCCGTGGGACGCGGCGTTCCACCACTTATTCTGGGAGGGCCAGGTCAGAGCGTCCAGCCGGGGCGATACGGGCGTGTGACGAAATGTTCCGCCTGGGGGCAATTCGTGGCCGTAAGGTTCTTGGCGTTCCAGTGCAATTTCTCGCCCACCCGGTAGGCCACGTTCCCCAGCAGCACGGCCTCGGCCAGCACGCCCGAGTAGCCGAAGTGGCAGGTTGTTTGGCCGCCCGTCTTGCAGGCTTGGATCCACTCGGCATGATGGCCGATCGAATCGGGAATGGTCGGTTGGGGGGGGACGAAATCGGCGAATTTTTCCGTGGGATAGAGTTGGTGCCGGCTGTAATCGGCCTGGAGCAGTCCTTTCGAGCCGACCAGCAGCACGCCTGCCGACCAGTTGGGGAGATTCTCCTGCTTGAGCAAAGGGGGGCGGTACGAGCCGTTGGACCAGGTCAGCCGCACCGGAGGGAGATCGCCCCGCTGGGGAAACTCGTAGCGAACGATCAACTGCGGGGCTGTCGTCTCGGGGTTCGGCGGGGGGCCTTCCGCTTCGACCGTTTGTGGATACCGCAGGTCGAGGGCCCAGAAGGGGAGGTCCATGTAGTGGCAGCCGAAGTCACCCAGGGTGCCGTTGCCAAAATCCCACCAAGCCCGCCACCTCTTGGGGACGTAGCAGGGGTGATAGGGCCGCTGGGGAGCCGGTCCCAGCCACAGGTCCCAGTCGAGCGACGCGGGCACGGGCGGCGTTTCCTTGGGCCGGTCCTGTCCCCCCAGGGTTCCGCTGTGCCAGACGTGCACCTCGTCGATAGGACCGATCGCTCCGGCGCGGACCAGTTCCACCACGCGGCGATAGTTTGCCCCCGCATGAATCTGGGTGCCCATCTGGGTAACCAGGTGGTTTTCCTCGGCCAGCCGGGTGACCACGCGGGCCTCGTGGACGTCGTGGGTGAGCGGTTTTTCGCAGTAGCAGTGTTTGCCCAGCCGGAGGGCCCGGGCGGCGGCGGGGGCATGGGTGTGGTCGGGTGTGCTGACCACCACGGCGTCGACCTGCTTGGCCACCCGGTCGAGCATCCGGCGGAAATCGCGGAACGTTTGGGCCTTGGGGTGCTTCTTGGCGGCGGTGGCCAGGTTGTTTCGATCGACGTCGCAGAGGGCGACGATGTTTTCGCCGGAGACGCCGTTGAGGTTGGCCCCGCCGCGGCCGGTGCAGCCGATCACGGCGATATCGAGCTTTTCGTTGGGCGATTGGCCCCGGGCGTCGCGACTGCCCGCGAGCAATGGTCCCAGCCCGAGGGCCCCGGGCAGTACGGCGGCTTGACGCAAGAAGCGGCGGCGGGTCCAATGGCGTCTCATGGCGGCAGGCCCTTTCTTTGGGGAGGGTGGAACGTTTTCAGGGAAGGTGGAACGTTCGGTGCGGCGGCGCGTGCCGGCGGCACGTTGTGCGCGGGCGGACCACGTTGTGCGCGGGTCTCCCGACCCCGCACTGAATTCGACCGATGGTCTCCCACGTCAACGGTTGACGCAAATTCAGGGAGACCTTCGGTCAAGTCCTCGGCGGGGTCAGGAGACCCGCGCCGAACGCCGAGACCCGCGCCGAACGCCGAGACCCGCGCCGAACGCCGGCGGGGTTGGCAGCCCCGCGCCAAACGCTTCGGCCACGCCTTGGTATGCTAGCCGTTTGGTTCGGCCGATGCAAACTCGCCGGGCGGTCGTCGACGCAGTGGGAGGAGAGCAGGCGTGACGGAGGAAGCAACAGGCGACACGCTGGCGGCGGCCCTGGCCCGGCAGGGCATCGAACTGCCGTCGGAGCAGATCGCCCGGCTGGACGCCTACTGCCGGCTGCTCTGGCAGTGGAACGCCAAACTGAATCTGACGCGGCACACGGACTATGAGAAGTTCGTTGCCCGGGACATGGTCGACAGCCTGGCTTTCGCGCGGTTGCTGGAGGAGGGGGAGACGGTGCTCGACGTGGGGACCGGGGGAGGCGTGCCGGGGATCGTGCTGGCGGTCGTGCGGCCCGACCTGAAGATCGCGCTGTGCGAATCGGTGGGCAAGAAAGCCCGGGCGGTAGCGGAGATCGTTCGCCGGCTGGGGCTGGAGGTTCCGGTCCATGCCGAACGGGCGGAGGAGGTGTTGAGATCGGGACGCTGGCGTGGCCGGACACTGGTGGTGCGGGCGGTGGCCAAGCTGCGCAAACTGTTGTTTTGGCTGGCACCGCACTGGGACGACTTCGAGCGGGTGCTGGTGGTCAAGGGCCCGGCCTGGGTCGAGGAGCGGGGCGAAGCGCGGCACCACGGCCTCTTGCGGTCGCTCTCCCTGCGGAAACTGGCCAGCTACCCCATGCCCGGCACGGAGTCGGAGAGCGTGATCCTGCAAATCCGTCGCAAACAGCCCAAGGCCGCTTCGGGATAGCCGTGCGGCGGGCGATCAGACCTGAAACGAGGTGCCGCAGCCGCAGGTGCGGACGGCCAGCGGATTGTGGAAGACGAACGAGCGGCTCATCAGGTCCTCGTGGAAGTCGACCTCCGTGCCGCGTACCAGATCGGCGCTTTTCTTGTCGACGGCGACGCGTACGCCGTGGCATTCGCTCACCACGTCCTCGGAGGGATCGACCTTTTCGTCGAAATCGAGCCGGTATTCAAAGCCGCTGCAACCGCCGGCCGCGACGGAAACCCGCAGGACGGCGCGGGGGGAGAGTGTCTTGTCGGCAATCATCCGCTTGACTTCGGCAGCGGCCTTTTCGGTAAGCGTGATCGGCATATCTGGTTGACTCCATGAAGGGTGCTGGTTTGGTTGTTCGTTGCCGTGGCGGAAAGGGGATATTCGTGCGCAGGCGGGAAGGCGACGAACCTGGTTCCCCAGCGCAAAATCTGGTTCCCAAGCTCCAGCTTGGGAACCCGCGGACCGAGAGTTTCGCTCCACCACAGGCGAAGCGGAGCTTCGCAAAGGTGCGGTCCCAAGCTGGAGCTTGGGACCGAGGCAAATCG
>CAYZWG010000018.1:10344-12958 GCA_964481605.1 uncultured Planctomycetaceae bacterium
CAAAACCTGGTTCCCCAGCGCAAAACCTGGTTCCCCAGCGCAAAACCTGGTTCCCCAGCGCAAAACCTGGTTCCCAAGCTCCAGCTTGGGAACCCGCGGACCGAGACAACTCACGATGAAATCCTACGGGCCGGACCGGGCTGGGCAATCGGCCACCAGGGGCGGCCCCCCGGCGTGGGCCGCGGCGTGTGCCTGGGGCCGGGGATTGGCGGGCGAGATTGCCGCGCAACCCTCTGGCGCATAAAATCTTAGGGTGATTCGTCAAGCGGGGGGCGGCCGCCCGCCCCAGGCGGCGCGGTCGCCTTTGGGCCGGGCTGCCCGTTCGGCGGGACTCTTCGCCCGGCCGGCTTGGCCCAGGACCACGGCCGCCGATCATTGCCCGCGGACACGGCGAGAGTAAACCAGCGGAAAGCGACACGCTGATGGCCGACGAAACATGGGATGCCGAATACCGGGCCCTGCGGAGCGGCGCCGGGGTGGTGGACCTGGGGGCGAGAACCCGGGTGGAACTCCGCGGCGAGGATCGCCTCAAGCTGCTTGGCGCCTTATGTACCGCCCAGGTTGACGGGCTCCGGCCGGGCCAGGGCCGGGAAACCTTTCTGGCCAATGCGAAGGGGAAGGTTCTCGCCCACGTGTTCGTTCTGGCGGCGGACGATCGGGTTGTGCTGGCCGGTTCGCCGGGGCAGGCAGAGCGGATCGCGGCCCACGTGAACCGCTACATCCTCCGGGAAGACGTGGCCGTGGTCGACGCCACGCGGACGTGGGGCACGCTCCTGTTGGGAGGGCCGGCGGCTGCCGCCACGCTGGGGCGAGCGATCTCGGCACCGCTGCCTGAGGGCCGGTTGGATCACGCGATTCATCCCCTGGGCGGACATCCGGTGCGGGTCTGCCGGACCGACCTGCTGGGGGCGGCGGATTTTCTGCTTTCCGTTCGGCACGAGGCGGTGGGGGAGCTTGCCCGACGGCTGGAGGCGGCCGGCGCCGTGCGTTGTTCGTCAGCGGCCTGGGAGGCCGCCCGCATCGAGTCGGGCTGGCCCGAATACGGCCGCGACATCACCGAGGAGAACTTTCCCCAAGAGGTGGGACGCGACGCCCTGGCCGTGTCGCGGACGAAGGGTTGCTACCTGGGCCAGGAAACGATCGCGCGGATCGACTCGCAGGGGCACGTCAACCGCAAGCTGGTGGGGTTGAGGTTCGACGGCGAGCGGATTCCGCCGGCGGCCACGACGCTGGTCGCCGGCGGCAAGCGGCAGGGCTGGGTCACGTCGGCGGCGTTTTCGCCCAAGCTGGGGGCGGCGCTGGCTTGGGGTATCGTGCGGCGAGAATACGCCTCGCCAGGTGACCGGCTGGAAAGCGCCTGGGGCAAAGTGGAGGTCGTGGCGTTGCCGGTCGTGCGGGCATAGTCTGTCGGACGGAGGCCGGAGCGACCGGCCCACGAAACGCTCAATCCCGCCGCAGCCGGCCGTGGAAGTAGATGTCCGAGCCGACCTGTTGAATCTGCCGGTCTGCAAAGGTGAACGCTTGGGGAATCTGGTCGATTCCCTCACCGGCGATGGGGCTGTGGGCGGCCGTGCCGCCGATCAGCTTGGGGGCGATGAAAACGTGGGCTTCGTCGATCTGGCCCGCGTCGAGCAGGCAGCCGGTGAGCTGGCCGCCGCCTTCGACCAGCACGTTGGTCAATCGCCGCCGCCCCAGTTCTTCCAGCAGTTGGCCCAGCCGGGCGGAGCGGTCTTCCGCCTCGCAGACGTAGACTTCGCAGCCGGCCCCGGCCAGCCGCCGGCGGTCGACCTGGGGAGCTTCCTTGCCCACGGCGACCAGTACCGGCACGTCGCCGGCGGTGCGGACCAGTTGGCTGCTCGAGGAAAGCGTGGCCCGGCTATCGACGACGATCCGCACCGCCGTTCGCGGTCCCGGCGGCCGGGCGGTTAGCAGTGGGTCGTCCAGCCGGGCGGTCTCCCGGCCGATCAGGATGGCGTCCACCCGGCCCCGAAGCTGGTGGACGATGGCCCGCGACTGCTCGTTGGAAATCCACCGGCTGTAGCCGCTTCGGGTGGCCGTCTTTCCGTCCAGGGTCATGGCCCACTTGGCAATGATCCAGGGGCGGCCGTGCTGGTGGAGCATGAGATAGGGCGCGTTCAGCCGCCGGGCCTCGGCCTCCAGCGGACCGACCTCGACCTCGATCCCGGCGGATCGCAGCCGCCGAATGCCGCCGCCGTCGACCTGGGGAAAGGGGTCTTGCTGGGCCACGACCACCCGGGCGATGCGGGCGTTGATCACGGCGTCGGTACAGGGTGGCGTCTTGCCGTGGTGGCAGCAGGGCTCCAGGGTGACGACCATCGTGGCCCCGGCGGCGCGGGGGCCGGCCAGTTCGAGCGCCTCGATCTCGGCGTGCGGCCCGCCATAGCGCCGGTGCCAGCCCTCGCCGATGATCTCCGCGCCTCGGACGATCACGCATCCGACCATCGGATTGGGCTCCACCAGGCCCTGGCCCTGGACGGCCAGTTCCAGCGCCCGCCGCATGTGCCAGACGTCGAGGTCGTGTGAATCCATGGAAAGCCGTGGGGTTGGGGGTTCCCTGCCCTCGGTCCCAAGCTCCAGCTTGGGACCGCAGTCA
>CAYZWG010000018.1:13058-26795 GCA_964481605.1 uncultured Planctomycetaceae bacterium
TTTGGCTTGGGAACCAGGTGCGTTTGGCCGGGGAAGCCCTTGGAGGATTTTTGGGGATCGGATAGGCTAAGGACCATTCTCACCGGTGGTGCTCCGATTTCCCTTTGCTGCCGTCAAGGAGGAACATGATGGAAACCGAAAAGAAGACTCGCAAGAGGCGGCTTTCCCGGCTGCGGAAACCGTCGGACATGTCGCTGGAAGAGTGGCAGATCGAACTTCGCCGCCAGTTCGGACCGAACCAGGATTTTCGGGTGAGGAACGTCGGTGGCGAGCCGATCTTTTCCGAGTTCCAGGTGACCAACCCAGAGACGGAGAGGACCTACCGGGTGGCGATTCGGGGCAGTGCGCTGGGGGAGAATTATTGTTCCTGTCCCGATTTTGCCGTGAACAACCTGGGGACCTGCAAGCACGTGGAGCACGTGCTGGCGCGGCTGGGCAAGACGGCCCGGGCCAAGGCGGAATTGGCGGCGGGCTTTCGGCCGCCCTATTCGGAGGTGTACCTCCACTACGGCGCGGCCAGGGAGGTGCTGTTCCGGGCGGGGACGGAGTGCGGGGAAGGGTTTCGCCGCTACGCCCGGCGCTATTTCGACTCCCGGGGGCGGCTCAAGGACGAGGCCTATCAGCGGTTTCCCCGTTTCTTGAAGCGGACGGCGGAGGCCGGCCACGAGGTTCGCTGCTACGACGACGCGCTGGCCTACGTGGCGCAGCTTCGCGACCGGGCCGAGTTGCAGCGGAAGATCGCCCAGGCCTTTCCCCGCGGGGCCGGCAGTGCCGCCTGGAAACACCTGTTGAAGACCTCGCTCTATCCTTACCAGCGGCAGGGCGCGCTGTTTGCCGCCAAGGCGGGGCGCTGCCTCTTGGCCGACGACATGGGGTTGGGCAAGACGATCCAGGCGATCGCCGTGGCCGAAATCCTGGCCCGATGCACCGGGGTCGAGCGGACCCTGATCGTCGCCCCCACCTCGCTCAAGCACCAGTGGAAGCAGGAGATCGACAAGTTTTGCGATCGCCGGGCGACGGTGGTCGAGGGGCTGCTGAAACGGCGGGCGGAGTGCTACCGGTCCGAGTCCTTCTACAAGATCACCAACTACGACGTGGTCCATCGCGACTTGGAAATGATTCAGGCCTGGCGGCCGGAACTGGTCATTCTCGACGAGGCCCAGCGGATCAAGAATTGGAAAACACGCACCGCCCAGTCGGTCAAGCAACTGGAGTCGGAGTATGCCCTGGTGCTCACCGGCACGCCGCTGGAAAACCGGCTGGAAGAGCTGCACTCGATCGTCGAGTTCGTCGACCGCTTTCGGCTGGGGGCGCTGTTCCGGTTTCTCGACAAGCATCAACACGTGGACACCACGGGCCGGGTGGTGGGGTACCGGAATCTCCACGGCGTTTCCCGCACGCTGGGGCCGATCCTCATCCGCCGCACCAAGGAGAAAGTGCTCGATCAACTGCCCGGCCGGCTGGAAAAGCGGATGTTCATCGAGATGACCGACGAACAATGGAAACATCACGAGGAGAATCGCGAGACGGTGGCCCGCATCGTGGCCAAGTGGCGTCGCTACGGGTTCCTTACGGAGAAAGACCAACTGGGGCTTCAGATCGCGCTGCAAAACATGCGGATGTCGTGCAACAGCACGTATCTCCTGGACCACGAGACCGACCACGGCCGGAAGATCGACGAGGCGGTCGAGCTGCTGGGCGAAATCCTCGAGGACCCGGAGGCCCGGGTGGTGATCTTCAGCCAGTGGGTCCGCAGCCACGAATTGTTGATCGAGCGGTTGGAGAAGAAGGGCTGGGAGCACGTGTTGTTCTACGGGGGAGTTCCCAGCCGCGACCGCGGCAAGCTGATCGAACGGTTCAAGCGAGACCCCCGGTGCCGGCTGTTCCTTTCCACCGACGCCGGCGGCGTGGGTTTGAACCTGCAACATGCCAACGTGGTGTTCATTCTCGACCAGCCCTGGAATCCGGCCGTGCTGGAGCAGCGGATCGGGCGGGTTCACCGGCTGGGCCAGCACCGGCCGGTCCGCGTGGTCCACTTCGTCGCCAAGTCGACGATCGAGGAGGGGATGCTCGACGTGTTGAAGTTCAAGAAGTCGATGTTCTCCGGGGTGCTCGACGGGGGCAAGGACGAGGTCTTTCTGGGGGGCACCAAGCTGAAGCGTTTCATGGAGAGCGTGGAGCGGGTGTCGGGGGGAATCCCCGGTCCGCAGCCAAGCAACGGCAACGGCAACGGCTCGGCCTCAGCCGGCGGCGGTGTGCTGGAGCGGGTGGACGAGGTCCGACCGCCGACAGACCAAGCCCCCGAACCTCGCCGGCCCGAACATCCAACGGAGAAGCAGCCGGCGGCGGCCACGGCGGCTCGCGCCGCCCACCCGCCTGGGCAGCAGCCCTGGGGCGAATTGCTCTCCGCCGGGCTGACGCTCTTGGACCGGTTGGGCAAGGTGCTCTCCGAGGACTCCGCCGCTGGCCGGCCGGGGCGATCGGCCGCCTCGGTAGCCGATTCGCTCCTTGCCCGCGACGAGAAGACCGGCGAGAACTTCCTCAAGATTCCGGTTCCCCCGCCGGAGGCACTGGGAAAACTGGCCGCGGCGATTCGAGCCCTGGGCAAATCGCTCTAACCGCCAAAGTCAAGGCTGGAGGGAGTACAGCGTTCGGCGCGGGTTTCCCGACCCCGCCCGCGTTCGGCGCGGGTCTCCCCACCCCGCCCGCGTTCGGCGCGGGGCTGCCGACCCCGCCGAAAGACGACCGATGATCTCCCCACCATTACAACCCCCACAACCCGCGGCGCTCTCGGAGACGGCCCCTGGCCCCGTAATCTATAATTGACCGTTCACCAACGGCGTCGGAGAAATACCCCATGCAGGTGCAGAAATCGCTCGACCAGAAGCTCGCCCGCATCCTGGCCGATCCGTCGTGCCGCGACTTCATCCTGGCCGACGCCAAGGACGCCGACATGGCGTTCGGCCTGGCCGCCCCGGGCAAGAGCCCCGAGCACCACGCCGATGAGGCCCGCTTCCGCACGCTGGAGGACTACCGCCAGTTGATGCGGGAGATCGTCCGCCAGGGGCTGGTCGACATCATGCTCACCAGCGCCAGCTCCAACGAGGTTCTCACCATCCAGGAGCGGCTTTTCGACGACAGCCACGTCACCCCCGCCGTGCGGGCCAACGACACCACGGACATCTGGCTGGCCGCCGGCACGGGCCGCTACACCAGCGAGCCCTCGCGCCCCTTCCGCACCGCCTCGATCGACCACATCATGTGCGGCAAGGCCGATTGCCAGCCGGCCGAGCGGCGGCTGGGCGCCGAGCTGGGACTCTACTCGGTCACTTTCAACAACGACACCCGCCTCGACCTGGCCACGCTGGAAGCCTACCGGCAATTCCGCCTGGAAGCCGAGCGCAAGGGGTTTCGCCACTTCCTCGAGGTCTTCGATCCCAACGCCCCGGGGGATCATCCTCCCGGCGACGTGGGCCAATTCGTCAGCGACCATATCGTTCGCACACTGGCGGGCGTGACCAGCGCGGGCCGGCCCCTGTTTCTCAAGATTCCCTATCACGGCCCGGCCGCCATGGAAGCCCTGGCCGGCTACGACCGGTCGTTGATCGTGGGCGTGCTGGGCGGATCGTCGGGCACCACCTTCGACGCCTTTCAGATGCTTTGGGAGGCCAAGAAGTACGGCGCCCGGGTGGCCCTCTACGGGCGCAAGATCAACCACTCGGAGCACCAACTCACGTTCGTCAAGTATCTCCGCGCGGTGGCCGACGACGAGGTGGAACCGGCCGAGGCGGTGCGGGCCTACCATGCCGACCTGGCCAAGCTGGGGATCGCTCCCTACCGTTCGTTGGCGGACGACCTGCAGCGGACCGACACGGCCAGCGCCTACGGCGCCGGCGGAGGGACGAAACGTCCGCCGCGACAACCGCCGTCCGCCTCGCCGGCGGCTTCGCCCAGTGTGGCGAGTTCGGGACGGATTTCGGACCGGGCCGAGCCCGACTTCAGCCGCATGACGCCGGCGGAAAAGGCGCAGTGGAACCTGGATCGTTGGAAGCGGATTCTGGGGTAAGGGACGGCCGAAGTTGCCGTAGGGCCGGCTGTGCCGGCCGGTTGCCGCGTTTCGCAGCGCCAGCCACGTTTCGGCTCCGCACGGCCGGCCCTACGGGGCTACGGCGTCTCTTCGCGCACGACGGAACCGTGCAAGGTGACCGGCCCCAACAGGCCGGAGGGCAGCAAGGGACTGTTCTTGTGGTAATGCTTGACCACGGCCAACGTCTTGCGGCGAGGCTCGGGACGCGGTTTCCCCTGCAGAAACCACTGGGGCCAGGAAGCGAGGTACTTGCCGTTCCACGCGGCGTCGTCGGGAAATTGCTCATCGCCGATCAGCCGGTTGGGCCAGAGGTTGGTGACGCAGATTTCCAGCCGGTTCTCGGCCGGTTGGAGGGCCTCGCTGATATCGACGCGAAACGGGGGTTTCCACAAGGTGCCCATCTCGCGGCCGTTGAGTCTCACCTCGGCGATGACTTGGACGCTGCCCAGGTCGAGATAGGTCCGTCGTTGCAACCCATCTCCGGCCGGCTTGTCGCCGAGTTCAAAGGTCTTCTCATAGGTCGCGGTGCCGGCAAAGTGCTGGACGCCGAAATCCTCGTGCTCGGTCCAGGAGATCAGCTTCTCCAGCCGAACCCGCTCGGGCGCACCCCAGCCGGGCGGAAAGTGCAAGGTCCAAGGGCCGGCAAGCTCGCGGACGTGGGGAATCGAGTCGATGGCGATCTCGCGACGGGTTCCATCGCTGATCTTCCACCGGTAATCGCCGTTGGCGAAGAACTCCGCGCGGACTCCACCCCCCTTGCCCTCGGTGAGCACCACCGGCGGGCGGGCACTTTCCGCCGCCTCTTCGCCGGCGGTTGGCGGGGGAGGGGTCTCCGTAACCGTCGGCAGGGGTTTTCCGTTTCGCCGAACATCGAGGATTCGCTTCCGCGGAAGGGGTGAGCGAAAGACCACGAAAACGGATTCCAACGGCTCCAGGTCCAAGGGCAGGCTGGTCCCCCCGGCGACCTCGTGGTAAATGGCCGGAAAGGTGATTTCTCCGCTTTGCGGGCGCCACAGTTCGGGGCGTTTACCGCCCACGCGGAAGGTCGCCACCAGCCGGGCAGGTTGCTCTCGGCCGTTGGCCACGAAGTAGATGTCCGTGGTCTCCAGCCGCCGGTGGACGTAGCGGACCTCGGCGCCCGCCGGCGCGAAGGCGAAGTCGGGCGGAAGTCGATCCGCCTTGGCGATCTCCTCGAACGTCTTGCCCCACGTCACCCGGCCGCTGTCCCAGAGATCATCGGCAATCCGTTGGACGACGCCGTCGCACTGGGGAAAGTCCCTCAAACTGGGCGATCGCCTGGGCTTGGGAGCAATCACCTTGGCCCCGGCTTCCACGAGTTGGCGGATTCGGCGGGCCAGCTCGGGGGTCATCGTCCGGCTGTCGGAGAGCATCAGGTAGCGATAGCTGATGCCGTCGGGCAGCACCAGGCGGCCATCCTTCACCGCCAGCCGGTTGAGTAGAGTCTCCCGGTCGCAGCCGTCGTAGTCGTAGCCGGCGGGAAGGGGCACGCTGAGACTCTCCCGCCTGCCGAAGTAATGGGGAGCGTCCTGGGCGGGAAAATAGAGCACGTCGGCAACGAATCGACCTTGGCGGAGCAGGTACTGGCAGCGAGCGAGGTACTCTAGCCACGGTTTTCCCTGCTCCCACCAGGTGTTCCGCCGATCGAGGTGGATGCCCCAGGGGCCCATGGCCATTCCGGGCTGGAATCGGTCGTAGGCCTGGTGGACACAATAGTGAATAATGAAATGGTTGATCCCCAGGCAGAAGGCCTCGTCGCCAATCCGCTTGAGTCGGTAGGGATGGCTCTGCCAATTGGCAAAGGTGGCGGCCCCGGTGAACGACTCGGCTCCGGCCATCGGTTTTCCGTAGAGGTGGGCGACCGAGGCGGCGGCCTTGCAGTCGACCCGCGGCACGCCTTCATGGGGCCAGAACTCGCCCATGGGGAGGTCCGACCTGGTCAACAAGTAGACCGGATTGTGAAGAAACGTCTGGCGACCGCCCGCTTCGCTGGAAAACTTCAGCCCGTGTTCGTGGCAGAGAGATTGCATCCGCCCAAGGTAGTTGTCGGCCATCATCCCCAGCAGGGTGCGACGCAGGTCCCAGAGGAATCGCTCCGATGCGTCGTTGCTCTGGACGGCGTGTCCGGCCACGAGCAAGGGATAGAAGGGCGTGAGATCGTAGCCGTTTCTCGCCTTGAAGGCTTCCGCCATCCCCTCCGTCCAGTTCTGAATGCCCACCTCCCAACTGTCAATGTGGGCATGGCTAAAGGATCGGCCCCCGAGCGGGCCGGAATCGGCGATCAGCTTCTTGAGCATCCCGTCGAAGGCCGCCTCCGCGCCCTCCGCGCGCAGCTTGTCGCATTCCAGACCGTGTCCGCCCTTGCTGGCGGGATGGTTTTTGATGCCCGTGCTGGTATAGCCGATGCGGAGGATCGTCCACTCGCCTTCCGGTGCCTGCCAAGCCAACCGCCCGCCTTGGTTCATGGAGGCGGAGAGATCGAAGACCTTGCCGGCGGGAATCGCCTCGGTCCCGGTGGCCGAGCGAGGGCTGTTCTTTGCGTCCGGGCCGCCCGTGGCCGTGATCTTTCTATCCGTGTAAAGCCCCGCGCCCCCACCCCACTCGCCGTAGCGAGTGAACCCGGCCTTCGGTTCCCAGTAGTGGACCTTGTTGGAACGGCCCAGAGAGACTTCGCCCACGGCGACATGCGCTGCCCGCGGATCGAAGCTGAGCCGGAAATACCGCGCCGTGCAGGCGTCGAAGCGGATCGTATTCGACGCCGCGGCCGGATACCACTTCAGCGACAGCTTGCCCACCCGGCGGAAGGTCGTACCGTCGTCGGAGACCTCCAGCGTGGCCACCGGCGCGCCGCGGCCGACGCTGGCGGCCCGAAGGACCAGCGTGTCGGCGGTATAGGGCCGGGAAAAGGAACAGAGCAGACGCGGCGGGCGATCGGGTCCTTGTGGCCGGAGAACCGCGCGGGTGCGGGGGTTGCCATCCAGCAGCCAGGCGGGATCGAACTTGCTCGCCGGCGAGGAGAAGGTAGCCCCGCCCGCCTTCATCTGCTCGCCCAGCGACTGCTGTCGCGGAAAGGCCACCACGGCCACTTCCCGGTAGAAATCCAGCACCGTTTCCGGCTGCGGCAGCAAGACCGACAACCGCTCGCCCCCATGCACATGGGTCTCGGTCCAAACGAGCTTCTTCATCGATCGCTCGACGGGCACCCAGGGCCCGCCGCTGCCGGTGAAACCATCCGCGTTGTTCATGTCGATCTTCATCCCCAGGCGGTCTGCTTCCCGCAGGGCATGTTGAAACAGCTCGCGGAACTCGTCCGACATGAAAACCACGGGGCCGTCGGGCGGCATTTCTCCCAACTTGTAGTTGCCGATGTCGCCCAGCTTGACGTGCATGATCAGGCAGCCGCCGATACCCACCTCGCGCATCGCTTCCAAGTCCGCCGTGATGCCTTCGCGGGTGATGTTGCCGGCCATCCAAAACCAGTAGACCCAGGGGCGAGCCGCATCGGGCGGGGCGCGAAAACGCGCTTCGAGGGAATCTTCCCCCCGCACACCTTGGCCCCACAGCAAGAGGCAGCACACCAGGGCGACAAACCAGGGGCGAATGTTCATCTGCGCTGATCCCCGCGGGTAAGGCTCTCAAGGGGTTGATCGTTGCGATTCCTCCGTGAATCCTCACAAAAGCGGGTAACGCCGGTTCTTGAACCGGTGTGGCTGGAGCCACAAGAGGTCAACCGTAGGGCCGGCGCCTCCCGTTCGGCGCGGGTCTCCTGACCCCGCCGCCCGGTCTCCTGTTCGGCGCGGGTCTCCCGACCCCGCCGCCCGATCAATGCCGGATCGCGATCCGGCCTACACGCTCTTGCCGGCTGCCGCCGGGTGCAGGTTCAAGAACCTGGGCCACCCACGGGGAGACCCTCGCCGAACACCGGTTTTTCGGCCGCCCCTTGCCGTTTGCGGTTCCGCCCGCCGTGATCAGTCCAGCTTCTTCAGTCGGATGTTTCTGAACTGAACCGTCATCGGTGGCCCGGGGTGCATCTGCAGGGCGATCGTGCCGCCCGGCTTGACCTTGTTGCGGTCGTTGTCCACCACCCGCGACATCAGCACGCCGTTGATTTTCAGCGTGATCTGGTTGCCCCGGGCGATGATCTCGTAGCGGTTCCAGTCCTCTTTCTTGATTTTCCTGCCCAGCTCGGCCGGGTCGCCCAGCGGCTTGACCTGCTTGGTGCCGTCGGCGGCGATCACCACGTCTTCCCCTCGCATGGCCACGCCGCCCCGCCCCTTGACCTCGAACAGGCACCCGCTCCACCGGTCGCCGGCCTCGATGTCGGCCTGGTATCCGGCGATGTCCCAGTCGTCCAGTTCACGGCTGCGGAATTGGACGCCCGAGTTGCCGCCCACGATGCGGTACTCCAGCTTCAACTCGAAATCGGTCGCCTCGCCCGCCCGCCACATCAGGTAGTTGTGTTTCCGGCAGGGTTTTTCGGGCGTGCTTCGGGCAGTCAGCGTGCCGTCCTCGACGAACCACCAGCCGGGCTTGCCGGCCCAGCCGTCGAGATTCTTGCCGTTGAAGATGGGCTGAAAACCCTTTTCGTCCTCGGCCCGGGCGGTGGTGGCCATCGCCAGCATGGCGGCCAAAAGCAAGGTGAACGTTGCTGATTGTCTCATGGTTCGGGTCCTCATGGTGATGTCCTGCAATCGGTTTCTACCGACAAATCCGCTCCTCAGCCGCCGGGGCGCGTAGGCTCGTCGATCGCCATGCCGGCCGCCTGGAGCACCGTTTCGTGTACCGCCAGATCGTGCTCCGAGGGGTACTTGTTCTCTTGCCGGCCGCGGATGATTCGGGCCAACTCGGCCAACAGGCCGTCGTAGCGGCCCGACATCGGCGGCAGGCGGACCTCCCGCCGGCCCCGTTGGAATTCGCCCCGCGGTCGGTCCAGCGTCAACTGCATCCTGGGCGGCTCCAGCGGTCGGATATCGACCGTGCCCTGCGTTCCGCAGACCACGAACTGGCGCCGCCGGCTGCCGTCGACCTCGACCACGGAACTGCGGACCGTGCAGGTCGCCAGCGGGTATTCCAGCACGGCGAGCATGTTGTCGGCCAGATCGTCGCGCCGGGACCGGGTGCGGCGGATAAAGGGGGTCACCCGGCGGGGCTTCCCCATGATGGCGACCACCGCGTCGATCAGGTGGCAGCCCAACTCGAACATCGTTCCGCCAGGCGCCTTGCGCAAGCGGTCCCGGCGCTGGTCGGAAACCCGCTTGCTCATCACCGCATCGATCTCGAAAACCTCGCCCAGCCAACCTTCCCGCGCCGCCTGGAAGCAGAACTGGAAGGCCGCGTTGTTGCGAAACATGTAGCCCATCTGCACGGTCAGCCCTTTTTGGTCCGCCGCCTCCAGCAGCCGGCGAAAGGCCTCCAGCGAGGCCCCGGCCGGCTTGTCCAGGTGGACGTGCATTCCGGCCTCGACGCACCGGGCGGCCGTGGGCACCAGTTCCGGCACGGCCGTCTCCACGGCCACCGCCTCCAAGCCCGGCGTGTGAAGCAATCGCTCCCGGCTGATCCAGGGCAGGCCGCGGTAGGCGGGAGTGTTCTCCACGCCGCGCCGTCGCTCGTCGTCCGGCTCGACGATGCCCACCACCTCGTAGTCGTCGGCCAGTTTGCGCAAGGCGGTCATCTTGCCGGCGGCGTGGGCATGGGCGGTGCCGATCTGGCCGATCTTGATTCTCCGCCGGGATTTTCCGGCCATCGCACATCTTCCGGCAAAGAGAAGGGCTGCCGTGGTGGCCGTGGTCCGGCCGACCGTCGCGAGAAACTGCCGCCGATCCGCTCCGCGCATTCATTTCTCCCGGGGAAACCGCCAAGACGCAAACCGACGCAGGCCGACCCTATTGTGGCCCAGCGCCCGGGGGAATGCAACGCGGCGTCCAAGGCTCGGGCGGCGGTTCCCAAGCTGGAGCTTGGGAACCAGGACGGGGGCGGGAACCAGGACGGGGGCGGGAACACGTCGTCCGGCACAGCGGGCCCTACTCGTGTGGGCGCGATCCGCTACGTCGCCGCGGCGACGGTTTGGCGGCTTTCCCTGCGGCTGTCCGCCCGGGCGGTGTCGATGTCCAGGTGGATGGTCACTCGCCAGCGGCCTTCCGCATCGGCCGTGACCATCCAGTGGGGCTGGACGGCGACCGATTGGTGCACCAACTCGTAACCCCCTTCCGACTGGCTGACGGTCTCGATGGGGAACGTCCAGAAGCCGGTGGGCCGCGACGCCTTGAGCACGACGGCGAGCCCCAGCCACTCGTCGACCAGGCCGAGGCTTGCCGTGTCGACCAGATCGAGCCGCGAGCCGAGATGGCCCAGCCGGTTGCCGTCGGGATCGTGGAAATAGCGGTCGTCGGCCCCGCCGGGCATCCCGGCGAAATTGAATTCGACGGCGAAGTGCAAGGGGTGGTCCCGGGGCAGGCCTTCCAGCAGGTAGGCGATTTCCAGCGTGGAACTGCCGGCGCCGGCGGTGATGCCCTTGGTCAGCCGCACCGGCACCTCGCCCACGTGGCCGTCGCGGCAGAGCTGCACCTGGATGCGGTCCGGGTTGCGCCGCAGCCGGGCGTCGTAGATACCGTGGATGAAATCGCCCCGCTGCACCGCCTGGCCGGAGGCCACCGCCTGGGGCGAGACGTCGGGGTCGTAGAACAGGTCGACCAGGCTCTTCCGCGGATAGGGATCGTACTGAATCCGCTCGTCCAACCCCGGCTGTTTGAAAACGACGCGGTCGTGGATACTGGCGCAGGCCTGGCCGTCGCCGTTCTGTCCGGCCAGCACCTTACGATGATAGGCCTCGGGCCGGCGGGTCATGGTGGCCAGCAGATTATGGCCCAGCGTGCGGATGTCCAACTCGTCGAGGCGGCCGCCGCCGGCCGGGGTGAACAGGGCAATCAGCTTGTCGCTCTCCAGTTGGACCTCCTGGTGGCCGTCGAAGTTGAAGTCCGCGGCCTTGGCTTCGATCCGCGCGCCCCGCCGGCCGGTGGCCCGGTCGAGGAGGTTTTCCGCGGCAATCAGGTTGCCATAGATCGCGTTGCGCAGGTGGGGCAGGTAAATCCCGCCGAAGGCCCCGTGCCAATAGCCGCAGTTGCACTGCCCCCGGTAGAGTTCGGCGCGGGCCTGTTCCACCTCGGGGCTGACGTTGCCGTCGGCAATCGCCTGCTCCAGCCGGCGGCTGACCTGCATCATTCGCGAGTACATCTCGTTCGACTCGGGATAGCGGACCTTGAAATTCCGCCAGTACCCACCGCGAACGAACCGCTTCAGCGCGGGCCAGCGCTGGTCGTGCTCCATCTCGTGGGCCAGCCGATCGTACTCCACCTGAAGCTCCGCCGGCAGGGCCCATTCGGTCATCTCCCGGTAGCTCGAGTCGGGAAGATAGATCTTGCCCAAGGGGCGGACGTGGTCGAGCGCCTGGGAGGGCGTGGTGATCTGAATCCAATCCTGGTTCTCCACCAGCGCGTCGAAGAACCGCTCCAGCCAGCGGTCTGTGTAGACGTGTTTGTGGGTTTCCGGCCAGGTGCCGAACTTCTCCCCGTCGTCGCCAAACAGCACCACCGCGCCGGGGTGCTGGCGGGCAACGTGGCGGAGGTGATCGATCGTCTGGTGCGGGTCGCCGAAGGGGATCAGGTAGCGGAGCCGCTCGCTGCCGGGAAAGACCGACATCACCCGACCGTCGTCCTCGGTGAGGTAATGCCCGTGAAGTTGCGGCTCGTCCAGGCCGGCGTTCTTGAAGTGAAAGTCGTCGAGCACGGTGTACTCGACTCCGGCGGCGACCAGGTCGCGGACGTAGGACTGTTCCCAGACGCGCTCGGCAACCCACATCCCTCGCACGGAGCAGCCCAGCCGGTCTTCCAGCCACCGGGTGTAAGCGCGAATTTGGCCCTGGCGGTCGCGGGAGGGGATCATTGCCAGGATGGGCTCGTAGTAGGCTCCGCCGAGGATCTCGATCCGGTTCCGCTGGACCAGCGCGGCCAGCCGGTCGACGTACTCCGGATGGGCCCGATCGAGCCACTCCATCAGCGAGCCGCTGGTGTGGAGGCCGATCTTGAGCGACTCGTACCGCTCGAACACGTCGAGAAAGGGGAGATAGCTTTGACGATAGGCCTCCTCCATCACGTGTTCGAAGTTGCCGATCGGCTGATGATCGTGGAGCACGAGGACGAAACGAACGGAGTTGGACATCTTAGGCGGGCGTTTCCATGAGAATCGAGGGGCGGTGGCGGAACTGCCACCCGGCAGTGTTACGGCGATACATTTTTCATCGGCAACCGCAGCCCAACCTATCCAGTTTCCCTGGCCGGAATATCTTCTGCCGGCAGCGGCTCGAATTCGACTTCTCTGAGGAACGCGGCCGCTTCTTCCGGCGCCACCGGGTTGATGTAGAAGCCGGTTCCCCACTCGAACCCGGCCGCCTTCGTCAAACTCGGCATGATCTCTATATGCCAGTGATAATGGCCCAGCTCCTGGGTGTCAAAGGGGGCCGTGTGAATGATGTAATTATAGGCGGGTTGGTCCAGGGCGGTCTCGATTTTTCCGATCACCTGCCGCATCACCCCGGCCAGTTCGTCGATCCCGTTCTTCTGGATGTTCTCGTAGTGGCTGGAGTGCGTTTTCGGCAGAATCCAGGTCTCGAAGGGGAACCGGCTGGCGAACGGGCAAAAGGCCAGGAAGCCGGGGCTGTCCAACACCACCCGCTTCTCACTGGCCAACTCCTGCTGGATCAGGTCGCAGTAGACGCAGCGGCCGCGGTAATTGTGGAATTCCAGCGAGCCGGTCATCTCCTCCCAGACGTTGATCGGCACGATGGGGGTGACGATCAACTGGCTGTGGGTGTGTTCCAGCGAGGCCCCGGCGGCCGCCCCCACGTTCTTGAAGATCATCCCGTAGACCAGGCGGGGGTCTTTCTTCAGGTCGACCAGCCGGTCGCGGTAGACCCAGAAGACCTCTTGGAGCTGGCTTTCGTCAAGCTCCGAGGTGCTGAGCACGTGGCGGGGCGATTCGATAATCACCTCGTGGGCCCCCACCCCCCGCATCATGTCGTAGATGCCTTCGCCCCGTTTTTGCAGGTCGCCTTCGATCTCCAGCGCGGGGAACTTGTTGGGCACCACGCGAACCCGCCAGCCGGGACGATTCGCTTCGCTGCCGGCGCTGCGATAGGCCACGATTTCGCCCGGCGTGTCGTCCTCGTTGCCTTCGCAAAAAGGGCAATACAGCTTGTGCCGGCGTTTGGGGCTGGTGTCGAAATCGTGGGGGCGTTTGGCCCGACTTTCGGCAATGATTACCCAACGTCCGACAATCGGGTCTTTTCGCAACTCGGGCATGGTGTTTCCTTCTCTCCGCGGGGGCCGCCGGGGCCGTGCCGCAAGCGGCTGAATCCTCGATCTCGGATAATCCACCGGCTCACACGGTGAGAACCGTGAAGGCTCTGCCGTTTCCCGCGAGAATCTTCCGTGTTTCTCACCACGGATGGCGCGGATCTCTCGGATCAACTCAATCTACAAACTGGACTTTTGCAGAATGGCGACACGAGGTCCCCTCTCCCTCCGGGAGAGGGTTAGGGTGAGGGCGATGGGCGGAAGAATGTCTTGCCTTGCTTGCGT
>CAYZWG010000019.1:0-26514 GCA_964481605.1 uncultured Planctomycetaceae bacterium
GAACGGCTTTCATCAATAGCAGAGATTTTCGTCACCCCAGCCTCGCCCTCCCGACCTTTCGCAACAGAAGACTACTTCGTCTCCTCCATCGTCTTCGGCTTGTACTCGTGATCGCGGGCCCGCACGACCTCCATCTTGATGATCTTTTCCGGTTCGATGGAGCTTTGCTTTTGGGGATCGCGCCGCTGGATATCGGCCAGGTGCTCCATCCCCCGAATCACCCGGCCGAAAACCGTGTGCCGGCCGTCGAGTTGCTGGGTGGGCACGAAGGTGAGGAAGAATTGGGAACCGCCCGTATCCGGACCGGCGTGGGCCATGCTCAGGCTTCCGCGAAAGTGATTGCGGTGGTCGGGGCGGACGCACTCGCAGGCGATGTGGTATCCGGGGCCGCCGGTTCCCGTCCCCAGGGGGCAGCCGCCCTGGGCCATGAAGCCGGGCAAGACGCGGTGGAACGTCAACCCGTCGTAAAATCCCTTCCTCACCAGCGAAATGAAGTTGGCCACGGTATTGGGAGCCTCGTTTTCAAACAGTTCAAGCTCGATCTCTCCCGCCTTGATGGTCAGCACCACCCGGGGCAGATCGTCGGCGGCCGCCTCGGCCTGGCGAATCTTCTGCTCCTTGGCCCACGCTTTCTTGTAGTAGGGGATCGACATCAAGCGAGCCTGGTCTTCCTGCTCCAGCGCGCCCTGGCTTTCGGCCTTTTTGAGATACGTCTCCGCCTTGTCGAAGTCGTTGGTGGCAAAGGCGGCCTTGCCGGCCAGGGCGTAGACGACCGGCGAGGAGATTTCGTGCTCGATGAGCAAGTCGCCCAGGGGCACCGCCTTTTCGTAGTCGTCGCGCTGGCAATGCCACCGTAGCAGCCCCAGCAGGAAGGTGGTCAACTCGGCGTTCTGGTTGGGGGCCTCCTTGTAGGCCGCGATCGCCGCCGCGACCAACTCGGCTTGCATCTTTTCGCCCTGGCCGACCAACTGGTCGTACTGCTTGCTGATCTCCACCCGCCGTTTCACGTTGGCCTGCTGATACTCCGTCCGCAAGTCGCGAAGCTCCCCCAGAAGTTTTTTCCACTTGCTGAAAACGGCGTCGAACGCGGCGGCCTGGGGGCCGGCCGGCGCGGTGGCAGCCGGCGGCGCGGTGGCAGCCGGCGGCGCGGCGGCGGCCGGGCTGCTCGCCTCTTGCGCCATGGCGGGCGAAGCGATCAAAAGCATCAGGGTCAACAGCAGGCTCAAACGAAAGCCGTGGTTCATCGTCCGTTCTCCGAAACTGGTGTGTGTTTTGCGTCGGCAGGGTAAGCCGCCGGGCTCCCGCCAGCCGGCCCTACGCGCCGGTGGGGTGGCCTTGGAGACCTCGCCCGAGTCCCTTATATTCTGGTCTACGGTACCATACCGGCCGCCGGTTGTCCCCACCCCCCAGGGCAAAATCCGCCGTGACCCGCCGCCCAAAGCACCCGTCAAGCTCGGGCCGCCGCCCCGCCGAACGTCCCCCAGCGGGCGGCCCCAGGCCCCCGCGCCGAGCGGGCGCCGAGGCGGTCGGGGTCCGGATCGTGGGCGGAAAGTTTCGCGGCCGCAAGCTGGCCTACTCCGGCGACCGCCGCGTGCGGCCGATGAAAGATCGCGTTCGCGAGGCCCTGTTCAACCTGCTTGGCCCGGCCGTGCGGCGGATGCACGCCGTCGATCTGTTTGCCGGAACCGGGGCCCTGGCGCTGGAGGCACTCAGCCGCGGGGCCCATCGGGCGACACTCGTGGAACGGCATTTTCCCACCGCCAAGATCATTCGCCAGAACATCGCCACGCTCGGCGTGGAGTCGCTCTCGGAGTTGATCGAAACGGATGTCTTCCTCTGGTGGGCGGACCGGCCGCCCTTGGGCGACGAGCCCTGGCTGGTGTTTTGCTCGCCGCCGTACGATTTTTTCGTCGACCGGCGGGAGGAAATGCTGGAACTGATCGGCGGGGTGATCGGCCGCGCGCCGCCGGGTAGCGCGGTGGCCGTCGAGTCGGACAGGCGTTTCGACCCGGCCCAGCTACCCCGGCCCGAGGACTGGGACGTCAGGCCCTATCCCCCGGCGGTGGTCGCGATCCATTGGAAGCCGTGACCCGCTACGCAAAGCCGACGGAATGAAGCCGACCGAATCATGGACATCGAAAACATCGACCGGGTGACGCCGTTTGCCACCAAGGACGGCTCCGAGATTCGCGAGTTGCTGGCCCCTCGCAACTCCTGCATTCGCAACCAGTCGCTGGCCGAGGCACGGCTGCCGCCGGGGGCCGCCACCACGGGGCACCACCACGTTCGCACCGAGGAGATTTACTACATTCTCGAAGGCACCGGCCGTATGCTGCTGGGAGAGGAAACTCACCAGGTGGGCCCCGGCGACGCGGTGGCCATTCCGCCCGGCATGTTCCACCAGGTGACCAATACGGGCCGCACCACGCTGAAGTTCCTCTGCTGCTGTGCCCCAGCCTACGAGCACGACGACACGGTGCTGGCCAGACCGTAGGACCGTAGGCCGGATCGCGATCCGGCAGCGTGTACGCCACACAGAACGTTATCCCGGAATCGCCGGATCGCGATCCGGCCTACCATCCAACGCGAGCACGAGAAACATGGATGACGAAGCGAAACTGATCCAAACGCTGCGCGAGATCGAAGCCCTCTTCGCCGGTGCCACCACGCCGGGTGAGCGGACCGCCGCCGGCAACGCCCGCGAGCGAATCCGGGCAAGACTACAGGGGTTTCGCGAATCCGACCCGCCCGTGGAATACCGCTTCACGATGACCAACATGTGGTCGAGAAAGCTGCTGGTGGCGCTTTTGCGCCGCTACGGGCTGAGGCCCTACCGGTATTACCGGCAGCGGTATACGACCGTGATGGTCGGCGTCTCCACCAGCTTCGTCGACCAGACGCTCTGGCCGGAGTTTCAGAAACTCGACCGCACGCTCCACGACTATCTCGACGGAATCACCGACCGCATCATCCGGGAAGGCGTCCACGCCGACAATTCGGACGTGGAGATCAAGCAGAGGCTTCTCGGCCGCAGCGAGGCGTGACGACACCACCGATCGTGTGGCCTTTTTGGCCGACCGCGTGACAGCGGAGTTCCACGACAGCCCCCCCGGTAGGCCGGTTGACCCGGGGCGATAAACTCGGTTTTCTCGCCCATTCTGCTTTGATGAATCCCGCCTGAATTCCCGATCTTAACTAATACCGAGGAAGATATGCGCCGGCAACGCACGCGGAGAACACACGGATGTCGCGGCAATCGCAAGAACCAACTTGGCCATTTTTGTGCATCCTGGCCTGTCTTTTTGTCCTCAGCGCGACAGCCCCCCGAGCGTGGCGGTCCAAGCGTGGCCCGGTCGCCAACAAGACCCCCGCGAGCCGGCTCGCCGACAACGATCTCCGGGCCTCCGGAAGCCCCGGAAACGATCCCCCCCCGGCCGCGGCAGAAGCCTCTACGTGGGCCTGGGCCACGGATTCATCGGGGTCGATTGGGCAAACTCGCCAAGCCCCGGCCACCGATCGGCCGGCTCACCCACGCCAAACGGTCGAACATTCCAGCGGCATGTTGGCAGCCGTGCCTGCGTCCCGGTATGCGGAGGACTACTCCGGTCGAGAATGGGATGAACTGGGGATCGCCAGCGAGGCCGAGACGCCGGCGTCCGGGCCGGAGTTGCAGCCGTTGGGGGGGACGCTGGCGGGGTCGGCGTTTCGCCAGCCGGAGGCCGTACCCGACCGGCCCGACACCGATTCCACCACCGGCGAGTCCCGCGGGGACGACAACCGCGAGACTGAGGGCGTGGCGGGGATTTCGGTGATTCGGCCGGAGGAGGTCGCCCGGCTGGCTGCCGGCCCGCGACGCGTCGATCCCCGCGTGGAGCCCCTGGTGGGAAGTCTGCTGGAGGCCCTGGACGAGCTTTCCTGGGATTGCCGCACCGGGGATTGGGCCCGCGATACGGCCGCCGCGTTGCGACGGCTGGCGATGGCCACGGCCGAAGCCGGCCCGGCAACGGACCATTGGCTCGATGAGTTGGAGCGGCGGGTTCGATCGGGGGAAGACCTGGCGGCTTCGTTGGGCGACGATCCGGCCGGGGCGCGGGTGGCCGCGGCGGGTCGAATGGTTGGGCGGCGACTGGAGCTGTGGAAGCTGGTCCGCGCGGCTACACTGGCCGGGCCGGTGGCGTTGGAGAAGGCCGATCGCGCCGCGCTGGGCCGACGCGTGGCGGTGTTGGCCGCTCGGACCCGCGACAGCGAAGAGGGTGCCCGGTGGCAAGAGTTTTTGGGGCTGGATCACCTGGCCGTACTGGCGGCCGGCGAGGCAACCACCTGGACGGCGACGGAACGCCTGGTGGCGCGGTTGCTCTTGGCCCGGCTGGACACGGCGCGCTGGAGCCCGGCACAGCAGCGTTTTGTCGCCGGTGAGCCGGTGGCCGGGTTGCGATCCGAGTTGGAGGCGATTGCCGCCGAGCCGATCGACGCGGAGGGGGTGCTGGAGGCGATCGAGAAGTACGATCGGACGGGGTCGCCGGTTGCGGCCGGTGTGATCGGGTCGGAGCGGTTGAAGCTCACCTATGCGGGCCAGCCCGCCTGCCGCCGGCTGAGCGAGCGTCTGGCGGCGACCTACGGCAACCCCAACGTGCGGATCGCGGTGACCGCGTACCTGTTGAACCGGCTGATTCCGGATCGCCAGCCGCAGTACCAGTGGGTTCGCGACACGGTGCTGGGCAAACCGGTTCGCGGCGAGAGCCGGACCGACGCGGAGGTTTCGCTGGAGTTGGTTCCCGACCCCCGGCGGCTGCGGATGGCGTTGAAGATCGACGGCACGGTCTCCGCCCGGACTTATACCACCAGCGGTCCGGCCACGCTTTTCAACGACAGCGCGTCGACCTATTCGGCGGTCAAGCGGGTGGAGCTGGCCACGGACGGACTGCACCTGGCGCCGGCCGAGGTCACCGCCGAGAATCGCACCCGGCTCCGCGGCGTGCGAACGCTGTTCGATCCGATTCCGCTGTTGGGTTCGCTGATGCAAGAGGCGGCCCGGTCGGAGCACGAGCGGAGCCGCCCCGAGATTCGCCGCGAGGTGAAGGAGAAGATCTACCACCAGGCGAAGCAACAGGTGGACGCCGAGGTGGACGCCAGGTTGGGTGAATTGGGCGAGCGATTGAAGGGCCGCCTGCTGGACCCCCTGGCCAAAATGTCGGTCGGCCCCACGCTGGTCGAATCGAAAACCACGCAAAAGCGAATGGTGATGCAATTGCGCGTGGCCAGCGTGTTGCAGCTTGGAGCCGACACGCCTCGGCCCTGGGCACCTGCCGACAGCGTGCTCAGTTGCCAGGTACACCAGTCGGCGCTGAACAACGTGTTGCAGCGATTGGAGTTGGACGGGGCGACGCTCTCGATTGCCCAACTGCGGCAGCGGATCGCCGAACGGTTCGACCGGCCGGAGATGCTCCAGCGGACCACGGAAAACGACGACGCGCGGATCACCTTTGCCCCCCGCGACGCCGTCAGGGTGGAGTTGCGCGACGGTCGCTTCACCATCGGGCTGGCCGTGCGAGAGCTTCGCAAGGGTTCTCGCCACTGGCGAAACTTCGAGGTGCTGGTTTCCTACCGGCCGCGGATCACCGGCCGTACGGCCGAACTGGCACGAGACGGCGTGGTGCGTCTGAGCGGCCGGCTCAAGGCCGGCTCGCAGATTGCCCTGCGGGGCATCTTCAGCAAGACCTTTCCCAAGGATCGGACCTGGCCGGTGGTGCCGCCACAGCTTGCCGAGGACCCCCGCCTGGCCGGCTTGGCCGTGACGCAGCTCGAGGTCCGGGACGGCTGGATCGCGTTGGCCTTGGGGCCCCAGCGGCCGCGGCCGGCGGTGGCCGCTCGGCCACGCACGGCGGTGGATTGAGCGGCCGGGCTGTTGTAGACTTGGCGTTGCCGGGAACCCCCCTCATTGCCGCGCTCGGCAGAAGCCTCACGCTGCCGTTCTGTTTCCAGAGCGGCAACAGAAGGCGCCCGTTCCCCGCCCGCCACTTCCGCTTGGACGGTCCGCCGGCACCCGGCCGGCAAGGAGTGAAGCATGGCCCGAGGTTTGCCGGTTGTCATTCTCGTGTTGTGCCTGCCGGTGGCGCCCGGTCGGGCGTCGAAGGCCGCTTCCCAGCCGCCGCGGCCAAAGCGATTCTGCCAGGTTGCCCAGCCGGTGCCCCGCCCACCCGGCAGCCCCAAGCCCAGCGACGTGATCATGCGAACGCTGCGGTTGCACCCCTCCGGCTCGGGCGATCCCCACGACACGATGGAGGCGGTCCACGGGTTTCACGTGACGCGGCTGGAGTGGGCCTACGTGACCGATCGCCACTTCATTGCCGAGTTGAAAGCCGCCGGACGGCTTTTCGGTGGGGCGGCCGCGGCACCCTCGTATCTTCCGCCCCCCGGCCAGCGAAACTGGCTGGAGAAGGTCTGCATCGTCAACCTCGAAGGCGAGCCGATCATCGCCCCCTGGAAGCGGACGTGGAGTCCGACACTCTGGGGATGCGTGAACAATCCCGAATTGGAGCGAGGGTACGTGGCCTACTTGAAGCGCTACCTGGATGCCGGCGCCGAGGTGATGCAGCGCGACGAGCCGGGCGCCAACGAGAACGCGACCCACTGGGGAGGTTGCTTCTGCGATCACTGTATGGAAGGTTTCCGCCGCTATCTGGCCACCCATCTGTCGGCAAAACAACAGCGCGAACTGGGGCTGGACGATCTCGATTCGTTCGACTACCGCGACCTTCTCCGGCGGCGGAAAGCGCCGGTGGGCGATGCCTTCGGCCGCTGGGACGGCGGGCGGCTAAAGGAACTGTTCGTCGAGTTCCAGACGCAGGCCACGATCGACTTCCACCGGCGAACCCGCCAGGCGATGGACGACTACGCCGGCCGCCGCGTTCCCGTCTCCTGCAACAACGGCGCGAGTCGTTGGGGGCCGATCGAGGAGGAATTCGACTGGGTCTTTGGAGAGCTCTCGCTGGGCCAGGCCACGCCCAAGCGGTTGCTGCGGGCGATCCGCGCCGCCGCCGCCCACCGGCGGGTCCAGGTGGTGACCATGCCGAAGAAGGGCGACCGCCGGGACCTCGACGCCTGGCAGCGCCGCACCCGCCGGACGATCGCCACGGTCTACGCGGCGGGCGGGCTCTGCATGGTGCCCTGGGACGTCTACATGCCCCGGGATGCCCCCCGCTATTTCGGCACGCCGGAACAATATGCCGACCTCTACGGGCTGATTCGGGCCAGTGCCGAGTATCTTGACGGCTACGAGGACGCGGCCTTGGCCGTGGCCGGGATGGAGGAGGCACGATATGGTAAGAATCCCCCGGTGGCCGTCGGAGGCGGCAGTGGCGGCCTGGCGGCGATTGTGCGGGCCAAGCCGGGCCGGGAGCAGGCCCCCGTGGTCGTTCACCTGGTCGAATGGGGCGACAAGCCGGCCGCGGCGGAATTGGCCATCCGCGCCGACGCCCTCTTCGGCGACAGGCCGATCAGGGCGCGACTGCGGCTGCCGGCCCCCTACGATGCCAGCCGGCACGATCGGGCGGAACGAACCGGCCGGTTCGACGAACTGGTCGTGACGATGGACGCTGCCATTCGCGTCGAGGGAGACCGTTGCGTGGTGGCACTGCCGCCGATTCCCTGCTGGGCCCTGTTGGTGATCGCGCCCGGCGACCCACCGTGAGCCGGCCCTACGCTTCCTGCCTTTTTGTCGCCCATAGCAGGTCGTGGGCGGTTTGGACGTCGGTGACCAGGTGGGTCCAGAGCCGCAGATTCTCCTCGGCCAAGAGTGGCCCCAGCGCGTCTACCTTCGAGCCGCCGCACTCTCCGCACGGGCCGCCCAGCAAGACCACGTACTTGCCCGGCGCGCGGGCCATTTCGACCAGTTCGGGCAACTCGAAGAGCGTGACTGCTCGCACCGGGCACTCCTCGATCAGCGGTCCCTTGGGCCCGTAAGGCCGAAACTGCACGTCCCCCTTCCAGGCGGCGGCGTCCATCTCGTCGAAAGCGTCCTCCCCCAGGATGCCCTCTTCGATCAAATAGCGGAGAAAGTTGACCAACAGCCCGTGCTCGTGGTGGGCGCTCGCCAGGGACGTAACGATGATGTCGATCTCGCTTCGTCGCTCGAACGACCGCCGCACGCCCGGGCTCTTCTTCACCCGCTCGTAATCGTCGTTCGAGGTGACGGCCGTCTCGGCAAACAGGGCCACGTAGTCGACCTTGGCCAACAGGCCCTCGAAATAGCTGAAATAGGTGACCGGCGCTTTTTGCGGTTCGTTGACCAGAAAGCCGCCGGCCGAGAGGGCGTGCAGCACCAAGTGAGGGCATTCGCTTTCCGCGTCGACCCGCTGGGCCAAACGCTTGGCCACCATCATCGTGGCAAACCCCGCACCCATCCCGATATGCACCGTGGCAGCGGCCTCGCCGGGACGCCGCCCGGCGTTCTTGCTTGCCGCCACCTTTTCCACCAGGTCGACCACCAGGTCGGCGCCCGCCGTGGTGACGTGATGCGCGGCCTCCGTGCCGGTGGCGTTGATCACTTGGAGCGTGGTCTCGTCGGCGTCGTAACAGTCGAGGCCGAATTTCCTCGCCAGGCCCCGGGCGAGCTGCTTTTCGCGAGGCGGATTGAGGAAAAGGAAGTTCCGCCGCAAGGCGTCCCAGAACAACGGATAGATGCGTTCCCGCGTGAGGTCCTCGCGTCCCCGGTCCGTCCGAAGCCATTCGGCCACCGCCGCCGCGGCACCCTTCCGCTCGCGATCCGCCCCCTCTTGACGGGGGTCGAACTGCCTTTCCAATTGCTTCAGAAAGCGGTCGCAGACGGCGAAGACCAGTTCGTCGCTCTCCTGGGCCGGGTGCCAACGTTTGGCTCGTGCCATCAGAATCTCCCCCCGCTGCTCACGCTACGCATCGGACAACCGTACCTCTGACCCCCCGCGACGATCGTCCCGCCGCCTCTCCCGCCGCGGTCAATCTAACAATCGGTCCAGACCGTGGCAAGGCACGAGTCGGGCCGAATCAGGCTCGCGTTTCCGTTCAACTCCCCGGGGTGGAGTGACTTGCCCCGACCTCTTGTGGCACCAGCCACACCGGTTCAAGAACCGGTGCTACCCTGGCGTTCCCGGTGCTACCCTGGCGTTCCCGGTGCCCACCCTTGGCGTTCGCCACGGGCGCGGCTTGCAAAGCGGCCGGCACCGCCCGATACTACCGGGAGTTCCTCCCCGTCTTGCCTGCCGAGCGCAACAAGAGTCATGCTCAACCCCATGCCGGATGATCTTCTCGACTTTCGCAGCGACACGGTGACCCGGCCCACGCCCGCCATGCGGCGGGCCATCGCCGAGGCCGCGGTGGGCGACGATGTGTTTGGCGAGGACCCCACCACGCAACGGCTTCAAGCGCGGGTGGCCGAGATGCTGGGCAAGGAAGCCGCGCTCTATGTCCCCTCGGGCACGATGTCGAACCTGATCGGCGTGCGGCTGCACTGCAAGCCGGGCGACGAGATGATCTGCGAGGCCGGCTGCCACATTTATCACTATGAGCAGGCCGGCTACGCACAGCTCAGCGGCGTGGCCGCCCGCACCGTCCCCGGCGAGTACGGCGTCTGGAACCCCGAACAACTCCACGGCTTGATCCGTGCGGACAATGCCCACCTGGCCCGCACCCGGGCCGTGCTGCTGGAAAACACGCACAACCGGGGCGGCGGGCGGATTCAACCCTACGCAACCGTGGAGGCCGTCTGCCGGTGGGCCCACGAAAACGGGCTGCGGACCCACCTGGACGGGGCGAGACTGTTCAACGCCGTGGTGGCCACGGGCATCGAAGCGCCCCGCTGGACGCAGCATTTCGACACGGTGAGCGTTTGTTTCAGCAAGGGACTGGGGGCCCCGGTGGGCTCGGCCCTGGCCGGGCCGCGGGACCTGATCGCCGAGGGCCTGCGCCATCGCAAGGTGCTCGGCGGCGGAATGCGGCAGTGCGGGGTGATTGCGGCGGCCGCGCTGTATGCCCTGGAGCACCACGTCGACCGCTTGGCCCAGGACCATGCCACCGCCGGGCGACTGGCCGACGGCATCCGCCAGATCGAGGAACTGGCCCTGAGGCCGGAGACGGTCGACACGAACATCCTCTTTTTTCGCGTCGATCCCGCCCTGGCCGGCGCCGCCGAATTCTGCCACCGGCTGGGCCGGCAAGGGCTGTTGATGCTGCCCACCGCGACGGACACGGTCCGAGCCGTGACCCACCTGGACGTGAATCTCGACGCGGCGGACCGGGCGGTGGAAATTCTCAAGGACACCGTACGCCGATCGCGGTGATCCGGCGCCCGAAAGTGCGAGGCGGTCAGTCGTAGTCGGCCAACCGCATTCGAGCGGCCTTCAGCCTCCGGCGGATCACCCGGGCAAGCTGCCCCATCATGTGGTAGCCGAAATGCGTGTCCTTCTCGCACAACTCACGGAGTCTCGCGGCGTCAATCGCCAGCAACTCGGTCTGTGCCCGGCAGATTCCGATGGACTCGGTCGAGTGGGGTCGGACGAGTGCCGACCAGACGAGGAAATCGCCCTGGCGGAGAGTGTCCACCGTCTTTCGTTTTCCGCTGGGCAGGAGGTATTGCACGTCGACCTGTCCGGAGTCGACGATGTAGAGATGATCGGACGATTCGTCCTCGCGAAAAACAATCTCGCCGGCTTCGTAAGCCTTTCTGCTGCAAATACTTGCGATCTCGTCAAAGGTGGCGTCGTTGACGTCGTCGGCGTCCAGGTATTCTCGCAACCGTTCCTTATCGGACATACATTTTCCCTTTTCTGTACAACCACCCCCCCAAGCGAGCCGCCACCCGCGGGCAGCCCCGGCAATCGTCGATTCGGCATTTTCCGTGAGTCTGAATATAGCCGCTGGCCCGCCGTTGGCAAGCTGTGCCGGGAGACCCACGCTGCCGGATAACCTGGTTCCCAAGCCCCGGCTCTCACCTGGTTCCCAAGCTCCAGCTCTCACCTGGTTTCCAAGCTCCAGCTCTCACCTGGTTCCCAAGCTCCGGCTTGGGAACCCACAGATCGAGAGTTTTGCTCCCCGGGCGAACGAAGCAGAGCTTCGCGGAAGTGCGGTCCCAAGCTGGAGCTTGGGACCGAGACGACAACTAAATCTGGTTCCCAAGCTCCGGCTCTCACCTGGTTCCCAAGCTCCGGCTTGGGAACCCGCGGATCGAGAACCGCGATCTACGCTTCGGGCAACTCGCGGTCCCAGGGGCTGATCTGCCTGGGCCGGGGGGGATGGGCCTGGGCGGCCTGCTGCGTGTCCTCCTCGACCACCCGCTGGGGGGCCACGATCCGCACTTGGCGGACCTCCCGGGCGACGCCGGGCAGATTGAGCACGAAGACAACCAATGCCGCCAGCGGCAGCACGACGATCAAGATCGGCGTCTCCGCCGGCAGGGCCGAGCGAGCGACCACGTGCATCAGCGTCCAGAAGGGGTTGGGGATTTGCAGCCAGGTGTATTCATAAAAGGGGATCGACCGGCTCAAGGACTGCACCAGCAGAGGTCCGGCCACGCCCAGCGCGACCAGGAGGATTTGCGCCAGCGCCGCCAGGAACAGGGTCGCGTTGACCACTTTTCTCCCCATGCGGATCACCAGCAGCCCCGCGCCGAGATAGATCACCACGTAGCAGGTGGCGAGCACCGCGAAAACGAGCACGCTGGACAGTGTGCTTCCCGGCCAGTTCGAACCCGGGGTGTAGGCGTAGCTGAGGAAGATCATCGCGCCGCCGGCGGCCAGCGCGGCCAGCATTCCGCCGGTGGCGAACATGAAACCGGTCCCGGGCCCCGGATTGAACCAGGTGAGAAAGGCCCGGCCGAGCAGGCTCTGGGGCAGCCGGCGCTTGACCCGGGACGACATTTCGGGCCACTCCCCGGTCATCAGGGCGCCCATCGCGTACCAGTGCAGGGCGATCAACGAAAAGTAGAAAAAAAAGAACCCTTCTTCTCGGGGCCAGATGGACAGGACAAACCAGGCGGTCCAGCCGACGAGGCAGAGTTGTTGAATCGCCATCACCACCCGCAGGCGGGTGGAGCGATTGTCGCTGGCGAAGGTGATCTGCGCCACGGCGGCAAAGAAGACCAGGGCGAAGTAGCCGGCATAGGCCGTCAAGAACGCCCCGTTTCTCAGCCAGAAGTTCGGATCGTCGAAATGGACCTCCGCCGCCTCGTAGATCATTTTCACGGCGATGTAGCAGGCGATCCAGAAGGCCAACAGGAGGGCGGCGATGAGCACCACGGAGAGCACCACCTGCCAGCGTTTTTCCCCGGTCAGGGTGCCGGCCAACAGCCCCACTGCGGAAAACCCCAGCGACGCCAACGCGAGATAGAAGATCATCGTGAGAATCATCGGCAAAGCGATTCCCCGGAGCATGTAGGTGAAGGCCAGGCAGGGGGCAATCGCGGAAAGATAGATCAGCATCTGCACCACGGCGCTGGCCAGCTTGCCGCCGGCGATCTGGCGGGGACTCAAGTCGGTGATGGAAAGCAACTCGTAGGTGCGGTCCTCCTGCTCGGCGGCCAGCGAGCGGTAGGCCCCAAAGGGCACAACCACCAGCAAGGGAAACGCCAGGATGACAAAATACCCGCTGAACATCGTCGGCCCGCTGGTACCCTGATGGACTTCGGGGCCCATCAGGGCCAGCCCCAACCAGGACCAAACCCAGCCCGCCGTCAACAGCAGCCCGAAGGTCAACACGAACTGCCGGCTCTTCAGTGCCTGGCGGGCCTCCTTGACCAGGATCGGGTTGAGTCGCTCGCCCAGCGACTCGATCAGCCGGTCGATCCGTCCCCACGAACCGGTCGGAGAGGCTCTCACACCTCCAGGCGTGGCCGCCGTTTCCGCGTTCATTGCACCAGCCCCCGCGTGACCTGCATGAAGACGTCCTCCAGCGTCCGCTGCCGCGTGCCGAAGGCCACCACCCGGTAGCCCGCGGCGATCATCTCGCGGAGCAGATCGGCTTCGTCGGCCGGCGATCCGGCGTGACAGAATTCGAGCGTCTCGCCGTTCTGCCGCACCTCGCTGACGCGGGCGTGCCGGCCCAGCCAGCGGGTCAGCCCGGGAAGGTCGTCCAGCAGGCGAACCTGGACCAGGTTTTGGGGCGTTTCGCCCTGCTTTTGAATCTCCTCGACCGAGCCCACGGCGACCAGCGAGCCGCGCTCGATGATCCCCACCGTGTCGCAAATCTCGGCCAGCTCGGTGAGGATGTGCGAGCTGATGAGGATCGTCTTGCCCTCGTCGGCCAAGGCCCGGATCAGCTCCCGCAGCTCGATCCGGGCACGGGGGTCGAGCCCGGCCGCCGGTTCGTCCAGCACCAGCACGGCGGGATCGTGAACCAGCGCCCGCCCCAGGCACAACCGCTGCTTCATCCCCTTGGAAAGGCCGTCGATCGGCTTGTTGGCCAACTGGTCCAGCCCGGTGAACCGCATCGCCCGCCCGATCGCCCGGGTTCGCTCCCTGCCGCGGAAGTGATAGGCCCGGGCGAAGAAGTCGAGGTATTCGCGGACGTCGACATTGGGGTAGGTGTTGAAGTAGTCGGGCATGAAACCCAGCCGGCGGCGGACCCGGTCGGGATCGTCGACCACGGAGAAGCCGTCGATCAGGGCGTCGCCGGCGGTGGGCAGGTCCAAGGTGGCCAGAATCCTCATGCTGGTTGTCTTGCCCGCCCCGTTGGGGCCGATGTAGCCGAAGACCTGCCCCCGCTCCACCTGAAAGGAGACATTGGCAACGGCGCGGGTAGTGCCGAAGAAGCGGTGCAACTGGCGAAGCTCGATCATCGGATGGGAATCGACCATGGCGCCCTCTACCAACTGCCGATGACCACGTGCAAACTCGCTTCGGGCCGGGCCGCCGAGGTGCCCAGCTCGACCTCCGGCGAGCGGCGAACCACGGCCAGGTAGGTTCGTGGCGGCAGACCCTTCGCGTCCCCCGCCAGCAGCTTCCGGGCCAGGTCGATACGGCGTTCCAGGCAGCCGGTCCGCATCATTACCTTGCGTTGGTTGCGCGAAGCGTAAACGTACCGGTAAATCCGCGAGCGCCGCACGATTGGCCTCCCTTTCATGCCCGGGGGATAGGCCGGCTCGTTCGCTTGGATCAACTTGCGGGCGCGCTGGGCGACCGACGCGACATCGCTCCGGGTGGCCCGCACGGCGGCGCCCGGGGCGACATCGCCGGCGGCAAACCTGCGTCCCTCCCGGTCGCGGACGACGACCGCTTCGAGGTGCGTGCCCAACCGGTTCTCGATCGCCAGCCCATCGGCGTCGGCCGCGCCCACCACCAGCCGCAGTTGGCTCGGGCGGGAGCGAATGGTGAGGTATTGGGCCGGCGTGCGGGGGCGGAGCCAGCCGGCCGTCAGCCGCTGCCGGTCGTTCCAGACGACTTCCCGCGTCGGCCACCGGTCGGGGCCAACGGGCTCGATGGGAATCACGGCCACGTCGCGGTCGAAGGTCAGCCCCCGGCCCGGCGCCAGTCCGGCGTAGTACGACAGCCGCGTCCAGCAAACTGCCTGCCCAGCCTGCTGGTCGATCAAGGTGAAACTCCGCGGTCGCACCCGGGTGCCCAGCCCGTCGGCCACCAGCGCGTAGCCGAACAACGCCAGCGTAACGATGCCCGCGCTGAAAGGCACGGTGAGCATCAGGAGATGGAGTCGATGCCAGCGGCGCAGGAGCAGGTAGTTCAGCGGTCCGATCGCCAGCACGAACAGCGTGATCAACACGCGAAAGGCCCCCACCGGCGCCAGCCCCACGCCGGGAATGAGGAAGTTGTAGAACTCGGGGTTCGGCTGATAGCAGGAAAGCCCGTGCCGGCGAGCCCAATAGAACCGGTCCGGGCCGACCGAGTTGAGCATCCACGCCCAGGTCACCGGGGGAGCGTCGAAGGGATCGCCCGGGGCGAAGGCCACGACCATTCCCAGGCCAAAGGGTCGGAAGACGAACGGGGGGTCGGCCGGCGGAGTGCGCGACTGCCGCCAGCGCGGTGGACGCGGAGATTTCGCCGCGCGGGTGGAATTGCCAAAGGCGGCGGGGGGTTGGTTTTTCCCCTGCCCGAGCGGCCTGAAGGGGTCGCGACACATCGACGAGCCGCCCCGGATGCGTTTCCCGTAAGCCGAGGATGGGGGTTTCGCCCAGCCATTTTCCCCCGCCGACCGTTCGTCCGTCGCCTTGGCAAGGTTGAGCAGGGCCTTCAACCCGGCCAGGCCCGAGGTGTCCAACTCGACGCCGGAAACCAGCAAGTTTCCACCCCCGGCCGTCCAGTCGCGGATGGCCGAAAAGACCTCCGGGCGTTGTGCCCTAAGCGACCGCAATTGAGCCAGCGAGAGGCAGACCAGGTCGAGACTGCTGTAGTCGATCCACTTGCGGGGCAGTTCGGCCGGCTGCCTGGCGATGAGCGAGGGAAGCGGCAGGCGGCCCTTGGCCAGGAGGTTAGTCATCCCATACTGATAATACTCCTCCGCTCCAAGGATGTGCCCCAGGGCCGTGCTGTCCGGCAACTTGCCGCCGACGACCAGTACGCGGGGATACTTCTCCTGCCAAACGTCATTCCTCAAATTGGCCGATGCTCCCGCGGTCAACCCCCGCACGAGTTGTCCGTCCTCGAATGCACGAACCTGGAAACTCCTCCACCAGACCATCTGGGGCACGGAAAGCGTGGCCTCGACCGGCCCGGAACCGGCCGGAATCTCCACCTCCTCGACCACCCGGGCGATGTCCCGGTTGCTTCCCCACAACTGCTTGGCGGTGAGTTCCAGGGAGATGGTGCGATCGGCCGCCGGCGGCACGGTCGGAGTCAGTGTGATCCGCACCGGCCGGTAGCCGCCGCCGTCGACCCAGCCCGCATCGACGGTCATCCGCAGGCCCCCGCCCGCCACCGTGGTGGGAACCACCCCCGGTTGGCCGAAGGCCGGCCCGGCAAGCACCGCCAGCAAGATGAAACCGCATCCCAGCCTGGCGTGCCGGGGAGACCTGCGCCGAGCGCTGCGGTGGGTGGTTTCGGCGAGGTCGGGAGACCTGCGCCGAGCGCTGGGCATCCGTCGCGCTGCCCGGCAAGAACCGCGCGGGAAGTTACGGGGAAGAAGTCTCATCGGCGGCCCCCGGCCGGTCGAGCACGATCGCCCCGACGGCCACCTCGCCGAAGGGCGAAGCGGAGCGCGGCGGCGTCTCCATGCGTTGGAAGGGGGAATCGTGACGGAGTGTCCGCTTCGGCGTCAGGGGTGATGGGATCAAGGAGACCGCCCACACCAGGGCGAACAGCAGGGCGTGAACCCCCAGCAGGATCACCAGCCCGGCCACGGCGGCCGACACCGCCACCGCCCAACCGTGGCCCCGCATCGCCAGCGCCACGACCGAAAAGGCCGCCGCCACCAGGGCCGTGGCGCCCAACAGCAGCCGGATCGAGTATTGCGGCAGCAGCTTCATACCGGCGATTCTCGCACATCCAGCCGTTATTGCAAGCAAGCGGCCGGGTTGAACGAGGGGGCGTGTCAGCCCACCCGCGAGCGCACCGTGACCAGGTAGACCGCCAGCACCGCGGCCAGCAGATAGGCCAGCCACCGGACGTCGCGGTGCTGGCCCGCCAGCAGCTTGACCGGCGGATAGAGCACGAATCCCAGCGCCAGGCCGTCGGCAATGGAGAAGGTGAGGGGGATTCCCAGGAAGGTGACGAAGGCGGGGATCGCTTCGGCATGGTTGGTCCAGTCGATCTTGGTGACGTTCCGCATCATCATTGCCCCCACCACGACCAGCGCCGGCGCGGTGATCGCGGGGTAGCTGCCGATGGTTTGCACCAGGGGGGCGAAGAACATCGCCACGAGGAAGAGAACCGCCGCGGCCACCGCGGTCAGCCCGGTTCGGCCGCCCTGTTCCACTCCCGCCGCGCTTTCGATGTAACTGGTCACCGTGCTAGTGCCCAGCGCCGCCCCGGCCACCGTGCCGATCGCGTCGGAGAGCATCGCCTCCCGCGCCCGCGGCAGCTTGTTGTCGCGAATCAGGCCGGCCTGCTCGCTCACCCCCACCAGGGTGCCCAGCGTGTCGAACACGTCCATGAAGAGAAAGATCAGGATGAAGGGGAGCATGGCGGGTGCCAGGGCCCCGGCGAGGTCCATCTTCAACAGCGTCGGCCCCACCGACGGCGGCCGCGAAAAGATCCTTCCCGTGGTTGTAAACTGGGTCATCAGCGCGGAGTCTTTCACCAGCGGCGCCTGGGCAACCGTCGCCCACAAATGGGGCAGCACCCACTTCAACCCCAGCGCGAACAGGGCCGTGCCCAGAATGCCCAGCACGATCGAACCGCGAACGCCCCGGGCAAACAGCCCGGCCGTCAACAGCAGCCCGAAAGCGAAGACGATCACGTCGGGCGAAGTGACGTGGGCATTCAGCCGAACGAGGTGGCCGGCGTCGGCCACGATCACCCTTGCCCCGTGCAGGCCGATCAGCGCGATGAAAAGCCCGATCCCCACGGCGATGGCGTTGCGCATGCTGGGGCTGATGGCCTCCAGCAGGGCCTCCCGAACCCCGAAAAACGAAAGGATCAAGAACAGCACGCCGGAGAGGAAGACCACGCCCAGGGCAATCTGCCAGGGCTGGCTCGCGCCGGCTTCGAGCGTTCCCGCGGCCGCCTGGGAAGCGATCATCGCCGCCGCGGCGGGAACCACGGTGACGGCGAAAAAGAAGTTTTCGCCCATGCCCGGCGCCTGCGCGATCGGATAGCGGCCATACAGGCCCATGATTGCCGTGGCCAGCGCGGCCGCCAGGCAGGTGGCCGTCATCACGGCGGATTGGCTGATCCCGTTGGGCGTATGGGTGAGGGTGCCCGAGAGAACCAACGGCTGAAGAAAAATGATGTAGGCCATGGTCAGAAACGTGGTCAGACCGGCCAGCAATTCGGTCCGCACGTTGGTGCCGTGTTGCGAGAGTCGAAAGAAACGGTCGACCATGGGAGTGGAGCGTTGGTCGGTGGTGACGCGATGGTGGCGGCGGATCGGCGGCGGCAATAGCCCACGCCGGCGATGTTAGCATCGCGGGCAGGGTGCCGGCAAGGGGCCGGATAGGCCGCAGACCACGGCAGCGGTCGCCCTCGCGGACGCGGCCGGCAAATCAGCCGCGGTTGACGAGGCCGCGGGCCTCGCATACAGTTGCCTGGACAGGCGTATCGGCCGCCTTCGCCCCCCCAGGCGAGCACGACCGCCGAAACCGATCCTGCCGAGCTTGGGCTGTTAGCATGTGTCACCACGAAGGGACGCCGGCAACGCGGCTGCGATGGGCCGCTTCGTGGGTCGTGGCCGCCGGGCTGGTCGCCGGGACTCCGCTGCATGACGGCGCGGGTGCCGCCGTGGCCGCCCAGCCGCCGGAGGCCGCGCCCTTTGCCCGCCGCGTTCCCGTTCCACCGCTGCCGGCCGACGCGAAATGGCTCAACACCTCGCGACCGTTGGGGTGGAAGGACCTCCGCGGCAAGTTCGTGCTGGTCGACTTCTGGACCTACTGCTGCATCAACTGCATGCACATCTTGCCGGAGTTGGAAAAGCTGGAAGAGAAGTACCCCGATACCCTGGTGGTGATTGGTGTCCACTCGGCCAAGTTCGACTCGGAGAAGGAAGCCGAGAACGTGGCCGAGGCGATTCGCCGCTACCACATTACCCATCCCGTGATCAACGACGACGAGCACGTGCTCTGGCGGCGGTTCGCCGTACGCGCCTGGCCCACGGTGCTGTTGATCGATCCCGAAGGCTACGCCGTCTGGGGCACCAGCGGCGAGATCACCTTCGCGCAGGTCGACGCCGTGCTGAGCAAGGCGGCACCCTACTATCGCCGCAAAGGCACGCTCAGCGAGCGTCCCCTGGGGCTGGCGCCGAAGGCCGGCCCGGTCGAACCGACGCCGCTGGCGTTTCCCGGCAAGGTGCTGGCCGACGAAGCGTCCGGCCGGCTGTTGATCGCCGACAGCGGCCACAACCGGATCGTCGTCGCGAGGCTCGATGGAACCCTGGTCGACGTGGTGGGATCGGGCCGGCGGGGCCGCCGCGATGGTGATTTCGCCCTGGCCCGGTTCAACGACCCCCAAGGGATGGCCCTCCGCGGCCGGCGGCTCTACGTGGCCGACACGAAAAACCACCTGATCCGCAAGATCGACCTGGCCCAGCGGCGAGTTTCCTCCATCGCCGGCACGGGCGAGCAAGCCCGCCGGCAGCCCCCGTTGCGAATGGGCCGGCCCAACGCCACTCCGCTGGCCAGCCCTTGGGCGCTCTGGATCGAGGGCGAGGACCTGTACATTGCCATGGCCGGCCGGCACCAGATTTGGCGGATGCCGCTGGACGAGTCGGCCATCGGGCCGTACGCCGGCAACGGCCGGGAGGACATCGTCGATGGGCCGCTCTTGCCCGCTTCGGCCAACCAGTCCGGCACGGCCTCGTTTGCCCAGCCCAGCGGTCTCGCCTCGGACGGCACCTGGCTGTTCGTGGCCGACAGCGAAGGCAGTTCGATCCGCGCCGTGCCGCTCGGCCCGGGGGCGGCCGTGCGGACCGTGGTCGGCACGGCCCATCTTCCCCTGGCCCGGCTGTTCACCTTTGGCGACGTGGACGGCTCGGCCGGCGTGGCCCGCCTGCAGCACCCGCTGGGCATCGTCTTCTCCGGGGGGAAGCTCTATCTGGCCGATACCTACAACAACAAGATCAAGGTGGTCGATCCCCTCTCGGGCGAGACGCACACGCTGGTAGGCACCGGCCAGCAGGGGGCCACCGACGAGCCCGCCCGATTCGACGAGCCGGCCGGAATCGCCGCGGCCGGCGACAAGCTCTACGTGGCCGACACGAACAACCATCGGATTCGGGTGGTCGACCTGGCCGCCGGCAACAAGGTTTCCACCCTAACGATTCGCGGACTCCAGCCGCCCGCGGCGGCGGACAGCGCGGTGCCGGTCGCCCCGGTTTCGGCGGCCGATTGAACGGCCGGTGCGAGTTCATCCCCCGGCGCGGCCTGCCGGAACCCCAAGTCTTTCAACTCCCGCACGACACGAATTTCAAACAGTGGTTGTCTCAAACGGGTTGACACGTTCCGCGGGTGGCCCCGATAGCTTTGCTATCGAGGTGGCGCGGGCACGGGAAGGGAGGGTTGCGGCGTGG
The DNA here is from genome assembly GCA_964481605.1 of uncultured Planctomycetaceae bacterium. GTDB lineage: Bacteria > Planctomycetota > Planctomycetia > Pirellulales > Thermoguttaceae > CAYZWG01. The sequence continues at coordinate 20,137 of CAYZWG010000019.1, forward strand.
CGGATTGCCGCGCACGTCGGCGGGGTCGGGAGACCCGCGCCGAGCAGAGGGCCGCGGGTGGCCCCGATGGCTCCGCGGGTGGCCCCGATAGCTCCGCTATCGGGGTGCCGAAGGCACGGGAGGCGAGGGTTGCGGCGCGACGGATTGCCGCGCGGGTGGCCCCGATAGCTCCGCTATCGGGGTGCCGAAGGCACGGGAAGGGAGGGTTGCGGCGCGACGGATTGCCGCGCACGTCGGCGGGGTCGGGAGACCCGCGCCGAACAGGTGCCTCTTGCGGCTGCGCCGCCCTGATAGGCGAGCTATCAGGGCCACCCACGTGACCACATTCGGCATCACCCGAACCGTCAAGAATCGCGGTAACCGCAACAGAAACGAGTTAGGCATCCGTAGCGTTGCGGTCACCGAATTCGAAATCAATGATCTCTGCACCACACTTCTCGCAAAAGTCGGCGGACGGACAAACCGGATGACCATTTGGGCACCGACGCGCCGGATCGCGCCGAGCAACCACGACCGCAGAGTAGAGTACGGCAATAGCCGCGAAGTAAAAAGCCATCCAATGACCGGAAAACCCGCGAAAGACCACGGCTGGAGTGGGTGCTTGTGGTGCGGCGGGCGCAGCAGTCACGAACGTGAAGAAGTTGATTATCGCATAGATGAAAAACGCGTAGGTCATCCATCGCATCCACTTCGGGCAACCGCGTAACACTGCCTTCCAGAAGTCTTTTCGCTTGTAATCGCGCGTCAGTTGCGTTGATACGAGAACCACCGGTAGCCATACGACGAATATGCCGACGTGGAGCCCCCAAGCGGCGCCGCCAAGTGGTTGAGGCAATCCGAGAAGCGCGCACCCGTGAGCGATGAGGCTGAGGATCAAGCCGATCGCGGCGAGCACAATGAATGGCGTGAGGAGAATGGCCATGGATTTGTTGGGAGTGAACTTGGTGAAGCAGGCGGGGTCGCGACTCGGCGTTGATCACTGGCAACGCTCGGTATTTGCGGCCGAGTTCAAGGCAATGGAGCGCAGCCCATAAGTTGAGTGCTCCAATCACGAGGCAGGCAAGGTCTTGGACAGGCAAGAACGCACAGAAAACGTCGATCATTGTAAAGCCAAGAAAGATCGCGGACAAGACAGCGAAGGAAGAAACAGGTGACTGTCCCGAATCGCACTTCGAATGGCAGTTTGATCCTTTTGGGTGCCGTGGTGAGTCTGCTCGCGCGGGTGGCCCCGATAGCTCCGCTATCGGGGTGCCGCAGGCACGGGAAGGGAGGGTTGCGGCGCGCCGGATTGCCGCGCACGACGGCGGGGTCGGGAGACCCGCGCCGAGCAGGTGCCTCTTGCGGCTGCGCCGCCCTGATAGGCGAGCTATCAGGGCCACCCACGGCGGGGTCGGGAGACCCGCGCCGAGCAGCGGGCTACGTGGCGGGGTCGGGAGACCCGCGCCGAACGGCGGCCGCGCGGTTGCGGTCGGAAGAGCCGGCGGCTTTGCGCAATTGGGCGACGGTGTCCGTCGCGGCCCGAACCACGTAGTCCACGTCCGACTCCGTATTGAACCGTCCCAGGCCGAACCGCACGCTGCCCCAAATACGCCGGTCGCTCATCCCCAGCGCCCGCAGAACGTGGCTTCGCTTGGGGCTGGACGAGGTACACGCGCTTCCGCTGCTGGCAGCCACGTGTTTCATCCCCAGCAGCAGGGCCCGGCCGTCGATCTCCGGGAAAGCGACGTTGAGGTTGTGCGGCAGTCGCGCGCCGGGGACGGTCAAGGCGGGGCCGTTCAACTCGACGCCGCGAACCGATTCGCTCAGGCCGCGGAAAAGCGCGTCGCGCTGGCGGCGAAGACGAGGAGCCTCGGCCGGCATTTCCTCCAAACAGAGTTCCAGCGCCCGGGCGAAGCCGACGATGCCCGGCACGTTCGACGTGCCGCTGCGCATTCCCGCTTCCTGTCCTCCCCCGTAAATCAGCGGTTCCATCAGCACGTAGGGTGCATGATGGCGCACGTAAAGCGCGCCGATGCCCTTGGGGCCGTACATTTTGTGGGCGGTGAAGCTCATCAGGTCGACCTGAAGCTGTTCGACGTCGACCGGGATCTTGCCCACCGCTTGGGTGGCGTCCGTGTGGAGCAAGACTCCCCGCTGCTTGCAGAGGCGTCCGATCTCGGCCAACGGCTGGATCACGCCGATCTCGTTGTTGGCCAGCATGATGGAAACCAGGATGGTGTCGTCGCGAATCGCCTCGGCCAGCCGATCGGGGACCACCAGCCCCGCCTTTTCATCGGCCGCCGGGAGGACCGGCACGTAGGTGACCTGGAAACCTCGCCGGACCAGTTTTTTCAGCGGGTCGAGCACGGCGAGATGTTCGGTGGCCGCGCTGACCACGTGTTTTCCCTTGCCCAACGGCAGTTCGGCCACGCCGCGAATGGCCACGTTGTTGCTTTCCGTGGCCCCGCTGGTGAAGAGAATTTCGTCGGCGTGGGCGCCGATTCCCCGTGCGATCGTGGCCCGGGCCGCCTCGATCGCGTCACGGGCGGCCCTGCCCGGAGAGTGGGTCGTGCTGGCCGCGTTGGCGAAACTCTCGGTGAAAAACGGCAGCATGGCCTCGACCACCCGTGGGTCGACGCGCGTGCTGGCGTGGTTGTCCATGTAGACCACGGATCGTCTGATGGCTTGGGCTCCCAAAGCGTCCCCGAAATCCCTTGACATTCTTGCATCCCCATAGGGCATAGGGAGCCGCGAGCCGGCATTTCGCTGGGCGAATCCATCGCACGCTGCTATCCGGCAAGGAGCAAAACCGTGAGCGATCGGCCATGTTGCCGGCTACCGCGGCAACAGAACTTCGCTTCGCCCGGGCCGCCAGATCAGCCACCGGGCGAAGTCCGACAACAGCACGACATGGGCACGCGGCCAGCGCAAGTCAGTCACACAAGTATGACATGCCAAGCGACGCATGGGAACAGCCGCTCCGATTTTCGCGGCCGCCGGCCGCGATTTTGCTCACGCCTATCCCTTTTCGGGACAATGAGTTAGAATCGAATCGGTGCGCCAGACGTATGCGGCCAGCCGGTTTCGCCCCGCCGCCGGTTTGTTGCGAAAGGACCTTGTCATGCGAGCCCCTGCTTGGATTCTCTTGGCTGCCGTGGTGGGCCTGCTCGCGTCGCGGGCCGGGGCGGCCGACCAAGACGCCTCGAACGACACCGCCGCGGCCTTCCGCCGGGGCGAGTTTCACTGGCACTGCGGGGGGCCGCTCTTGGCTCCGCTGGATCGTCCCGGCGATCACTTCTACTCGATCAAGGACCCCAGCGTGGTTTACCACCGGGGGCGCTGGCATGTTTTCTGCACGGTGCGGGGGCAGAACCGCTCGCACCAGATCGAGTATCTCAGTTTTCCCGACTGGGACCAGGTGGATCGCGCCCAGCGGCACCTGCTGGAGATTTCCCCCGGCTTCTATTGCGCGCCGCAGGTCTTCTACTTTCGTCCCCACCGCAAGTGGTATCTTATCTACCAAGTGATCGAGCAATCGCGGAAGCCGGCGTTGCAGCCGGCCTTCTCCACCACCACCGACCTGGCCGATCCCAAATCGTGGACGCCGCCGGTGCTGCTGTTCGCCCGGCAGCCGCGGACGGTGAAGAGGTGGATCGACTTCTGGGTGATTTGCGACCAGTCCAAGGCCCACCTGTTCTTCACCTCGAACAACGGCAAGATGTGGCGCTCGGAGACGTCGTTGGACGCCTTCCCCCACGGTTGGAGCTTGCCGCAAGTCGTGCTGCGGGCCGACATTTTCGAGGCCGGCCACACCTATCGGCTGGCCGGGATGGACCGCTACCTGACGATCGTCGAGGCCCAGGCCGGGGGACGACGCTACTACAAGGCCTACCTGGCCAAAACGCTCGACGGCCGCTGGCAGCCGCTGGCCGACCGCCCGGACAAACCGTTCGCCGGTTTGGCCAATGTCTCCTTTACGGCATCCAAGTGGTGCGATTCCTTCAGCCACGGCGAATTGCTCCGCAGCGGCTGCGACGAGCGGCTGGAAGTCGACCCGGCCAATCCGCGGATGCTCTTCCAGGGCGTCGCCGACGGCCGGCGCAAGGGGAAACCCTACGGGCAGATTCCCTGGCGGCTGGGTCTGCTGGTGCCGTAGGGCCGGCTCTGCCGACCGGTTGCCTCACTTCGCAGTTGCCGTAGGGCCGGTTGCCGCACTTAGCAGCGCCAGCCACGTTTCGGCTCCGCACAGCCGGCCCTACGGGGCTGGGGCGGGACGACAGGGCGCCAATCTTGGATGGCGCGGCAGATTTTCCGGCTGCCCGGGGTTTCCCTTGCCCGTACAATGGAAATAAGGTAGCTTTGGAGCCGGTTGGTGGCGGGCTGTTGCCGTAAGTTCAAGGATAGTAGTGATTCGAGAACCGATGCGACCCAGGCATGCCGATATGAAAAAAGGTCCGCTCCCGGATTACGAGAAACCGCCGGTCGTTGAAACGGTTGTGGGCGTTCAGTTCGAGGCGCTGCCCGGCTTCGGAAACGCCCATTTGGGGGGATTCTGGAAAACGCTGGACAGCACCGAGTGGCCGGCGGTCTCGGACGCTCCACGCTTGCAGCCACAGTACGAGCGATTCCCCGAATCGGCAAAATGGGCGAGGATTGGCGCTCATCTTACGTTGACTCAGGACCCGTCAACGCGCCTTCAGATCAAGAACAAGGACGAAAACCGGATGATTCAGGTCCAGAACGGCCGTCTCCATTTCAACTGGCTGGGGCAAACCGGCGGCGAGTATCCGCGTTTCGAGAATGTGCGAAGGGAGTTCACTTGGGTGCTACAGCGGTTCATCGAGTTTGTGGATCGAGAGGGGCTCGGCGATTTCCGACCGAATCAATGGGAAGTCACGTACGTAAACCACATTCCCAGGGGAACCGTTTGGGAGACGGCGAAGGACTGGGGGTTTTTTCAGCCGCTCGGTTCCGTCCCCACCATCGATGGTCTCGTGCATGGTGAAGACTTCACGGGCGAATGGAGTTTTGTCATACGTGAGCAACGCGGTCGCCTTCACATACGGTGGCAACATGGATTGGAGTCCGACCCGGAGCAAGAGGGACAGGAGTTTATTCGCCTTACGCTTACCGCGCGTGGACCGGTCGAGGAGAACGATGACGCCCTGCAACCGGTTCTGGCTGGTTTGGACTTGGGACGGGAAACCATCGTCTGGTCATTCCGGGAGTTCATGACCGACGAAGCCAACAAGCATTGGGGATTGAAACATGTCGCTGGGTGAACTCACGCCGCAGATCTCTTCGCCGTGTCGCAGGGCGGTGCATACGACGGTTGACGAAGAGTCCTCGGTCACTCGCGACGACGGCCGTGCGAACGAGGCGCGTGCAGAGTGGCAAAGGCTGATCGATTACCAACTGATTGAATGGGGACGGGACCCAAGCCGACTTGAGGACGAAGGGATTGAGCCACCGACGAGTGAGACCATTCGGCTGGCTACCATGTTGGCAGAAGCATTGAAAGAGCGTGGAGACCCGCCACCGGACACGATCGTTCCCGACCCGAACGGCGGCATCGTTTTCGAGCGTCGCGAAAAGAACCGGGCCGAAGTGTTCCATGTCTGGGACGATGACAGCGTCGAATACCGCCGTTTCGAAGGCACGCGTTTGGTCGAACGGTGGATGCTTTGAAAGAGCTTCCGGCGATTGGTTTCCATTGAGGCGCGCGCGTGGACAATGGCACCGAGCCCATCGCGGATGAGGAACTGCTTTACCGTCGGGTTCCGCAGGTGTGGTACAATGACGTTGGCGGGCTGAATTCGCTAGCGTTTGCTCCACACAAGATCAATGATGTCACGGGAGTTTCTCTCTACCGGGCAAAGTACAAATCGAGTGAAGAAGCGGCGAAGGTGAAGAACAGGCCGGGCAAGTCCTATTATGTCGCCGTGCTGCGAACCGGCGATCTGCGGCAGAAGGGCATCGAGGTCGTGCCACGACCGCTGCCCAATGACCCGGGACATGCGGAGTTGCCGGATATCAACTCCGCGAACAGAAAGACGGGGAAGACACTCCAACGGCAGCAAGCCCTCACAAGCTTGTGTCTCCGGGTTGAAGGTCCGTTCAGGTCATCGGACGAATAACGGGGAGCGATGGTTGATTGCGCCTCAAGGCCCGATCCCTTGTTCACCTCGCCTCCGACCAAACCACCGATACGGCTTGAGGTTTCCTCTCCGCGGTGTTGGATTCAAGATGAACGCATGTCGATGTCCGGCCCCCGATGCGGCGCGTGCCAAACGTGCCGCGCCGGGGACACCCGCTCAATGAACCCGCCTCGTGTCCGAACGACTTCGTGCTTTCATGGCCAAACAGGATGCGGTAGGGATCGACCTGGGCACGACCAAC
>CAYZWG010000020.1:0-24841 GCA_964481605.1 uncultured Planctomycetaceae bacterium
TTTCCCCGCGGCATCTTTCGCGATTCATGCCGGGTCGCGACCCGGCCTACGGTCTACGCCATTCCCAAGTCCTTAATCAAGTCAGCTTCCTTGGTGACTTCTCCCAGGTCGACGTCCAAGACGTCGGCAACGATCGCTTGCAGTGAGGGCCAGATATCCTCATTGGAATCGCTACCGCAGAGTTCCACGTAGTATTTGCGGTTGCAGGCCAAGACGAACTGGGCCAAGTGTTCGATGGTGATCATGCCCCTGGGAATTCCCCTCAAGGGCCACCATGGCAGATACATGACCACGCCGGCCGTCGCGGCCGCAACCATCAGACCCGATACCAGACCCAAAGGAACCGACAGCATAATGCTCAACCACGGATCGTCGCTCTGGCGCAGCAGCCAAACGAGCCACACACATGTGGCGGTAAACGTTCCGCCAAAGATCAGCCACCAAGTGATTCGGTACCAGGGACGGTCGGCAACCAGTGGCGGAAGCTTCACCTTGAGCGTTCTCCCCATCCGTCGCCACATTCGTCGTCGTCCTTTGCGAGGGAGGAACTCTTCGAGCCGATCGTCGAGGCCAATCGCCTCCTCCGGTATTTCAGTCACCTCGGCTAGTGTTCGGCAAACATCCGTAATGGCCGCCTCTTTCAAGTGGTTCTCCGGCGGCGGGAGATCGAGCAGGGCGCGCTTGCTGACCACGACTTCGTACAGGTCGCCGACGGTCGTTCGTAGTGTCGGACGTTTGCTTCCCGGCGCGGGTGGATCCTGAAAGTCCTGCGGACTCAATTCCACGTCGAAGTTCTTTCGGATGCGAAACACAAGATCGACGGAGTCGAGGCCCATCGGTTCGCTCCCGGCCGACCAAGCGTCACATCGCTTGACCGAATCGACGTAGTCACTGGAAGGGGGCAGCCGTTTGTTTACGCATGGTGAAAACAGGTTCACACCGGCACGCCCACCTGCCGGCGCAGCTCGTCGAGCGCCCGCATGTTGCCCAGCGTGTCGTCCGGGGTGATCCACGCCGCGGCACCGTCTTGGATGATCTCGGCAAAACGCTCGGCCTCCAGGGCGTAGGGCTCCAGGGGAGCATCGACGCGGACCGTGCGGCGATCCTCGCCCTCTCGCCCGGCGAGGGTGAACGTGCCGTGGCCAAACCAGGGCCCGTCGATGGCGATATAGCCTTTCGAGCCGCCGATGAACGTGGTCCGGTCGGCCTCGACCGTCATCCCGCAGGTGAACACGCCCAGGGTCCGGCCGCCGAAGTCGAGGCACCCGGCCGCGTACTGGTCGACCCCGCCGGCGTGGCGATGGGCCACGGCGTGCATCGCCGTGGGTTCCCGGCCGACAATCGCGCGGGCAAAGTGCAAGCAATAGCAGCCGACATCCATCATCGCCCCGCCGGCCAGGTCGGCCCGATAGCGAGCGTCGTCCGCGTCGACCGGCCGGTGAAAGGTGAAATGCGAGCGGATCAGCCTCACCTGGCCGATTTCGCCCCGGCGAACCGTCTCGATCAGCGCGTCGATGGCCGGGTGGCAGCGGTACATGAAGGCCTCGACCAGCACCCGACCGGCCCGCTCGGCGGCGTCGAACATCGCCTCGGCCTGGGCCGCGTTGGAGGCGATCGGCTTCTCGCACAAGACGTGCTTGCCGGCTTCCAACGCCCGAACGGTCCATTCGTGGTGCAGCCCGTTGGGCAGCGAGACGTAGACCGCCTCGACGGTCTCGTCGGCCAGCAGGTCGGCGTAGCTGCCGTGGGGCCGGCCGCCGAACCGGCCGGCGAACTGGGCGGCCGAGTCGCCCCGGCGGGAGCCCACCGCCGCCAGCCGCGCCCGCGACGATTGCGGAAGCTGCCCGGCAAACTTCCGCGCGATCTTGCCGGCTCCCAGAATGCCCCAGCGTAAAGGTTCGCTCATGATCGGTCGCCGTGGGTTGTTGGCGGGAGGTTGTCACCCTAGCCCAATACCGTTGAATGCAGCCTCCGGGCCCTATTTCAACGGATGCTCGCGTTCGAGGGGGAGCCCTATTCTACCCCGTCGCGGGCGCCGGTTCAAACGTTTCGGTCCGCCACGGAACAACGACTCAACCAACACCCCCGAAAACGACTCGGCTACCGAACCTCCGCGGAAGTCCTTGCCAAAAGCTGCGTTGCATTTGACCCTTGACAGCGTGATGGAAATAATCTGGTTGTTGCGGCCAATTCATCTCGTCATCCGGGGAAGGCTCCGAGAGCCTCGAAAACCCGAGAACGGTTACAAAAAAAGGAACGAAGGAACGATGAACAAGCGAACCATGCAGATGGGAGTAGTGGTCGTGTCGGCCATGGTGGGCGTCGGTGTTGCGTCCGCGGCGGAATCGCCGGGCCTTACACCGATGGCGATGCAGAAAGCCGAGTTGGACGAACTGGCGGGCCAGCCGGTGGACATTGCGCCGTGGGCGTATGCGTGGCGCGCCGATCTGACGGTGCAGGAGAAACCGGAAGCGTATTTCATTCCCCGGCGCCTGGAGCGGATGAATAAGGTGTATCGGACGGCTTATGATGCACTGCCGGAGCAGGAGTTGAAAAGCATCTATTACCGGATGCCTGATTTGCTTCAACCGTTGCTGCCAAAACCGAAAGGCCGGTTGCTGGCGGGATTGCTCTGGACGGGAAGGCTGGCAGAGTATCGGGTGGAACTGCATTGGCCGGCCGACGGGGAGAAAATTCCGTCGCCGGAAGCGGTGGAGGTGAGGGTCTATCCTACCTCGTATGGTTGGTTTGGGTGGACCGTGGATAAGATTCTGAGCAAACCGGAGATATCAGCGGATCGGCGTACGTGGACGTATAAGAGTATTCCTGGAGAGAAAATGGACTGGGCCTTCAGTGCCCGAGTCGATGCCGCCACGGAAATGGTCGCGGTCTTTTGCCAAGAGGGAAAGGCAGCGGGCGACATCAAGTCTGCCGTGCCGAGTATGCGGGTAATCAGTCCGAGTATGGGCGTGTGGAAACGGATGGATGTGGAAATAGAATGGGGCTTCCAGGCGGGAAAGGAGAAAACGGACTTTGACGGCTGGTTGGAGTCCTCTGTGGGTATAACCGGTCCCGTGGCGCCATTGGCGGAGGACAAGGGAACGACGATGACGGGTAGGCGTGCCTGGCAATCGCGGGCCGCAGGTGATACTCGACGGGGCATTGTCGTACCGTTGCTGTATGCCCCCACCGCTCGCCCTGCCCTGGATAGTCGGATTACCGTTCGGACCAAGAGGTCTGGTTTTACCTTTCGCGTTTGTGACCTGGAGAAGGGGCCGATCCTGATTCCCGAACACGGTATTTTCGTGGCAAAAGTCGGTAGCGGAAAAACCGCCCGGCAATTTGCCCGGGAATTAGCGGCCAGGAACTTCAAGAGCATTCGCCAGATGACCCGCGAACATCACGAGGCCGCCTCCTGGGAGGAGGTCATGCGGGAGGTCAGGCTGTCGACATGCCCGGTGGGGACGGCTCTTCCGCCACTGCCCAAGGTCGAGGACCCTCCCATCGAGGTGCAACTCCCGGACCAAGGCTGGACCGATGCTTGGCGTGCGGCCTCGTTCCAGTTGAAAGGCAAGCACATGTGGGGAGGGCTTGCGTTTGAGGTGGCCCGAGTTGCCCATGAAATGGACCTGGTGGGTCTGCACGATGAGGCGGACAAGGTTTATCAGCATTTCCTCAAGGCGCCGGGCGCGAAGTCGGACGGGGATTATGCGGATGGAAAGGGGGCCCTGGAGTGGGCAACCAGCATGAGACACGAGATGGGATACAGCCATGACGGCACGCACGCCTCGACGGGCAGACTCCTGTTTGGCATGGCGGAGCATTATTTCCTCACAGGCGACAAGGCGTGGTTCCAGCGAAACCGTGTGCGAATGCAGGCGGCGGCGGACTGGATTATCCGTCAGCGGAATCTCTACATGAAGGACATTCCCAACCGGCAGGACCTCTTGGTGGCCGGTCTCATGCCACCATGTATGTTGGGCGATTATGCTTTGCCCAGTTGTGACTGGCATTGGTACTATTGCGACAATGCCTTTGCTCTCCAGGGACTGCGACGTTTCGCCGACGCCGTGACGGAGTTCGATGCGGAAGCAGGCCGGAAGTACCGCCACGAGGCCGATGCGTTTCGCGGAGACATCCGCCGGGCCGTCCAGCGGGAGGCGGTGCTGTCGCCGGTGCGACTGGGGCGCAACGGCACCTACCGCAGTTTTGTTCCACTCACGGCGTATGCCCGGGGCATGATGTCCAATCTGGAGTTGGGTGCTCCCCAGCGTCCGCAGGCCGACATTATTCTTGGGGCACTTCCACTGGCCGAACCATTCGGCGCATTGGATGCCAACGACATCCGCATGGTCGATACCCTGGACGTGATGGAGGAGACTGGAATGTCGCCCAAAGTCACAACTTACATACTGCGAACCAACGTGATGGAGGAGATAGGAACGTCTGTCGGCGCCGTGGGGAAACTGGACGACGCCTGGTTCTGGAATTGCTATGGAGGAAGCTTCCCCAAGGCCTCGCACAATGCCAACATCTACCTGCTCCAAGACGATGTGCCGAATTTTCTACGGTTCTGGATGAACTGTTACGCGGCCCTGGTGGGTGCCGACGGGAAATTGTGGGAATGGGGACAGTTGGGCAAGTATACGAACTGTAGTAGTCCTGACAACGGCACCGCGGGCTGGTTCATGGAGAACTTCCGCAACCTGTTGGTGATGGAGGATGGCCAGTCCCTGTGGGTGGCCCGCGCCACGCCCCGCGTGTGGCTGGAACAGGGCAAGAAGATCGCCATCAGGAACGCGCCAACCTACTTCGGCACGCTGGCCTACGAGATCGTCTCGGACGTGGACCACGGCAAGATCACCGCCACCGTCGAGATACCCAGTCGCAATCCGCCCAAGAGCGTCTTTGTACGTTTCCGCCATCCCCAGGCGACGCCGATCAAGAGTGTGATGGTCAACGGCCAGCCGTGGACCGGATTGAACAAGGACAAGGAGGTCGTCGAACTCGTGGGATTGACGGGAACGGTGGCCATTGCTGCCCGCTATTGACCCGGTTCCGGGCAGCCTCTCGCCCGAGCAAGTGAGCACCGATTTGCGCAGCCGGCATCCGCCGATATTTGCCAGCAAGACCAAGAAACGACGCAACCCCAAGAGGGTCTTGGGGTTGGGCGTGTATTGGCGAATGTGGGCTCGACCTTGCGGCCCCCCCAAGTGGAGGATAACGGACTCGAACCGATGACCTTCTGGCTGCCAGCCAGACGCTCTCCCAACTGAGCTAATCCCCCAATTCGCACCGGGTGCAACGCCGCCGAACCCTGCGATCCCGGCAGAATGTTTAATCTATCGGTGCGAATGGTTCTCGTCAAGAACCTGAAAATCGCACCCGCCCGCCCCTCGGTCTTGAGTCAAATCTGGAATTCTGCGATTTACACGCTGGGGGGGTTTGGGGTATTTTTCCCCTCGGTGGACGCCGAATCCCGTCCGTCCCCCGGCGGAAGCCAATGCGGCCGTCTCCGCCGGCCTGCGACCTCAGCTTCCCGCGGTACAAACTCCCCTGGCGAAATGGCGATCCCCATGGTTTCTCGACTCACAGGTGTACTGGTCCGTCAAGGTTCATCCCACACGCCGGGTGCCGCTGCCGGTTTGGCCGGCGGTGCGGGAAACACGCTCGCACAAGCCAGCCGCGACCCCCGTGCTTTCAGGTTGGAGAGACCGGCGGTCCGGCTCGCTCCCGTCGGGCTGGTTGCCGCCCTGGTGTTGGTTGCCCTGACGGGCGGGCCCCGGGCCGCTCTGGGCGAGCAGTTCCGGGTGGAGAACCGGATTTACGACGGCAACGCCAAGCAGCCTCGTTTCCACAGCACTACGATTTTCTTGGACGACGTGGTTTACGACTATCTCGACGAGCCTGTCGAAGTCACCGTGCTGGACCGCGGCCGGGGCCGGTTCGTGCTGTTGGACATGTCGCGTCGCGTGCGGACCGAGCTCACCACGTCGGAGTTGGAGGAACTGGCCCAGCGACTGAAAACCTGGGCGATGCGCCAGGGAGACGACTACCTGAGTTTTCAGGCGACTCCGCAATTCACCGAAACGTTTGACGAGACGTCGGGCCAACTCCGCCTGGAAAGCCCCTGGACCGACTACCGGCTGGAAACGGCCCCCGCCCAGAACAAGGCCCTGATGCACTACTATCGCGAATTCTGTGACCGGTACGCGATGCTCAATACCCAGTTGAACCCCGGTGCCCGGCTCCCCTTTCCGCGGATGGCCGTCAACGAGGCACTGGAGCGACTGGGCCGCTTTCCCCTCGAGGTCCACCTCACCGTGCGGCCCAAGGGCAACGGCCTGCTGGCCGAAAAACAGATCGCCCGCAGCCAGCACCAGTTGATACCCCACTTGCTCCAGTCGGACCGCGACCGCATCGCCCAGACCGACCAGTTCATGGCGATCTTCCAGCCGGTCAGTTTCCGCCAGTACCAGAAGCGGATCCAGGACGAGCGCTGAGGGCTCCGGGGACGAGCGTCTTGAGGCCGCCGCCGGGTCGCCCGCCAAATCGTCTCTTGAAAAGGGCCTGGCCGACCGGCGACGGGTTCCAGCCGGTGCCGAGTGAACCTGGGTTTCCCCCCGGGGGAACGCTGCTCGCATCGGTCGCTCACGCCCCCCGTGGAACGGACCGGGGGGAAAAGTGGCACGCGGCTCCGGCGCCGGCTATGATGGTGTTCGGCGCGAGAGGTCTCGCCGGTCGCGTGGACATCTCGCCGGCCGCCATCCTTACCATCCCGCGGTTCGTGCAAACGGAGATTCAACAATGCGCTACCTGCTTGGTTTGAGTGCCTTTCTGGTTGTCGGGATGGGGTCGGCCGCCTGTCACCAGGCCCGCGCCGAAGTCACCGCCGAACGCTCCCAGGCGGGCGCGGTCGTCAAGGTCGACGGCCAACTTTTCACCGAGTACATCACCAATTTTCACGGGACACCCATCCTCTGGCCGATTCTGGGGCCCACGGGCAAGAAGATGACCCGCTCGTATCCGATGGCCGAGGGGGACGCCTCCGAGCGGAAAGACCATCCCCATCATCGCTCCTTCTGGTTCACCCACGGCGACGTCGACGGCTTGAGTTTCTGGCACGTGGAAACGATTCGGCACAAACGGTTCACCAAGATCGCCAGCGGCCGGGTAGCGGAGATTGTGAGCGAAAACGAATGGGTCGGACCGGACGGCCGGGTCCACTGTGAGGACCAGCGCCGGCTGAAGTTCGGCGCCGATAAAGACCTCCGTTGGATCGATTTCGACGTGACCATCAAGGCTCCGCACCGCGACGTCCGGTTTGGCGACACGAAAGAGGGCACCTTCGGCATCCGCGTGGCCGGCACGATGAAAGTCGACGCTGCGAAAACGGACAAGGGAAAGACCGACGCGAGCAAGATCAATCCCCGTGGGGGCGGCCGGATCGTCAATAGCGAGGGCTTGGTGAATCGCCAAGCATGGGGAAAGCGTGCGCCCTGGGTCGACTATCATGGGCCCGTGGAAGGCGAAACGCTGGGCATCGCCATCCTCAATCACCCCAGCAGCTTCCGCTTCCCCACCTATTGGCACGTGCGAACTTACGGCCTGTTTGCGGCCAACCCTTTCGGATGGCACAACTTTGAGAACTCCGACCAGGTGGACGGGTCTTACACGATCAAGCAAGGGGAATCGATTACCCTGCGCTATCGGGTCTTGTTCCACAAGGGGGATGAGAAAGAAGCGGACGTGGCCGGCGCTTTTGCCGCCTATGCGGCCGAAGAAAAACCGGCCAAATAGATGGTTGAAGAAAGCAATATCGATCGTAACGGCAAGCGGGGACTTTAGGCAAAAAAAGTCCTCCGCGACCATTCACACAGGCTGGTTGGGCCAATTGCTTTGGTGGCTTGGATTAGCGTCACGGCAAAAAACTTCCCTCCGCCCTCAGCCTCTGGAGAATGCGCACGCTAACGCAAAGGTTCCCGGCAAAAATAGCCGATAGCTCTTATTGTTGGCACCCGTTCTATCCTCCCTCTCTTGCACACTTTCTCGCTCTTGCGCTGACTGTGTGCGCATCACAGGAGACCCGATCCCAGATGTCTACTCGTTTTTGCCAGATTCGCAACGTCAAGGAACTGCGGGACTACGTAAACGAGACCATTTGTGAACGCTATGAACTGAAAACCGACGCCTTCGAGTTGACCGAGCGATTGCTTCGCCGCGGGGGACGCCCTTGCGGCATGTTCTTTTGTCTTCACGGCCCCAGGGCGGTGAAATTCATCGCCATCTGGGATACCGAAAGGAACCAGATTCTGTTTTACGGGTCGACCGGCGAGCGGATTCTCAAGACCCAGCTCTTGGATGCACCGAACTTGGATCGTGTGGCGGCCTGATTGGTGCAAAAGGGCGGTCGAAAAACAACTTACCGGTTTCCATTTCAAAAACCGAGGGCCGCCGTGAAACGCGGCCCGGCAAATCGGCAAGTTCATTATCGACTGGTCCAAAGATACCGCCGGTGGACGGTGAGCCGCCCGCCCCACCCGCAAAGTAGAATCGGCCGGCCGGAAGCCTTCACGACCGCCAACCAACCCGTGCAACGGCAGCAGATACCCCCTCACGCTTGCCGACGCAAATGAAGCGTGCAATCACGCCTGGCCCTTGGTGAACGGTTCCGGCTTGGCCAGGGGGTGGCTCGGCCGCCTGCCCACATGACAACGACCAACCCAGCGGCCGCGCTGCCCGCCGCGACGGATCAGCGAAAGGCCGTTTCCCGCCGGTCGCCTCGACGGCAAGCGACCGGCGCCCACCCAGTGCCCGGCTTGGATGCCGAACTGATACACGCAACTCAGCAACACGGAGGAAACCCGAAATGCTCGTCTTGTCACGACGTGAAAACGAACGGATTCGGCTCGGCGATACGATCGAACTGACCGTGATTCGGGTTTCCGGTGATCGAGTCCGCCTGGGAATCACCGCGCCGGCGAGCCTCCGTGTGGTGAGGAGTGAACTCCCACTGTTCGACCCACCGGATCGCTTGCCCGCCGCCGGGTGAATCGGCCGCGCTGCTGCGGGGGCGCGACGCGCAACTTGCCCGTCGAGCAGTATGGCCCGTCCGAAAAAAACTGCAACGTTTCGCGATTTGGCCACACTAACCCGAAGCGCCAGCGAGGAACGAAAACGCACGAATGGCGTCCCTCGCTGGCGCTTCGGGTTAGTATGGCACATTTTTTGCGCCGGGCCATAAGGCACAGTCCCCGCAGACAACCTACCCGTGCCAGAGAGGGCGTGGCCGCGCAGCCCGATCGCCCACCGCCAAAGGCGGCCAACCCATGCCCACGGACAAGTCGTGACGAAGAAGCGGCCCCAGCCGGGGACCGGCTCTTTAGTCGCGAGGGCGAACCACGCCGGTCAGGCCGCTGTAATCGTGGCGGTCGTCCGGATGCCACAGCGGCATCCCGCGACGAACTCGCTCGGCCATCACTTCCAGCTTCGATTTCGAGCCGGCGGGGGCGTCCGTGGGCACAAACTCAACCGACGCGACGGGTACGAAGTCCTCGTCGTGACCACACTCCAAAATGGCCTCAAACACATTCCTCATGGCAACAACACTCCACACAACCGAAAAACAAAGGCGTCCGGCTCGTCAGACAACACCGCGACCGCAAAAGTTCACGCCGGGTCTCACCAAAATGCCGCTTGAGAATCTCTGGCACGGTGGGCTGGAACTCAGCCATAGAGGCGGGCAACCAAGAACCTGAAAACACGTTATTATGACGCCTTTTCTTCCGTAGTCAAGGGGATGCAAGCCGCTTTTTTGCAAAAATCCCCCTCCCCCTCGACCCGACCTGCGGCCGCCCCTTACACCACAGTACCGCCCAAGACCACGAAACCGTGAACCCTACGGGTGGCCCAGGTTCTTGAACCTCAGCCGACGGGTAGCCCAGGTTCTTGAACCTGGGCCGGCGACAGCCGGCAAGAGGTCGCGTTCGGCGCGGGGCTGCCGACCCCGCTCGTGCGCGGAGGGCAACGCTCAGGCGGTGTTGCTATTCGATGGGTGGAGTGACTTGCCCTGACCTCTTGTGGCACCAGCCACACCGGTTCGAGAACCGGTGCTACCCGCTGGCGGGGTCGGGAGACCCGCGCCGAACAGTCAGGAGACCCGCGCCGAGCACCGCATGACGCCTGAACCCCTCGATCCAAATCGGATCGGACACTAGCCGTCGTCCTCTTCCTCGCCCTCCGGCTGGCCCGCATGAGAGCCCTCGTACTCCTCCCACAGGACCGAAGGGCATTCCTCCTCCACGCCGCAATTAGGGCAAACCATGCGGATCAGGTCGGAGCTGCTGAACTTCAAGTTGTTGCGCCGGCACGTTTCGATCAGTTCCCTGAGGTGTTTACAAGTCATCGCTGGTGGCAATAGATTAGAGGTCTGATGAGGCGTTTGACGGTTCTTGCCGGGCGGTGCTTCGCACTGCACGAAGCCGGTTGCCCTTTCCGCCATTCTAACCGATTCGGCCGCCGCGGCCATGCTCCCCGGCGGCGATTTTTGCCGGGCGAAAACCGGCGCCCCCGTAGCTTCTCTCCTTGTCCAGGAAGGAAAACCATGGCGTGGATTCAACGCGAAATCCAGCTCCCGCCCCTCGCCCAGGGGCTCCATCCGATTACCCGCAACGTCGTCGAGGCACTGCCCGAGTTGGCCCGCATTCGCCTGGGACTGCTGCACGTGTTTGTGATGCACACGTCCGCCTCGCTGACCTTGAATGAGAACGCCGACGCCAACGTGCCGGCCGATCTCGAGCGGGCCCTGGACGCGCTGGCCCCCCGCGATTTTCCCTACCGCCACACCGTCGAAGGGCCCGACGACATGCCGGCCCACCTCAAGACCGCTCTCACCGACACCGGGCTGACCGTGCCGGTCCACCACGGCCGGCTGCGGCTGGGCACCTGGCAGGGCATCTTCCTCTGCGAGCACCGTCGCCGCGGCGGGCGGCGAAGACTCGTGTTGACGCTCCAGGGAGAAGGAGAAGCGGAAGGCTGATCGCGTTCTCCCCCACGCCGGCCGGCGGCTCAGCTTGACCGGACTCCGTGCTCGAACCAAGATAGGGGGCATTCCGGCCGGCCCTCGGCCGGCAACAACGCCAGCGAAGGAGGGTTCCACGTGGCGAAAAGATCGATCCCCAACGGTTGGCTCCTGCTGGCGATCTGCGCCGGAGCCGTTTTTTCGGCCATTTCCCCGCTGGGAGCGGCCCAACCGGTCAGCCTGGAGTCGCTGCTGGGCGAGATGATCGACCGGCAGCGGCCGGCGCGGTTTCCCCAGCCGGCCTTCGTCTGCCGGCAGTTCAGCAGTTTCGACCGCGACACGAAGTCGCCGCAGGCGCCCGGCTGGTTCGCCAATTGGGACCGCAGCCAGTTTGTTCGCGTGGAGGAAAACGCCGGCCGCCGGGAATACGTGATGATGGACGCCCCGGGCCCCGGCGCCGTGGTGCGGTTCTGGGGGACCTGGCACGGGCCGGGAGGTGGACCCTTTAGCAACGGCACGCTGCGGGTCTACCTCGACGGCAGTCCCCAGCCGGCCATCCAAGGCCCCATCGCCGACCTGATTTCCGGCGGGGCCCTGATCGGGCCGCCGCTGAGCGATTCGGTCTCGCCGCAGACGGAGTATGCCCGCCGAGGCCACAACCTCTACCTGCCCATTCCCTACCAGACCCACTGCAAAATCACCTACCAGAGCGACAAGATCGTCGACTTCGGCGCTAAGAAGGGCGAGGCGATCTACTACCAGATCAACTACCGCACCTACACGCCCGGCACGAGCGTGGAAACGTTTCGCCGCGGGCGGCTGGAACAACTCAAGCCGCTGGTGGAGAAGGTCGGCCGGCGGCTGGTCCAGTCGGGTTGGGGTGAAGAGCAAGCGCCCGCCTCGCCCCCCGTGCGGCTGGCGGGCGATTTGCCACCGCAAGCGTCGTCCCACGACGGCGGGCGGTCGATCTTGCTGAAGGGCCCCGCCGCGATCCGCCAACTCACCCTGCGGCTGAAGGCCGGCGACCCCCAGCAGGCGTTGCGCTCCACCGTGCTGGAAATCACCTTCGACGGCGATCGGGCCGTCTGGTGCCCGGTGGGCGACTTCTTCGGCATCGGCTACCATCTGCACAAGTACCGCTCCTGGTATACCGAGGTGGACGAGGACGGCACGATGCGGTGCTTCTGGGTGATGCCTTTTGAGAAGTCGTGCCAAGTCAGGCTGCTCAATCCGGGCCAGCAGCCGGTCGAGGTGGAGCTGGCCGCCCTGGCGGGCAACTGGAGTTGGGACGACCGCAGTATGCACTTTCACGCGGCATGGCATCAATACACCAAGATCGACACCGGCCCCAACAAGGACCAGACCGGCCGCGGGGCCTTCGACGTGAACTACGTGAAGATCGACGGCCGGGGGCAATACGTGGGGGATACGCTCACCGTCTTCAACGGCACCAATGCCTGGTGGGGCGAGGGAGACGAAAAAATCTACATCGACGGCGAAACCTTCCCCTCCCACATCGGTACCGGCACGGAAGACTACTACGGCTACGCCTGGTGCCGAGCCGAGCCGTTCCAGTCGCCCTTCCACGCCCAGCCCACGGGCGAGGGCAACATGGCCGGCGGGTTCTCCGTGGACAGCCGCTACCGCATCCTCGACAGCCTCCCCTTCCAGCATTCGATCCGCTTCGACATGGAGTTGTGGCACTGGCGGCACACGCGGATGAACTACGCCCCGACTACGTTCTGGTACGCCCGGCCCGGGGCCACCTGCAACGTCCAGCCCGATCCCAAAACGGCCGCCCTACCGGTCGCCAAAAAGCGCGGCGACGTGGTGGAGATCTTTCACGCGCCCGGGGCCATCGAAGGCGAATCGCTCAAGATCGTGGAGAAAACCGGCGGCACCACCCAGGTGCAGGAGGCGGACGCGTTTCGTTGGAGCAACGACCGGCAACTCTGGTGGCGCGACGCCCACCCCGGCGACCGGCTGGTGCTGGAGCTTCCGGTTCCCCAGGCGGGCCGCTACCGGGTCACCGCCAACCTCACCAAGGCGAGGGACTACGCCGTGGTGCAACTCTCGTTGGGCGGCCGGCCGGCCGGCGAACCCCTCGACCGGTTCGCCCCCCAGGTCGGCCACAACCCGCTGGCGCTGGGACAGTTCTCGCTGGACAAGGGCCCCAACCGCCTCACCGTCGAAATCACCGGGGCCAATCCCAAGGCGGTCAAGAGCTACATGTTCGGGCTGGACTACGTGAAGCTGGAGAAGGTCGAATAACCTCGGCGAAAGTCTGTAGGCCGGGTCGCGACCCGGCATGGAACTACCAAAACAGGACCCTGGTCATGGCAGCCCGAATCCTCGGCATCAGCGGCAGTCCCATTCCCACCAGCAACACGGACCGGGCCGTCCAGGCCATCCTCGAGTGGACCGGCCTGGAAAGCGAGTTCATCAAGTTGAGCGAGCTGGATATCGCACCCTGCCGGGCGTGTCTGGGCTGCAAGGAAACGAACGAGTGCGTGCAACAGGACGACGGCCGGGAGTTGGCCGAAAAATTCCACCACGCGGATGCGTTCGTGCTGGGAGGATACACGCCCTACAGCAGCCTCGATGCCCGCAGCAAGACCTTCATCGAACGGATGTACTGTCTCAGGCACCGCGAGGGCCTGAATCGCGGCAAGGTCGGGGCGTCCGTGATTACCACGGCTTGCCCGCCCAACGTCGAGGGCCTGCCCCCGGCCGCCCAGACCGCCACCTCGCAGGTCGCCTTCTGGATGATGGAGGAGGGCATGGTTAACGTGGGCTCGATGCTGCTATTGGGCAATGTTCCCTGCATCAAGTGCGGCCACGGCGATGACTGCCCCATGAGCGGCATCAAAATGCTTTATGGCCAGCAGGCCAGTGTCGCGTCGGTGGGCGTCCATACCTTCGAGGGCGATTCTTCCCAGCAGCAGGCAGCGAAACATCTGGCCGGGGAAATCCGCCAGGCCGTCAGACAGCGGCGGCAGGCCCAGCCCCCTCGGTGAGAGAAATCCGCGGCAAACCGCCGCCGCTGGCGTTCACCCCATGGACTGGGCCGGGGTTCGGTGGTCTGTCGCGGCTTGGCGGCTGCCCAGGCGTGGAACAGGCGTTTGACGATGCGGGCTTTCGTCCGGCGCGGCTTCATTGGCCCTTGAGGCAGACCACCTTGCCATTCTGGGTAGAGAGATAGAGCCGGCCGCCGGCCGCTGCCAGCCCATCGAACACCGGCGGCGCGTCCAGCCGGCACTGGGCTCGCTTCTCGCCGTCGGCGGTCGAGACGGCCCACAGCACGGCCCCCTCCTTGCCTTCCAGGGCGTCCACCTGCTCGGCCAACTCGGACTCCACCTGCGGGTCGTCGATCTGCCTGAGCGCCTGCTCCTCGTCGACCAGGTCGGCGGGGCCGGCGACAAACAGCGTGTCGTCGGCCAGCAGCATGGCTCGTGCGAAAAACGGCAGGTCCTCCGTCCAATGGTAGTCGACGAGGAAGCCCTTGGGCCGGCTGGGCCCGCCGGTGAATTTCAGCGCTTGGCCGACCTTTCCCTGCACGGGCAGGGCACCCTCGACCGTGCCGTCGTTTTGCTGGCCCGAGGCGTCGGTCGCCTTGCCGTGGTCGAAGGAGAGGGCCAGCACCAGGTGCTGATCTTTCGTGTCGGCCGGGCCCGTACCGGCGGCGTGCAGCTTGATTTGGTCGGCGGTGAGGGCTTGCCGATAGAGCCGCACCTCGTCGATCAGCCCGGTCAGCCCGAACGGGCCCGCATAGTCGCCCACGGTCGAACCTTCGTCGGCGCCGATCTCCATCGCCTCCTGCGGATCGACCTTGAGCAGCCCCGGGGCCTTGCCCGAGGTGGCCAGTTTTCCGTCGACGTAAAGCTGGAGGCCCGGCTCCGCGGTCAATACGCCCGCCAGGTGGGCCCACCGCCCGACGATCTTCTCCTTGGCGGAGATCGACTTCACCTCGGCCCCGATACGGACGGCGAAGTGGGGCCGTCCCCCTTGCAGATAAAGGACGTAGCCCTGGGCGCCGCCGCCGCGGGCCAGCACCACCCCGCCGGCCGCCTCGGCCTTGACCCAGGCCTCGACGGTGAGGGGTTTGCCGGCCGCGTTGAGACTGGGCGACTTTTCGATCCGCACGCGCGAGCCGCCGGGCTGGGCGTCGGGGGCCGACTGGTGGGGGGCCGGCAACTGCCTGTCGGTGGCAAACAGGTGGTGCTCGATGGGCGTGGTCCAGCGGTAATACTTCGGCTTGCGGCCGAATCCATACACGCGGGAGTCGTCGAAGGCGAGAATCCGCCCGGCCGGCGCCACCTTGCCCGCCAGGTAGTAGCCGCACCATCCGCTCACGAACCGGCTGCCGTACATCCAATAGGTGCGATGCCACCAGGTGTCGTCGAGAAACCCGGTGGGGCAGAAGAGGTGGGCCCGGTCGGCCCGCTGGGTGGCCGGCGGCGCGCCGCGATCGGCGTCGGTCCCCTTGGGCATCGCCTCCAGGGGAAGCCGCCTGCCGTCGAGCTCGAACGGCTGCGATCGCATGTAGACCAGCCGGCCGTCGCTGGAGAGGACGTCCGGCAGGGCCACCGGCATGTTGAGCCAGGTGACGTAATCCTGGGGATTGCCCTCGCTCGGATCGTTGGCGTCCAGCACCGTCTCGGAGAGCAGCCGTCCGCTGGCCGGATCGAGTCGCAAGAACCGCAGGCCGCCGTCGAGAAACATCGACCTGCCTGCCACGCAATAGACGGTGCCCTTCTCCAGCAGCACGCTGCCCGGCACCGGCCACACCGACTCCACTTGCTCGAACGCGGTCAGCCGCTGGTCCGCCGGCGCCGCCCGAAATCGCCACGCCAGCACGCCGTCGGCGGCTCGCAGGGCGTAGACGTAGCCGTCGGCCGAGCCGAAAATCGCCAGGCCGGCGTGGATCGTGGGCGGGGAATCGACCCGGCCGCCGGTCGTATATTGCCACACCGGCTTGCCCGAGGCGGCGTCCAGCGCGTGGACCGTGTGCGTATCCACGGAGGCGACAAAGACCTTGCCCTGGGCAATCACCGGGCTGGTAAGCTTGCCGCCCAGGGTGGTCTGCCAAGCGGGCTCCAACTCCGCCGGGATCGAGGTACTTGCCCGGCCGCTGCGGGCGGCGTCGTGGCGATAGGTGGGCCAGTCGTCCGCGGGGGGAAGGTGGCCGGGCGAAGCAGCCGTGCCGTAGGCGGGACCGCGCTCCAGGCGAGGCTCGCCGGCCAGGGCTTTCGCCACACGGGGGCCCGACGACGCCGGGGCCAAGGCGTTGAAGCCGGAGAGCTTCGATTCCAGGTAGCACGCGCAAGGGTGCTGCGGCGCGTAGAGTAGACCGTTGGCCGGCATCACGCCGTAGGCACAGGCGCCCCGCACCCAGTGGTTGGGGGTCCAGTGCTTCTGCCGCACGTCGACGAACTCCGTGCCCGCCCGGGCCATCAGCAGGTACTTGTCGGTGGCCTTGCCGCGATAGCAGCGGTGGTGGAACCAGTAGGTCTGGACGTCGGGGGGAAACTCGCTTTTCACCTCGCCGGTGTGGGGGTCGCGACCGGTAAACACGCCCACGGCCCGGCCGCTGGTCGTCTGGCCCGTCCAGACCAGGCCGTCCACCACCATCAGGTCCTCGGGAGACCGGTAGCCGGAAGGCGGATGATAAGCGCTCCACAGCTTTTCTCCCGTCTGGGCCGAAAGCGCCGTCATCGTGTCTTCTCCGCTGGTGTACCAGGAGCCCGTTTGCAGTCCGGCCGTCTCCCCGCCGGAGAACAACACGACGTCCTGGTAGAGAACCAGCGTGGGCAAGTAGAAGGAGCGAATCTCCTTGCACCGGGCCACCGGCTGTGACCGCCAGAGTTCCTCACCCGTCCGGCGGTCGAGGCAGACGATACACTCGCCGTCGTGAAAGACCACTCGCCGCGAGTCGGCCGCCAGGGTGGCCGGCAGGACCCGCCGCCTGGTGGTCCACAAGACCTCGCCGCTTTCGGCCCTGAGGGCCACGATCCGGCGGGGCGCCTCGTCCCAGAACTTCGCCCCGTAGCCGCGTTGGAATCGCTGGCGGCCGTCGTAGTCGGGCTTTTCCTTGGCGTCGTTGACCAGCGCGAAGAGCACGCCGTCAGAGAAAATCACCTCCTCGGTGGCCTTGCTCTGCTGGTAGGTCCGAACCGTTTCGCCGGTGGCCGCGTCCAGCGCCACCAGCGGACCGTCGAGCTTGAGCGTGACGTAAACGCGATCGCCGGCGGCGACCAGTCGCCGGGGCAACTCCGCCGGCCCGCTCTTCAGCGGCCAGAGGTGGGTGAACCAATGGCCCAGCGGCCGCTTCCAGAGGATCATCCCGTTGAAGGCGTCGCGGGCGACCAGCGTCCACCGTGGCGGCGAGAGGATCGAGAACGGAGGCGCCTCGTCGAAGATCTCGAACACCCGGCCGCCGGCCGCCACCACCGCGTTGACGCTGGTCATCCGATCGTGGTGTCGCGAGTAGCGGGGGCTGCCCACCCATTGCATCCGCCGCGGCGGCCCCACCACCGTGTCGTGGGCCACGGCGTTGTTCGAGGCGTCGTGCAGGTAGTGCGTCCACTCGTCGATCGTCTCCGGCCGCGGCTTGACCGTCTTGGTCCACTGCCCTTGGCTCTTCACGTAGGCCACGCCGCCGGGACAAAGCACCCGCATGACCTCCTCCATGGACACGCCGCCGAGATTCTCCGCCACCACGAGGTTGACCAGGTTGTCGATGTAGGGCAGCCGCGTGCCCGTCAGCCGATCCGCCGACACGCTGCCGTAAAGCCCCAGGGAGGAGATATGGCGGCGGGCCGCTTCGACCCGGGCCGGGTCCGCGTCCAATCCCTGCACCAGGTAGCCGTCGCCGGCGTGCAAGGCGGCGGTCAACGTCCCGTCGCCGCAGCCAAGATGAACCACCAGGCCGCCACGAACCCCGGTGGCCGCCAGAATCTCCCCCGCCGACGGTGGCGACGGCGCCCCGCGGCCGGCCTCGCCGGCCTCCACCGCGCCCGTGGCCAGAACACAAATCAGCCACAACGGAATCCACCGCGCGGCGGGCATGGGGTTTCGCATCTGGCGTGCCATCATCGTATCTCCTTCCGCTGGGTGCGTGTCTGGGGCGATTGGTCGGCCGGGGGGCGGGGTCGCCTCCGCCGGTGGAACCGGCAGCCGTTATGCTATCCTGCGGAGAGCGGGCCCGCAATCGGAGCGTTCGGCGGCGGCCATCGTAACCCGAAGCGTAAGCGAGGGAGAATCACCAGCCTGGAATCCCTCGCTTACGCTTCGGGTTACCATTCACGAGCGGCCAGCCCCGAGCGACCGCTCAGGGGCCGTGCTTCTCTGTTGGGTTCTCGTCCCCGGGCGGTTCCCTCACGAGCCGGAGCCGGTCCTCGCCCCAGCCGAGTTGCCGGGCCACCTGCCGCGGAAATTCCCAGGCGGCGAAGTCGTCGGCCACCAGCTCAACCGGGCATCGCTCGGCGGCCATGGCCACCGTCTGGGGCAGGTCGAGATAGCGCCGCACGTTGAGGAGAATCGGGCCCTGGCGATGGGTCGGCCCCAGCCGCCCGAGTTTCAGCCCGGCCAAGTCCGGCTCGAACAGGCCGGCGTACAACACGATGCCGGCCGCCTCCCGCTCTCCGCAAACAACCAGCGGCAGGCGGGACGTCTCGGGCAGGGCGCGTAGCGTCTGGATCGCCCGCCGCGCGTCCCACACCCGCATCCCGTCCAAGGTTTGTCCCAGCAGCATGAAACGGCGGCGGATTTGGGTCCGTTTCTTTTCGCTGGGATTCCACGCCGTGGGACCCACGCCCCGGGGAGCCACGAAGGCCAGCACGATCCCCGCCCGGCGGATCCGCTCGCCCAGGGCGGCCAATCGGGCCGCGTCCGGCGCCACCGGAGTTTCGTCTTGGAGCGATTCGGCAAACCGCGCCCGCAGGGCTCCCAGCAGTTGCGACCAACCCGGCTCGTCCAGCACCCGCAATTCCACCTTTTTCGGCTCGGCCCGCCCGGCGGACTCGAGCAGGTAGAGCCGCAGCCGAATGGGCCCCTGGCTGGTGAAGTCGTATGCCCGCAGGCGGAGGCCGTCCTGCTCCGGCTCAAAGGCCCTTTGCACGTCGAGCGGTTCCCCATCGTTCGGCCAACCGCGAAACGACTTCTGTTCCAGCGCCGTCCGCCAGGCGTCGCGCATCCGCCCCCACGCCTCGGCCGTGGGGGGCACCTCCGGGGCGGGCGCGCACGGCACGAAAGACTCCTGGATCGTGGTGTTCTTTTCGTCTTCCGGCAGCTTGTCGAATACCTTCAGCTCCTCCGGCTGGAACATCGGCTTGGCGGTCATCGTGATCAGCGACTCGTCGCCCTTGAGGTGTTGGTTGAACCAGCGGAAGGCCGGCACGCGCAGCTCCTGCGTGTCCTTGTGGGGGCCGGGCGTGATGTTCAGTCCCAGTTGGCCGCCGGCCCCGTAGAGTTCGTAGACCGTGCGGACCTTTTCATAAGTGCGGATCACGCCGTCCAGCGGAAAAATCCGGTCCCGGTCCGTGTTGCCGATCATCAGCGGCCGCGGCGCCACCAGGGCCGCCACGAGGGGATAGTCCCAGCGGTAGGTGTTGACGAAGAACATGCAGTCGCAGTGTCCCTCCACGGTGCCGTCGACAACGTGGTTTTGCAAATCGGTGATTCCGGCCACGGGCACGGCCACCTTGATCCGCTCGTCCAGGGCGGCGATCCACCAACTGTAGGCCCCGCCGCCGCTCCGCCCGCTGACGCCCATCCGCTTGGGGTCGACCTCCTTGCGCGACTGAAGGTAGTCCAGCGCGCGGATGCAGTTCCACGCCTCGACCCCGGCGGGCGTGTAGCCCCGGTTGTTCCACCACCACATCTTGTAGCGATAGGTGCCGTGGTGGATGCCCTCGATCTCGCCAAGCTGGAGCGAGTCGATCACCAGGCAGACGTAGCCGTTGCGCGCGAACCAGATGCCGTGATGCTGGTAGTGGACCTTGTTGCCGAAGCTGACGCCGTCCTTCTTCACCCCGCCATGTCCGCAGACGTAAAGAATCGCCGGCACCGGCTTGTCGACCGTCTTGGGCAAGTAGAGGTTTGCCGTCACGTAGAGACCGGGCCGGGACTGGAAGTGCAGTTTTTCCACCGCGAAATCTTCCTTCTCGATCCGCCCGGTGATCGTCGCCTTGAGGTCCGTGCGGGCCGGCATGGGATCGAGCCCGAGCATTTCCGCAAGCTCCGCCCGATAGGTCTCGCGGCGGGCCTTCCACTCTTCCAACGAGCCGATTCGCGCCAGGCAGGCATCGCGAAGCCGGGCCGTTTCCAGGGCGAAATACTCGCCGATCATCGCGTCGCCCCGGCCCGTTGTGGGTGGGGGCGAGCCGGTCCCGGCCAAGGCGATCGTCGCCGGCAGCAACACGATTCCCACGGCCAATGCCCAACATTTCATCCGCGACCTCTCCTTCGTGTTCTTGGTGAACGCTTGTGGGTAGCACCGGTTCTTGAACCGGTGTGGCTTTGCCACAAGAGGTCAAGCACCGTAGGCCGGATCACGATCCGGCACCGTGGCCCCGGCTGCCGCGCCGGACATTGCCCCGGCCGCGCCGGATCACGATCCGGCCTACCCGGCTGTAAACATCTTCAAGGGCCGCTGGACGCTCGTCCATGGTAACCCGAAGCGTAAGCGAAGGATTCCCGGCTGGTGATTCTCCCTCGCTTACGCTTCGGATTACGATGGTCGCCGCCGGTCGGAACCAACCGCCGTCAGTCGATCAGAAAGCAATACGCCCCCAGCAGGTTCCGCACGTAGAGCCGGTTGCCCACCAGTGCCGGGTGGGACCAGACATCGCGATCCGTTTCGTCCAGGTCGTCGAAGAGGTCGAGCGTGGCCACCGGGCGAAAAGCCGCTCCGCCGGCCTCGATCACGGCGATCGTGCCCGTCTGCGTCACCGCCAGCACCCGGCCGGGCCCGGCGATCAACGCGCAATAGTCGGCAAACGGATCGTCCTCGACCCGCCACACCGTCTTCAGCCCGTCGTCCAGATCGAGGCACACCAGGCCGTAGCAACTGCCCAGCACCCGCGAACCGGCCACGGCCGGCGTGGCCATGTCGGGAGCCAGATCTTCGTTCTCGGCCAGCGGCTGCGGGAGAATCCGTCCGCGGGCGTCGAAACCGTAAAGCCGGGTGCCGTTGTTCTCCGTGCTCACCAGCAGCTTTCCGTCCACCGCAAGCGGCGTGGGAACATTGAAGTCGCCGTCCCACTTGGGCACCAGCCGCCAGAGCCGTTTTCCGCTGGCCGGGTCCCAGCCGCCCAGGCTCACGGCGTCGTAGCCCACGATCTGCCGCACTCCGCCCAGGGTAGCCAGGATCAACGCCGCATAGCCGGGCCGATCGCCGGGCGACTTCCAAACCACGCGCCCGGTGCCACGATCCAGCGCCACCAACGACGCCCGCGGCGCGCCGGGATTGACGATCAACTTGTCGTCCACCACCAGCGGCGTCGAGCAAAACCCCCAATTCGGCACTTCCCCACCGAAGTCCGTAGCCAGGTTCTTCCGCCATGCGACGCGGCCGGTTGCCAGGGCCACGCAGTGCAAGTGGCCGTAGGCGCCCAGCAGGTAGACGTGGCCGTCGGAAATCACCGGGTTGGCCCGCGGCGAGTTGGTAAAATCCATCTCGCCCGGCGCCGGGTAGGACAGTTTCCACTGTTGGCGTCCCGTGTCGGCGTCGAGGCAGCGGAAAATGTCGTTTCGATCGTCCAGACTCTTGTCGGCCACGACCACCCGCTGCCCGGCCACGGCCAGGCCCGACATGCCGGGTCCGGTCATCGTGTGGGACCAGAGCAGCCGCTTTTGCGCCGGCAGGGTCTTGGGCACCGACGGGCTGGCGCCGTTCCGGCCGGAGCCTCGCCAGTCGGGCCAGCTCCGCGGGCGGCCTTCCGCGTCGACCGGCACGGCCAGGCAAAGAAAGCCCCGTTTCGACTCCATCGCCGCCAACAGGTGAGGGTCGTTCCGCACGCCGGCCAGGGCGCGGGCGATCGCCTCTTGCAACGGGGCGTCCGCCGCCGCGCTCACAAAGGCCCCGATAAACGGCACGGGATCGGTCCGGCCGATGATCCTCAGCGCGCCGCGGTCGATCGTGCCGCAGCCTTCCAACAGGGGCATGGCGTAGCTGGAGACGACCGCCGCGTCGGCGTCGCCCTCGACCACGGCCAGGGCCGCCGTGCTACAGCCCCCGGAGATCGCCAGTTCTTTCGGAACGGCCACGTCGAAGGCCTCCAGCGTGGCCAGCGCGGCGGCGTGTTTTTCGTCGCTTGCGGCCGGGCCAAAGAGAATCCGCCGCCCTTGGAGGTCTTCGATCGAACGGGCCGGGTCGCCGTCGCGCACCACGAACAGGCCGGTCTGGGTCACCTCGCCTTCCGGGTCCGACAGCGCCGCCAGCAATCGAATCGCCACCCCGGCCCGCCCCGCGTCGGCCACTACCTCGGAGGTCTTGCCCAGGATCAAGTCGACCCCCGCCGGGTGCGGAACCCGCGGCGAGAGCAGGGTTTCCGTGTAGACCAGTTCCACCGGGCGGGAAAGCGCCGACTGGAGATGCTCGGCCAGCCGGGCGTAGTTTCGCCGCGCGTAGCCGGCCACGCAGTCGCAGGCGAGTTGGTCGCTGAGGGGGTCCATCACCACCACCCGCAGCGGCGACCGGCCTTGGCGCCCGCCGTCGGCCCCCGCCGCCACGGCCACCGCCGCCAGCGCCACCGCAAGCTGCACAACGCCGGCGAAAACCGCCATCCCCCGTCTCGGCCGAAGAGCGTTCATCCGGTCAGTTCTTTCTCTTGAGCACGCGGATCATGTTGTTCTTGTGGTCCATCACGTAGACCGTGCCGCCGTCGGGCGTGACGGCGATGGCCATGTTGCTGCACGAGGCGGCCATGCCGCCGGACTTGGTGAATCGTTGCACCCCCACGTAGCCCACCAGCCCGAGATACTCGCCGCCGGGCGTGTACCGCTTCACCCGGCCCAACCCCGACTCGGCCGTGTAGAGCGTGCCGTCGGCCCCGAGGGCGAGATTCATGGGGTTGCAACAACTCCCGAAACCCTCCAACTTGTCGCGGCTCTGCCGGCCCCATTTGCCCAGTTGCTTGCCCGCGGCGTCGTAGGCCACCACCCGGTAGGCGTTGTTTTCGGCCAGGTAGGCCACGCCCTCACCGGCCGCCACGTCGCACCGCTGGCAACAACCGTGCAAACCCTCGGCCAAGAGAACGGGGTTCTCCAAGTCGCGGTCAAAACGGAACAACTTCGACTTCGAGCCGTGGCTCCAGCCCGATCCGAAGGCGACGAAAACGTGATCCTTCGTGACGGCAATCCCCGAGATCCGCACCGGCCGGTTGCGGGCGCGGCGCTTGGGCCGCGGCTTGGAGGGGGCCTTCTCGGAAGCCGGCGGCGTCTTCGCCCGGGCGGCGCGCCGGGGAGGAATCTCCGACTTGACGTTCTTCGGGGCCGCAACCTTCTTCAGCAGGTTGCCGGCCGCGTCGAAATGGGCCACCGTCCCCTGCCCGCCACAATAGACCGACCCGTCCGCGGCCACGTCGATCGCCTCGGGGGCAAATTCCAGCGGCACCGTCTTGACCACCTCGCCGGCCGGGCTGATCGCCTTGACCTGCTTGGCCCCGCTGTCGCACGCCAGCAGCAGGCCGCTGGTGTGCAAACAAAGGCTGGAGAGCGTGTCGAACTTCACCGGCAACGGCTCAACCTCCTCGTGGGTGGCCGTTTCGGCGCCTAGATCGACGGCGGGGGCGCCCAGGTCGCGCGACTTGGCGGGCGGGTGGTGAGGGCCGTCTTCCGGGGGGGCCGCACCAAGCACTGCAAGAAGACCGGCAAGAACAACGGCGCAGGTCATCAACCTTTTCCTCCGGAAAGAAATTCGGTCTACCGGCCGGGGGCCGACCAGCCACGATTGTGATGGATTCACCAGCGGTTACCAACCCCGGCGGCAGCGGCAGGTTTCGCAGCCGGGCGAAGGTCGAGCCCCGGCGCACGAGTGCCTGCGGTCGTAGGGTGGGTGCTCCGCACCCACGCGCCAGGGGTCAGACGTCCGCGAATAGGTGTATGCGGCGAGACGGCCGAGCCTTCCGGCCCCAACGAACCCCTTTCCGCGCCCCGGCCCGCCCAAAGTGCGGGTTGCTCCACTTTACAGCCTCGGCGGAATGTTTCATTATGCAGTGTGTGGTGTGCCTTGCTCCAGAAATGTCTGCTCCGTGATGAACAAAGTGTCTCCCGCTTCGGTTTCGCGCTGGCCTGTTCCCGGCGGGTTCGCTTGCTCGTTGGGCTTCGCATTCTGAGGAGTACGCAAAATGGCAGATGCAGTGCCCCGTGACGTGAGGATGGAGGCTCACCGCCTGATTGACGCACTCCCGGAAAACCCGACCTGGGAGGACGTGATGTATCACGTTTACGTCCGACAATGCGTCGATGCCGGCATCGACGATGCCGAGGCGGGACGCCTCGTTGACGTGGGTGAGGTGCGGCGGCAGTTCGGCTTGACACCATGAACGTGCTGTGGACCCATACCGCCGTCCGCCACTTGACGGACATCTACGAGTACATTGCACGGGATTCGGCACGCTACGCCAGGCGTATGGTCGATCGAATCTCTTGACAAACAAGTGTCTGTTGCGAAAGTCGGGAGGGCGAGGCTCCTGCCGAGCCGTGGCAGCGGCATTCACGTTCACTTCCCGGCGGGAGCGGGAGCCTCGCCCTCCCGCCTGCATACGAATATCCCTTTTTCACGACACCGTGATGAACAAAGAGTCTCCCGTTCCCCAA
>CAYZWG010000020.1:24941-26426 GCA_964481605.1 uncultured Planctomycetaceae bacterium
ACGAATATCCCTTTTTCACGACACCGTGATGAACAAAGAGTCTCCCGTTCCCCAACCGATCAACCAGGATCGCCGCTTCGCGATCGACGTGGCCGATCGTGTCAAGCGGCTGCCGCCCTACCTGTTTGCGCGGATCAACAAGTTGATGTATGAGAAGCGCCGGGCCGGGGCCGATGTGATCGACCTGGGGATGGGCAATCCCTCCGACGCTCCGGAGAAGTTGGTCGTCGACAAGCTGGCCGAGGCCGCCCGGGACCCGAAAAACCACGGCTACAGCCCGTCGCTGGGGCTGACCGGCCTGCGCCGCGAGGTGGCCGGCAAGTATTTCAAGCATTACGGGGTGCGGCTCGATCCCCAGGGCGAGGTGATTGTTTGCCTCGGCTCGAAGGACGGATTCAGCCACATGTGCCTGGCCCTGATGGGGCCGGGCGACACGGCGATCGTGCCCGCGCCCAGCTATCCAGCCCACATTTTTGCGGTGGCCCTGGCGGCGGGCAACGAGATTCTGCTGGAGGTTTCCGACGCCGAGAAATTCCTTTCCAACGTGGCCTACACCTGCCAGCATCTCTACCCCAAGCCGAAGCTGTTGATCGTCAATTTTCCGCACAACCCCTCGACGACCTGCGTGGAGCCGGAGTTTTACGTGGAGGTGGTCAAGCTGGCGAAACGCTACCAATTGATGGTGATCAGCGATCTGGCCTATGCCGACGTGGCCTTCGACGGCTACAAGCCGCCCAGCTTTCTGGCGGCCCCGGGGGCGATCGAGGTGGGCGTCGAGTTCACCACGATGAGCAAGGGCTACAACATGGCCGGCTGGCGAGTGGGGTTTTGCGCCGGCAACGCGGAAATGATTCGGGCCCTGGCCACGATCAAGAGCTACTACGACTACGGCATGTTTACGCCCATCCAGATCGCCGCGATCATGGCCTTGCGGCACACCGACGCGGCGGTCGAACGCCAGTCGCGAATCTATCAGCGCCGCCGCGATGTGCTCTGCCAGGGGCTGGCGCGGCTGGGTTGGCCGATCACCCGGCCCAAGGCCACGATGTTTCTCTGGGCCAAGATTCCCCAGCCCTGGGCCAGCCGGATGAACTCCTTCGATTTTGCCATGAAGCTGCTGGAGGAGGGCGACGTGGTGGCCAGCCCCGGCGCGGGTTTTGGTCCTGCGGGCGAGGGCTACCTGCGTCTGGCCCTGGTGGAAAACGAGGAACGGATCCGCCAGGCCGTCCGCCAGATCGGCCGCTGCTTGGGCCACCGCAGCGCCCGAAACGTGCCGGCCGGAAGCGGGTAGGGCCACCACCGGCAGAGCGCTCGGCGCGGGTCGCACCACCGCTCGGCGCGGGTCTCCTGACCCCGCCGACCGTGCAACTGGTCGCCCCCAAGCCGGTCCGTTATAACTGGACTTTTGCAAACTCCTCCCCTCTCCCTTGGGGAGAGGGGCCGGGGGTGAGGGGTGAGAGAAGGCACGCAAGCAAGGCAAGACAT
>CAYZWG010000021.1:0-26123 GCA_964481605.1 uncultured Planctomycetaceae bacterium
TGGTCCAGCGCCACCTTCACCAGCGCGAGATGGCCGTGGCCAAGACATAGCGGCCTGCACGGCCAGAGGCCCTGGCGCTCGGCGCGGGTCTCCCGACCCCGCCGAAAGAGGACCATGGGTGGCCCAGGTTCTTGAACCTGGGCCGGCGGCAGCCGGCAAGAGGTCAGGCCGGCGGGTGGCAACGCCCGGGCTGCGGATCGGCGCGGGTCTCCCGACCCCGCCTTCGCCGGGCGGAGTGATTTGCGCTGACCTCTTGTGGCTCCAGCCACACCGGTTCAAGAACCGGTGCCACCCGCGGCGTGTTTTCGCCCCCCGGTCAGTCGATGATCCCCTCGCGGAACAGCAACACGGCCACCTCCACGATTTTGTGCAGCCCCAGCTTTTTCAAGATCCGCGACTTATGGTTGTCGACCGTGCTGCGGGACAGCCGCATCCGCTGGGCGGCCTCCCTGACCGTCTGCCCATGAGCCAGGTGGAAGGCGACCTCCAACTCGCGTCGCGTCAGCCGGGCGGTTCGCGTGACCCGCGCCAGCGCGTTGAACTGGTAGCCCTCCGGCGTGGGCACCAGGTACTTCATCGCCGAGGGGCAAAACGCCGGCTCACCCGCCGCAATCCTCCTCATCCCTTCGAAAATCTCCTCCGGCCGGCAGTTCTTGGTCCAATAGCCGGCAACTCCGTCCCGCAGGGCGCTGCGAAGATGGGCTTCCCGCACCGCGTCTTCCAAAACCAGCATTTTCGCCCCCCGGCTGGCATTGCCAAGACGCCCCAGCACCTGGTGCAGTCCCGTCTCGTCCAACTTCGGATCGACCAGCACGAGGTGGGGCAACAACCGCCGGGCGAGCCGGACCGCCTCGGGCAGCGTGGTGGCCCAGGCCGTGTGCCGCACCCAGGCAACATCGTCGATCAATCGTGCCAACCCCCGGCAAAAAAGCTCCTGCCGGTCGGTCACCAGGACCTCCAGTGGAAATGTCGGATTGGGTGTGCTCCCGCGTTGCATGGCGCGGGAAGTGTAGCACCCGGGTGTGACAACCAGTTGTCACCCCGCACCGAAAGGGCGACCCGTTTTCCCCCGGTCGCCGAGCCCAGCGCTCGGCGCAGGGCTGCCGACCTCGCCGAAACCGCGTAGGGCCGGCTGTGCCGGCCGGTTGCCGCACTTCGCAGCGCCAGCCACGTTTCGGCCGGCCCTACGGGGCTATTTCCGGGGACTTGTCTTACCGCTTCTTCTTCCGCCCGTACGGCCAAGGCTTGGCCTTGGCTTTCACCGCCCAGGCCTCCCAGCGGGCGGCCATCTGCTTGGCTCTCTGGGGATAGACGTCGGCCAGGTTGTGCAGCTCGGTGCGGTCCTTTTCCAGGTCGTAGAGCTCCCACGGCCCGGCGGCGCCCATTGCCACCAGCTTCCATTTCCCCTGGCGAATCGCCCGATTGCCCTCGTGTTCCCAGAAGAGCGGCTCGCTGCGGCCCAGCGGCTTGCCCTCAAAGGCCGGCCGCAGGCTCACACCCTGCATGGGCGTGATCTTCTGCCCCTTGTACTCCTTTGGATACGTGGCCCCGGCCAGGTCGACGCAGGTGGCCATCAGGTCGATCAGGTGGCCCGGCTCGCGGTAGAGTCGGCCCTGGCGACTGGCCGGGATGCCGGCCGGCCAATGGGCGATCAGGGGACTGGAAATGCCCCCCTCGTGGACCCAGTGCTTGTAGCGGCGAAAGGGCGTGTTGCTGGCATTGGCCCATGCCAGCCCGTAGGCCACGAACGTGTCGGCCGGACCCGGCATCACCCCCCGCCCGGTCCGTACCGGCCGGCCGTCCCGGGTGTAGGCCGGTTGCATCCGCGTTTGCAGTTCGCCGGCCGCCATGGGCCGGAGCACCACCGGTCGGGACGGATCCGGCTTGATCGGTCCCCGGCTGCCATACTCCTCCGCGCAGCCCCCATTGTCGGCCAGAAAGAGGATCAGCGTGTTCTCCATCTGCCCACTCTGGCGGAGGGCGTCCACGATCCGCCCGATGCCCTGGTCCATGCAGTCGATCATTGCCGCGTAGACCTCCATCCGGCGGGCTTGCCACGGCTTCAGTACGGCCTCTTCCCACGGCGGCACGGCCGCGTCGCGGGGCGTCAACTTCCACTCTTTCTTGACGATTCCCATCGCGATCATCCGCCGGTGCCGCTGCCGCCGGAGCGCGTCCCAGCCTTCGTCGTAGCGACCCCGGTACTTGGCGATGTCTTTCGCCTTGGCCTGCATCGGCCAGTGCGGCGAAGTGTAGGGCACGTAGAGGAAAAACGGCTTGTTGCGATCGTGCCCCAGGATCAACTTCGCCGCCTCGTCGCTGATCGCGTCGGTATAGTAGAAGTCGTCCGCCTGGGGCGCGATGAACTGGTTGTCCCGGGTAAGCGTGTAGGGATCGAAGAAACTGCCGGCCCCCTGAATCGTTCCGAAGAACCGCTCGAACCCTCGCTGGATGGGCCAATTGTGCTTCGAGTCGGTCTGCCGCCAGAATCGGGTCACGTGCCACTTGCCCGTCATGTAGGTGGCGTAGCCCGCCTGCTGGAGCACCTGGGCGATCGTCATGCAATGGTCGTTCAGGTCGCCGCGAAAGCCGTCGTAGCCCTGATCGCTCATCATGTGGCCCACGCCCGCCTGGTGCGAGTAGAGCCCGGTCAAGAGACACGCCCGGGTGGGGCAGCACCGGCACGTGTTGTAGAACTGCGTGAAACGAATCCCGTGGGCGGCCAGTTCGTCGATGCGGGGCGTCTCGATCTCGCCGCCGTAACAGCCGATGTCCGAAAAGCCCATGTCGTCGGCCATGATCAGCACGATGTTCGGTACACTGTTGTCCTTTGGTTTCTCCTTGCAATATCCGGCGTCTATCGACAGAAACACGGCAAGGCCGGCAAGTAGGAGCGTCGCTACTGCGTGCGGCAATGGACCTGGTGAATGAGAGGGGGCAGGCTTGCCACGGCTGGATGTGGATCGCATCGGGACACCTCTGTCAGGCGGGGGGGTCTTGGTTGTCAGCGTCGCACAGCGAGACCAGGACTTCAGTATCGGTGCCCGGCGGCCGCGGGTCAACGCGCGGGACGGCCGGTGCCGGGGAAGGGGTGCAGCAGCGGACTTCCGGCCGTGGTCGATGACTCCATCCTCACAACTCAGAAACTTCAGCACGTCGAAACTCAACGTCAGGCTGAACCAAACCAGGGCATCTTGTTCTTTCCAGATGTGCAGATCACGGTTTCCTCCAGGATCCGCCAATGTTCTCAAGCGTACGGCCCTTGGTTTCGGGCATCATCCACCATCCGAACAGAAAGGAAAGAATGCAGATACCCGTAAACAACCAGAATACCCCGCCCACGGATCCGAGCAAGTTCACCGAGGCCGTCTTGATCGCCGGGAAAAGGTAAGTCCCGCTGAAAATCGTGGCCCAGAGAAACGTCGTCGTGATCGAGACGGCCTTGGCACGCAGCCGCGTGGGAAACAGCTCCGACATCATCAGCCAGGGAATTCCACCCAGCGCGATGCCGTGGGGAACCGTGCAGAGGATGATCACGATCAGCACGATGATGCCCGTCAGTTGATAGTGGAAGACCAGGCCGGTGGCAAACGTGATCGCTGCCATCAACAGCGAAGCAAACAGCCAGAGAGGACGTCGGCCGACGCGATCCATCAACAACAGGGACACAAGTGTCATCAGGCCCATGAATCCGTACGTGACGACAAATTGGAGGATCGCTTGGGCGCGGTCCTGCAGCCCGGAAATCTCGAACAGCATGGGGATGTACCCCCCAATCACGCTCCAGCCGGTCCAATTGTTGAACAGAGCCAAGAGGATGCCGATCAGCAGGGCGTATCGCATGCCCGGCGCGAACAGTTCTCTCCAACTGCCCGTTTCTTGATCGAGCGACGTGCGGATTTCCTCCAGTTCCCGCTTGGCGAAATCGGGCCCGTCGATCCTGGTCAGAACGGCAAGTGCGTCGTCATCACGGGCTTTCTCCGCCAGCCAACGCGGACTTCGCGGCAAGGCAAATACGAAGCCGATAAACAACAGCACGCACGCCGTTTCGGAGCCGAACATCCATCGCCATGGCTGTTGCCAGGCAATCTCGGCCACTCCGGTGGTTTGCGGGAGCGATATCACCACCAAATAACCGATCGCCGGTGCCACGATATGCCCCATCACGATGGCCAGTTGATACATCATTCCCAGGCGTCCTCGCCTGGCGGGTGGAGCCACTTCGGCAATGAACATGGGCGAGGCGATCGAGCACAGCCCCACCCCCAAGCCGCCGATCACGCGAAACACGTTGAAAACGACCAGCGTCGACTGGTCCGTCATGCCCGGCAATATGTCGGGTACCGCGGTCATCACGGCGCTCACCGCGAGCAGCAACGACGCCACGATCATCGTCGTCTTCCGACCGATCGCGTCGCACAGCCATGCGCCCAGGAACGGACCGAACATGCAGCCCAAAACGGCGCTGGCCGTGGCCAGGCCGAGTTGGGCGTCGTTCAACTGGAATTGGTCTTTAAGATAGACGTTCGCGGCCCCGATCATGCCCAGATCGAAGCCGAACAAAAACCCTCCGATCGCCGCCACGAATGCGACGAGGAAGGTGTAGATGGCACTTCGTCCGGACTTGCCACTATTGCTCATGGTGCGAATCCACGGTAGAAGAACGGGGATGTTGGCAGTCTCCCGGCGGAGGAACAGGTAGCATCATGGCTCGCCCTCGGGCAAGAACGCCAAGGGAGCCAGCGCGGTCAGCTCGGACACAACCTCGACGACGCTGGGCTGTTTCGACGAGAACGCCTTGTCGAGAGCGCCGGACAACTCGCCGGGCTTCCGCACCCGCAACCCCTGCGCTCCCATCGAGCGAGCCAGTTCGGCAAAGCTCACGTCGCTGAACCGCCACAGTTCGGCGTGTTTGCGGCGGAGTCGGCCGCCGTAGGCTTCGGTGTAGATGTCGATTTCCTGGTTCAACGCCTTGTTGTTGTTGACGAGAAGCACGGCGTTGATGTTCCAGCGGACGGCCGTTTCCAATTCGCTCAGGTGGTACCAGAAACCACCGTCGCCGGAGAAAAGGAGCACGGGCCGCTGGGGCAACGCGAGTTTCGCACCCAGCGCGGCGGGCAGTCCCCAGCCGAGCGAACCGGCCGCCCGAATGTAACCTTGCCCCGGCTTGTCCAGATCGATCATTCCGCCCGTCCACATTCCCGAATGGCCTGTTTCTGAGACCAGCAGCGTGTCGGCGGGCATCAGTCGGGTCAGTTCACGACATATCCGTTCCGGCCGAATCGGGACGGCATCCGAATTCATTAGCGAAGCGAACTCCTCGCGCCACCGGCGAGCCAACGTTTCCGCGCGGGCAACCCACCCCTGGCGCCTTGCCGCCGTGGAGGAATCGGTCGCTTCGATCAATTGCCGAAGTACGACCTTGGCATCGCCCAACAGAGACACCTCGTTCGGATAATGTCGCCCCAATTCCTGGGGATTGATATCCAGTTGAATCACGGGTGTCCCCACGGGCGGGACCTGCCACTTGAAGGTCACCTGGCTGCCCGTATGGCTGCCCACGAAGAAGACCAGGTCTGCCTCCAGCACGATCTGGTTGGCGCTCTTGCGGCAGTACAACCCCGGCACGCCTACGTTCAGCCCGTGGTTGCCTGAAATCACGTCCTTGGCGTTCAGCGCCGTGGCCACGGGGATGGCCAACCGCTCGGCCAACTCCACGAGTTCCGGTCCCGCGCCCGAGGCACGAACGCCGCCTCCGGCCACGATCACCGGCCTCTCGGCCTGCTGCAAGCGACGCGCCGCTTGGGCTACCGCCTGAGGATCGGCGGACGGTCGCAAGGCGGGGACCCGGCCGAATCGCGGCTCGGCGATGATCGGCAACTCGTCCACGTCAAGTTCCAACTCTCCCATGTGTCCCCGCAGCTCGATGTGGGCCGGGCCGGGAGTGCCCGTGGTGGCCGCCCGGAACGCCTGGCGGAGCACGTCGGCAAGCCGCGAGATCTGGTCCACGCGAGCGCTGAATTTCGTCAACGGCTTGAACAGGGGGAAATCCTCGATCTGCTGATAGGTGTGCCGATCTCGCGTGGTGGGATAGGGGCCGCCGGTGAAAACAACCATGGGCGAACAGGCGAGAAAGGGATCGCGCAACGCAGCCGCCAGGTTGGCGGCACCGACGCACTGTGCAAACGACACGCCCGGTCGGCCGCTGGCTCGTGCGTATCCGTCCGCCATGTAGACCGCCGACTTTTCGCCATGCGTCAAGATGCGTTTGATGTCCGTGCGCAAGTCGAGTTCGGCCAGCGTGTGATTCATGATGGCCGGCACGAAAAACACGTGGCTCACGCCATAGGCGGCCAGCGAGTCGGCAATGAATTGGGCACCGGAGAGTCTAGGCATGGGTCTTCCTACGGGTCCAGGGAAGGAATGGGCCACCTCGCCACCGCATCTACGGCGAGGCTTCACGCAAGAAACTCGGGGATTCATAGGCGGGGTGCGGATAGGTGTAGAAGCCCTTTCCCGTCTTTACGCCCAATTCTCCCTTTTCGATCTTTTCCAAGAGCACCTTCGGCGGGGCATCGGCCGGGTCGCCGCTTTCCTCGTGGTAGACCATCTCGATATCCCGGATCACGTCGAGCCCGATCCGGTCCATCAGGATGAAAGGCCCCAGGGGCGCTTCCATCGCGATCATCCAGGCGCGGTCCACGTCCTCGGGCGTGGCCGCGCCGCTGTCGACCAGCCGCAGAGCCTCTTTCTTTACGGCTCGCCAGATACGAGCGAGGATAGCTCCGGTGACTTCGCGCCGCACCAGGATCGGTACCAGGCCGGTCGAGCGAGCGAACGCGCGCATGGACTCGAGGGTTTCGTCCGATGTGCTTGTGCCCCGCATCAACTCGACGAAGGGATGCTTCCATATCGATTGAATGAAGTGGGCGTTCAACACCTTGTCCGGTCGATTCGTGGCCGATTCGATCCGCGACACGCGAAGGGAGGAGCTGTTGGTGGCGAGGATCGCCTGCGGCAGGCAGATCTTGTCCAAGGCCCAGAACACTTCTCGCTTCACGTCCAAATCCTCTCGGACCGCTTCGATCACCAGATCGGCAGCGATTGCCGCTTCGCTGATCGAGCCGGTGAAGCGGATGCGGCCGAGAATCGTCTCGCGCTGGTCGAGAGAAACAATGCCGGCTTCGATTTGCTCGTCCAGCATCCGTGCCTGTTCGTCTGGGCAGCGGTGCAAGGCGGGTTCCGACAGATCGTGCATCCACACCTGGTGCCCATGCACCGCGCACTGCAACCCGATCTGGCTCCCCATGAACCCGGAGCCCACCACACAGACCTTGTTGATAGCGGAGATGCTCATTCTTGTTCACTCGTTTGTCAGTTGCCGTAGGGCCGGCTGTGCCGGCCGGGTTGTCACGCTTCGCAGCGCCAGTCGCGTTTCGGCCGGCACGGACGGCCCTACGAGGCTCGTTTGTCAGGTCTTGCGGCAAGTTGCCGAGCAACTCGGCCCCCCAGGGTCGTTTCATGCCCCAGGGACGTAGCCCTTGCCAAAACGGTTGTTGGATTGCTCGCGGAAGTCGGGAAACAGCGACATCAACGAAGTGGTTCCGCCGTCCGCGACAAGCGTTTGGCCGATGATGAACTCGGCATCCTGGGAACAAAGGAAGGCAGCCAGTTTGGCAATGTCTCGCGGCGCGCCGGCGCGGGCGGCGGGGACTGTGTTTCTGGCGGTTTCACGGGCTGCCTCTTCGCTAAACCCGGGAATCGCCGTGTGATAGCTTTCCACGGTGACCCAGCCGGGCGCGATGGCATTGACGCGAATCCCCCGGTGGGCCAAT
Organism: uncultured Planctomycetaceae bacterium; assembly: GCA_964481605.1. Lineage (GTDB taxonomy): Bacteria > Planctomycetota > Planctomycetia > Pirellulales > Thermoguttaceae > CAYZWG01. The sequence continues at coordinate 7,836 of CAYZWG010000021.1, forward strand.
TCCACGGCCAGGGCACGAGTGTAGGCAATGATGGCGCCCTTCGTCCCGGCGTAGACCGAGTGCTCGGGCGCACCCTGCACGCCGTGGATCGAGGTGATGTTGCAGACGGCGCCTCCGTGGCGAGCGAGCATGTTGCCGGCGATCTCTTGCGTGAGGAAGAATTGAGCGCGGATATTGACGTGATAAAGCAGATCGAATTGCTCACGACTTACCTGCAAGAATGGCTTGTTGAAGGTGATCCCCGCATTGTTGACCAGGCAGTCGACACCACCCAGAAAACCGACGGCCCGTCGAGCCAACTCGACGACTTCATCCAGCTCGTCGAAATCCGCCCGGAAGGCAACGGACCGACGTCCCATGGATTGGATCTCCTCGGCGGCCGACTCCGCCCCGGCGGCGCTGTGGGCGTAGTGAAGCACCACGTCGGCACCCTGTCGCGCGAATTCCAAGGCGATCTCACGCCCAATTCCCGTGCCGGATCCGGTCACCAGGGCACACCTGCCCGCCAGTTTCGCGTTTGTGCTCATCCGATGGTCTCCGGAAAAGTGAACGGCTGGCCGTGCTCCAGTTGGCGGTATCTTTCGCCGATGCCTTCCACGATCATATTGGTGCGCAGCAGTTGGGGGGGCAAGCTATTGTCGGGAAACATGTCGTAGTGGCAGGGAATGGCCAATGCCACGTCCAGCTCCTTGGCCAGCCGTGCCGCCTCGATGGGCCCCATGTTTCGGAACGCCGGGTTGATGACCGTGACCAGAATATCGGGTTTGTGCGGACCGACGGCGGCTGCCAGCAGCTCGTGATACGCCGTGTCTCCCGTGAAGTAGACGCACGGCCCACCGTCGACGCGGAGAAGATAACCGACGTGAGTCAGATCGTCGCCGCTGAAGGGGAGGGCAAATGTCGCCCGAATCCGCAAGTCTCCCACCGTGTGGCAACGGTTCGGCCAGGTCGTGAGGATTTGGTCCTCCGGCACATCCAGCTCCCGGAGTTTTTCCGACGTTTCTGCCGGCGCCAGGTAGGGGCCGGTTCCTCCCCCAGCGCGGTAGCCCGCCAACGTCTGGGGATCCAAATGATCGACATGACTGTGCGTGATGGCGTACAAATCCACGCCCACCATCTCCTCGGGCGAGATGGGCGGCGGCACGAGTCGATCCAGGTTCAAACCGCCATGCTCCCCAATCGCCTTGGCGGAGTTGGAGAGATAGGGGTCGATCACCACGAGCTTCCCCGCCGGACTCTTCACCAGGAACCCGGCCTGTCCCAACCACCACAGCGTGAGGCAGCCCCGGGGTACGAAATGATCCCGGAGCTTCTCGGCGGAAATCGTTTCCACGGCAACACCTCAGGGATTCGGTGGGGAAGTGGCAATCAGCACCACCAGCGTTTCGGTTCCCGTATTCTCGATGCCATGCTCGCACCAAGGAGGCAAATAGACGAAATCGCCCTTCTTCACGTTGCGCTGCGAGGCGGCGAAGGTCATCCGGCCGCGTCCCTCGAGGATGACGTACGTCTCTTCCGTTTCGTGCGAGCCGGGTTGGAGCACGACATGGGGTGGAACATAGAACATCACCAGCCCCATGTTCCTTGCCGGGGCCTTGGGATTGACCGGATGAACCACTCGCACACCGAGCCCGTGGCATCCGCGATAGACAACCGGGACCCCGTCCTGAACCGTCACGATCATCGGATCCACCGGCTCGTCCGGTTTGGGGATCGCCGGCGGTTTGTCACCTTGATAGCCCTTGAATTCCGTGATCTTGGCCATGGTTCCCCTTTCCGGGTGGTCAGAATTCCCGTGCGTAGCCTGCCGTCCAGCCGCCATCCACCGTAAGTATCGCCCCGTTGACGTAGCTGGATTGGGGAGCCGCAAGGAAAAGCGCCGCATGCGCCACTTCCTCGGGCGTGCCCGGCCGCCCCAGCGGAATGTGTTCCAGCAGGCGGTTCACCGAATCCTTGAACTTGCCATCCTCTCCGTAGAACAGCTTCTTGGTTCCTTCGGTGAGGATCGAGCCTGGAGCAATGGCGTTGACCAGGATTCCCTCGGCTCCCAGTTCAATCGCCATCGACTTGGTCAGATTGACAACCGCTGCCTTGGCGGCCACGAAGGCCGACTGCAAGCGCAACGGAACCAGCCCGACCACCGAGGCAATGTTGATGATCCGCCCCGATCGCTGCGAACGCATCACGGGGACGACGGCCTTGCTGACCAGGTACACCCCCGTCAAATCGACTCCCACGATCCGCTCCCATTCCTCCCGGGGAAACCGATCGACGGGAACGCGATGCTCCAGCGTGTTGACGCCCGCGTTGTTGACCAGGATATCGATCCGCCCGTGCTCCCGCAGGACTTCATTCGCAACAGCCTGCGCCTGGGCTTCGCTGGTCACATCCATTTCCATCGCCTTGGCCCCGCACGAGGCGGATGCCGAGATCTCGGCCTCGGCGCCGTCGATATCCGTGTAGACGACACGAGCCCCATTGGCTGTCAGCGTATCGGCAATCGTCTTGCCGATGCCGCGGGCGGCACCGGTAACCAGAGCCACTTTTCCCGACAAGTCCACTTGCATTTCCAGTCGCTCCATTCACCGTGCCAGGGTGCCGATCGACTCCCGGCTCCCGCGGGACTGTCACTTTCCCGCCGCTTTCTGATACGTGATCACGACCGCGGCCGGCCTCTCGTCGATCGTTACCGGCAGTCCGGTCTGCATCAGTTCCCGGCCGGCGGCTTCCGTCGCAGTGGAATTGTCAAGCCTGGTGAGACGGTAGCGGGCGTGGGGATCCAAGCCGTGGAGCACGAATCGCGCGGCCTCGTAAGGGCTGTCGCCGCGGCGGAAGGCCTGGACGACTCCGTCGCCCTGCTCGGGGCGAGCGAATTGCCAAGCGATCCAAGCATCGTTTTTCCGGCTATACGAAGTCAGCGGGTAGTAGTCGCCGTAGTAGCACGGGCTGATCTTGCGCCACTGGCCGACCAATCGGCGAAGCGTCGCATAGTCGAGCTCCTTGACGCGGATGTCGATGGCCGATACGAGGCTGGGGGCGCAATTGCTCCAGAAAGCATACGGCTCGACCGGCGTCGGACCGCTGCCGTAGTAGGTGGCGTTGGAACACGCCACGGTACCCGTGCCATGGAACGGGATCCACAGCGAAATCCCATACGTCATGCACTGGTGTCCCACCGGCTCATAGGCATAGTCGCTGCGCCAAAGCGGCACGGCGCGGCGCAGGGTTTCCAGGTCGTTTCGTCGCCCGCCCGAGGCGCAGGAATCAATCAGCATGTGGGGATGGCGGCGGCGAAGCTCGTCCCAGTAGGCCAGGAATCCGCTGACGTAGCGGTTCTCCGTGATTCCCTGCCGGTCCTTTGCGTCGTTTCCGCGCCAATAGCTCAGCGGGTCGATGTTGAAGTCCTGGCGGTAGAGGTCGATGCCTTGCTCGGTGAGCAGCGTGTCGATGTGGTTGGTCAACCACTGGCGGGCTTCCGGGTTGCCGAGGTCCAAGAGCCGCGTGTTGCCGCTGCCCAGCAACCATTGCTGGCGGTTGTCGAACAGCCATGTCCCCGCCGTCACGCGTTCCGGCTCGAACCAGACGAGAATCTTGATGCCCTTGGAATGGGCGTGGTCGCTAATGGGTTTGAAGCCGTGGGGAAACCGCTTGGGGTCGACCTCCCACGTTCCCACCTGCGGCCAACCCTTTTGCTGGACGTACCAGCCGGCATCCATCCACCAATAGTCGAGCTTGAACCCTTCCTCCAGGTAGCGATCGATGTGCATGATCTGATTCTTCTCATTGGCCCCGATCATCTCGCCGTAGGCGCGAGAGCTGGAGGCCAAGAACTGGGGCGGCGGCAATTTCCCGCCCGGCCGCGGCATGCTGTGCGCCATCATCCAACGCCGCCAGATGTTTTGCGCCCGGATCCAGTCCCCATCCCAGAACTGCACCACGATCAACGGACTGCGAACTTCCTCGCCCGGCAGCAGCTTGAAATGGGTCAACTCCTGCCCGGCACGAACGTGCACCGCGTTCTTCTCGTCGCGCGCGAACTCGGCGGCCCACTGCCCCGGCCAGCCAACCACGACAATCCTGCCCTGGCCCGCCCACTGCAGATTGAAATAGGAGAGGTCGCTGTTGGTGGGGCGACCGCCGGCCGCACCGATCCGTTTGATCGTGGCCGGTGGAAGCGGTGTCTCCAGGGGGCCGTAGTCGGAGCCGTCGGCCGGAGATCCCACCGCATGGTGCAGCAGGAACTCGCCCCCACTGCCACGCCGCCAAACAACATCCAAAGGCTGGATCTTCTCCAAAATGGGCGTGTCGTTGGGGCCGGTGTTCTTGAAATAGACCGTCCATTCGACGGTGGGAAAATCGTGATACTCGACCGCCACGCAACGCACCACCAGGCCGGTCTTGGGGTCGGTGTATTCCAACGTATGCTCGGTGCGTTGCTGGTCGAGTTTTCGCCGCTTGCGTTCCAACTTCCATGATCCCAGCAACTCGGCGGACGGCTTGCCGCCATAGGTGAACGAGAACGGCGGCTCGGTCGTGCAGGGGAACTTCTCAAAAGGGTCGCTGACGGAGTCGTTGCGGACGCCCTTTTGGTAAAGTTGGAAAGTGGAAGCGTGGGGATTCGGTCCGGGCGCCAAGCGGCCGTAGCTCCACACGCCGTGGGGATTCTCCCCCGGAGAGAACTCGGCCGCGGCATCGTACGCACGATCGCCGTGCGATTCGATCTTCACCGCCAGACCGGTCGAATCACAAATGTAGTTGCGGTTGCCGTATCCCACGGCGCAATCCACCGTATCACCCTTCTTGACCGTGATGGTCTTGGAAAACGACGCCGAATTGCCGCCGTCGCCCACGTTGATGAACCCGTCGAACAGCGACTGTTTCCCGTGCAGAACATGAACGTCGGTTGTCGCCCTGGCCGCGATTCCCTCGAAGCTGGCCGTGACCGTAAACGTGCCGTCCTGGGGTGCCGTCCAGCGCACCACACTGTATTCACCGGCCGGGCCGGGATGAAACGACAGTTGCCCCGGCTTCCAGGTGATCCCCTGTCCCGATAACTCCCGATCCGTGCCGTTGTGCGACACGTTGGGGTCGACCAGCGAAGGGCTCCGCCACACGTCGAGCGCGGCTCGGGGAGCGGCCTCCTGCTTGATTCCCAGAAACTTCGCGCTCACCCAGTGGCGAGCTCCCAACATCTCGCCCGGCGACGGCGATACCGCAAAAACCGGAGTGGCCGCAAAAACGAGGCAAAAGAAGATCACCTTGCCGATTTGAAAGACTCTCATTTTCGACTCCTTTGCTTGCGGGAATATCCCCACCCGCACCGGCCCCCAAACAAGCGCGGCTTCCCTGCTTGAATGGGTGGCTTGGAGGTGGTGGGAGCGCACGCTTGGTTGAGGACTATTGACGTTTGCATGGCCAATCAGCGGAGGGCTTCCAACGGAAGCCCGAATTCTCAGGGGTTGGTCCGGAACGACCGATCCGTGGCAATGCAACCATCAATAAACCGTCTCCAAGCGTTCACGGTGGCTTTCAATGTGGCGTTGCAACTCGTCCCGTGCCTCGCCCACCCGGCCGGCTCGCAGGGCGTCGATGATTCGCTGGTGACTCTCCATGCCGTCCTTCCACTCCGCCTTCTTCACGCTCTCGCGGAACCGCTGGAAGAAGGCGGCAAGCAGATCGCTGAAGGTCAACAGGGGCGAGAGGCCACTCGACTCGACCAGTAACCGATGGAATGCGATATCGAGTTCAACCCAGCGTTTCAGCGCGCGGGCACGACGCAGGCCGTGGTTGATCTCGTTCAACGACTGGTAGATGCCGGGGTCCTGCCGCATCCGCCGCATCACATGGGGTAGCACCCCGGATTCGACAACGACGCGGGTGTCGATCAGCTCCAGCGGCGGCACGTCCTGCAGGGCGGGGTGAAACTGCAGATACTCGGTCACCCGATCCAGATTCAATCGCCCTACGGTCAGGCCGCGTCCCGGTTTCGATTCGACCACGCCGAGAAATTCCAGCGCCTTCGTGGCCTCGCGCAGGCTGAGACGGTTGACGCCGAACCTCGCCGCCAGTTGGTTTTCCGTGGGCAAGCGGTCTCCGGGCTTCAGCCCCTCGCTGGCGATGTAGGACTTGAGCCGCGCCGCCACGACATCACGAATCTTCGGCCTCGCGACCACGTCCAGCAGAGGACTATTTTTTGGCATCGTAAGTGCATTTCTGGTAATAGGTTACGCAATCATGAGGTGCTTTTCTCGGGGTCTTTTTTACCCACAACTTTGCTCCCGCACGATTGACGGTGGTGAACCAGGCGGTTAGTTTGTCTGATCATCTGATGGATGTCAAGGTGCCGTGCCCCGTTCCTCCACATTCCCAAATCAAGAAGAGAAAGGCGTGCCATGTTCACGGATCAACGATCCCGCCGCATTGCGGCGTCGTTTCGTCGTGCCTGGATGTCAGGGCTTTGGGGGGTGGCTTTTCTCGCCGCCGGAATGGCTCCTGCCGCCCAGCCGGAGCCTGGCCATGCGGGAGCAAGAAAGCCGGTCATCCTGCATGTCTCCAAGCTGGGCGACAACAGCGATGGCAGCACGTGGCCGAAGGCGTTTCGCACGATCCAAGCGGCGCTCGATGCCGTACCCGACAGCCAGGGGGGACACCAGATCATCGTCAGGCCGGATACCTACGTGGAGGCCAATCTCGCCCCCTCCCACAAGGGCGCGCCGGGAGCCTACAACACTCTGATCGGCGATTTTGACGGCAGCCACGGCTCGGGCGCCAAGGGTTGGGTGCTGATCGACAGCGGAGACCCGGAGAAAGGCTTCAAGAGCTGGGACTGGTGGGGCCCGATTCGCTCCTCGGACAAACACTGGTCACACGGCAACAACCAGGAGACCTTCTCCAGCATTATCTGGGATCGTTGGACGATCCGCCATCTCTACGTGGCCGGCGGTGATGGAGGCTTCTTCTTTGACCTGACCGACAAGAGCGGGGAAGGGTTTACCGTGGTGGTCGAGGATTGCGTGGGGACCGGCCGGGCGTTCGGCGGCGGAGTGGCCTATCCCACCGTGCGCCCGAACGAGCCGACTGTGTTTCGGCACTGCTACTTCCTGGCGCTGGACTGGGTCGGCGACACGGCGGCGGTGCTGGTGGGCGGATGGGAGAAGTCGATGCCCGAATATCCGCACGCCGTCTTCGAGGATTGCACGCTGGTCCATCCCGACAACGCCGTCGCCCTGTCCTACGCCAGCCATTGTGCCCGCGCCAAGTTCATCGGCTGCCGCATGATCGTGCTCAATTTCACCCAGCCGGAGATGGGCGGACACTCGACCGGCATCCTCTGCACGGAAGGCCACGGGCCCACCGGGCACCTGCACGTCGACCTGCAGGATTGCATCCTGGCCGGATATAGTGTATTAACACCTGGCCCGGCTTCCAAGGCCGTAAGCTACACGACCAAGGGCAAGGTTCAGGCCTATGTTCAGTTCAAGCAGTCCGTGCCGGAAGGATTCGAGCGGCTGGGGCTCTGGCCTGCCGATGTGTTTTCGCGGATGGCCCCTCCGCCAAGCCCGACGAAGCTGAAGAGCGAAATGGCCCAAGAGAGACAGTGACCGGCACTCTCCAAGTAGACTGCGTAGGGATTGTTTCCGGCACTACGTTGCCATACTGGAAGCCCACGAGCAAGCGGAGGACATCATGACTTGTTCCATCATTCGTTGCACATGGTCGCTGGCTCTGCCCCTGTGGATGTGGTCCTTGCTCGGCGGCGGAGCGTTGGCGGAGAAGCCCGGGGTCCCGCTGATCAAGCTGCCGATGGCCTTCGGCGGGGCCATGGAAAACACGCCCTTCGTATTCGGCGACCGGCCGCTGTTGGCGCTGAACTATCGCGACGACACGAAGAACAACACCGACGCCTACAAGGCCAGCATGTACCTGTTCATTCGCGACCTGTGCACGGGACAGGAGATCGCGCGGTTCGGCCAGGGGCATTCGTTCGTGAATGCCTTTGTCAACGGGTCCGAGTTGAACGTTTTCGCCAGCGAGGGGAGCGATCGAGACTGGTTCCAGAGCATCTACCGTTTCACCTCCACCGACCTGAAGACGTGGAAGCGAGAACTGGCCATTCCCCAAGAAGGCGGCGAGCACTTGTTCAACTGTTCGGTCTGCCGCGACGGCCGGGGGTTCCTGATGGCCTACGAGTCGAACCGCCCGGTGAAATTCTGCTTCAAGTTCGCCCGATCCCGGAACCTGGTCAAGTGGGACAAGATTGCGGGGCTGGTGTTCGCCGGCGTGGAGGGCAAGCAGTATAGCGCCTGCCCGGTGATCCGCTACTGCGCGCCGTACTACTATGTGATCTACACGCACGCCGCCATCCCCGGCCATAACGGTTGGGTGTCGTTCCTGGCTCGATCCAAGGACCTGGTCGCTTGGGAGTTGAGCCCCCTGAACCCGATCCTTGAAGCCGGGCCGGGCGAAGGGTCCAACAATTCCGATGTGGATTTGTTCGAGTGGGAGGGGAATACTTATGTCTATTACGCCACGGGCGATCAGGCCACCTGGGGCAACGTCCGCGTGGCCATGCACATGGGGTCCATGCAACAGTTCTTCCAAGGTTGTTTCCCCGCGGGGACTGCGGGCGTGAGCATAACCGCCAAGCGTTGAGAACGAAGGAACTCCGACTTCGTTTCCGTTGCGGAAGGGGATATTCGTGCGCGGGCGGGAGGGGCGAGCCGGGCCAGTCATGGCCCGGGTCAACCCGGGGGATATTCGTGCGCAGGCGCGAGGCGAGCCGGGCCAGTCATGGCCCGGGTCAACCCGGGGGATATTCGTGCGCAGGCGCCAGGGCGAGGCTAGGGTGACGAAAACTTGCTCTTGGGCGTAGGGTATTGCGCGACTCTTGTTTCGCTTTGGAGACACACCGGGAGGACATCATGGGACGCACGACATCCCCGTTGGCCGTGGTGCTGTTGCTCGTCGGCTCTGCGTGGGGGCAGGTCGACAAGACAGCCGGCTCCCCACGCCCCGCTCAACTCGTGAGTTCCGCCGTGATCTCCCTCGACGGCGGCGAGTGGCTGCTGGCCACCGATCCGGCGAACGAGGGCGTCGGGCAGCAGTGGTTCGAGGCCCCGCGACCGGAGGCCAAGCCGACCAAGGTGCCCTGGATCATCCAGGATGCTTTTCCCGGCTACCACGGCGTGGCATGGTACTGGCGCGATTTTCAGGCACCGGCCAATCCACACGCCGCGGGACGGTACCTGCTGCGGTTTTGGGCGGTCGACTACAAGGCCGACGTGTGGCTCAACGGTGTTCGCGTCGGTAGGCATGAGGGAGGGGAAACGCCCTTTTCGCTCGATGTCACCGGCACACTCAAGCCGGACGCCCCCAACCGGCTTGCCGTGCGAGTGCTCAACCCCACGAACGAGCCGATCAATGGCATCGTGCTCAACGAAACGCCGCATCGAAACAAGGTCATCCCCTATTCGGCGGGCAGTTCCTACGACCACGGCGGCATCGTGGACTCGGTCGAGCTGCTGGTCGTGCCCACGGTCCGCATCGAGGATCTGTTCGCCCGCCCGGACGCGGAGACGGGAAGAATCCGAGTACAGGTCCATCTGCGGAATGCGGGCCAGCGCCAAGCCGGCGCGCGGTTGGAGTTCGCGGTGGCGCCTGCCGCCAGCGGCGAGACGTTGGATGCCGCGGTCGTCCAACGCAACCTCCCTCCCGGCGATTCCCAGGTGGAAGCCGAGTTGCGCGTTGCCAATCCGCGACGGTGGGAGTTGAACGATCCGAATCTGTATCGCCTGACCGTGCGAGTCCAGGAGAAGAATGGTACCTCGTTCGATGAGCACTCCGTTCGCTGTGGTTTTCGCGAGTTTCGCTTCGAGAAGGGCTACTTCCGCTTGAATGGAAAGCGTTTGTTCCTGCGATGCTCGCACACGGGCAACCACTGCCCGGTGGGATTGCAGTTGCCGCCCGACCCGGACATGCTGCGGCGCGATCTCTTGAATGTGAAGGTGATGGGCTTCAACGCGATCCGGTTCATCGCCGGCGTGGCGACGCGATATCAACTCGACCTCTGCGACGAGATCGGGCTGCTGGTCTACGAAGAGCACTATGGAAGCTGGTGCCTGGCCGACTCGCCCAAGATGAAACAGCGCTACGATCGTGCCCTGACGGGGATGATCCTCCGCGATCGCAACCATCCATCCGTGGTGATCTGGGGACTGTTGAACGAAACGCCGGCGGGACCCGTGTTTCGCCATGCCGCGGAGTCGCTGCCGCTGGTTCGGTCCCTGGACGACACGCGGATGGTGATGCTCAACAGCGGGCGTTTCGATCTGCACGGCCCCAGCGTGCTCGATGGGCTGGAGATGTGGCACGCGCCGGCTGGCCTCAATCCCAACGTCACACGCAACGCAAACAAGCGACCGTTGACGGGACTGGGCATTACCTGGCAACCCGGGCAGATGGCACTGCATCCGGGGCCCCAGGGCCAGTACAGCGTGCTGCGGTGGACCTGCCCGGCAGACGGCGACTACTCGGTCGACGCCACCTTCACCGGCATCGCCCAAGAGGCCACCACCGACGTGCATCTGCTCTACAACGGCCACGCGCTCCATCACGGGCTGATCCATGTCTCCGGCGGCGGAAACGAGTCCGCCTTTTCGAGGAAACTGGCAATCGCCAAGGACGACACGCTGGATTTCGTGGTCGGCTTCGGCAACGGCTCCTACGGGGGTGACACCACGGCACTGTCGGCGCGAGTCCGGTCGGCCGATGGCAAGGTCCACGACGCCGCGAGCGACTTCTCGGTGAGGGCGAATCCCAATGGGCCGTGGCAGTATGGCTTCCTCGCGCCGGGTCCCAAGCCGGACGTGGCCACCTTCAAACTCTACTCCCAGGGCGAGACACAAGGCAACGAGGATGTTTTCGGTAGTCTCAGCAATCCGGGCTCGGCCGGGTGGGAAGACGTACTCAGCGACCAACATCCTTACCAGCGCGTGCCGCACACGGCCTCGGTGATTTCCACCCTGCGAACCATCAACGGCGGGAAACATCCCCTCTTCCTCTCCGAGTATGGCGTGGGTAGCGCGGTCGACCTGTGGCGTGTCACACGCCATTACGAACGGCTCGGCAAGGAGCATGTCGAGGACGCCCGGTTCTATCGCGACAAGCTGGAACGATTCCTGGCCGATTGGAACCGCTGGAAAATGTCGGAGTGTTTTGCCTCGCCGGAGGACTTCTTCGCGCAAAGCATGCGCCGGATGGCAGCGGAGCGTCTTTACGGGCTGAACGCCCTAAGAGCCAATCCCAGCCTGGTGGCCCATAGCCTCACGGGCACCGTCGATCAGGGCATGAGCGGCGAGGGACTGTTCACCACCTTCCGCGAGTTGAAGCCCGGTACGACCGATGCGATCTTCGAGGCGCTGGCGCCGCTGCGTCTGTGCCTGTTCGCCGAGCCGGTGAACGTGTATCGGGGATCGCATGTCAAGCTGGAAGCCGTGCTTGCCAACGAAGATGCTCTGTCGCCCGGAGAATATCCCGTCAGGCTTCAAGTGGTCGGTCCCAAGATGAATCGAGTGTTCCAACGCAGGGTGACCGTGACGGTACCCAAGGAGGAGGCGGGCGAGGAGCCCCCGCTGGCGAGAGGCTTCTTCTCCGAGGACGTGACCATCGACGGTCCCGGCGGGGCGTACCGATTCCTGGCAACCATGGAGCAGGGCGGTGCCCCCACCGGCGGCGAGGCGGTCTTCCACGTTGCGGACGCGGCCGAGATGCCGGACGTCGAAACCGAGGTCGTCCTTTGGGGCAGCGACCCGGAATTGACGAAATGGCTGGCCGATCACGGCATTCGTACCCGACCATTCTTGCCACAGGCGCCTGCGCTGCGAGAACTCATCCTGGTTTCCGCCACGCCTGCCGCCGGCGGGTCGGAAGCATGGAAGGAACTTGTCCGGCGCACTGCCCGCGGCGGCTCGGTCCTCTTCCTCTCGCCGGAGGTTTTCAAACGCGGCGACAACCCGACCGGCTGGCTCCCGCTGAAGAACAAAGGAAGCTTGTCGACGCTGATGGGCTGGCTCTATCACAAGGACGAATGGGCGAAGGCGCATCCGGCCTTCGACGGTCTGCCGTGCGGCGGGATGATGGACTACGCCTTCTACCGCGAGATCATCCCCGACGCCGTCTTCTCGGGCATCCAGCCGCCCGCCCAGGCCATCGCCGCAGCGAACAACGCCTCGTTCGACTACTCCTCGGGTCTGATGTTGGCCGAGTACCGGCTGGGCGAGGGCCGATTTCTCCTCAACACGCTGTTGATCCGCCAGAATCTCACCCGCAATCCCGTGGCCGAACGTCTGTTGCGCAATTTGCTCAACTACGCTGCACGGGATCTGGAGAAGCCGTTGGCCAAGCTACCGGACGATTTCGAGGCACAACTCCAAGACCTCGGCTACTGAGAGCACGGTCTTGCGGCAGAGATACGATTCAGGCAGTCACGCAGTCGGATGGGCAAGGCTCTCTCCCTCGCGGACATCAGCCGCCGGGAGGCGTCGTTCAGGCCGGCGTCCACCACCCAAGGCGCCAGCATGACCACTCCCATGGCTCGCTTCGCCCCCCTATCCAAATTTCCTAAACGCGCGCAGTATCTCAGTTTTAGCCAGGCTCTCCAATTACCAGTTCCAAAATGTATATAACAACGAGGGGCGAGATCGCTGGGGATTCTCCTTGGCCGCGCTCGACCTTCGCCGGTGGCTGGACCGCTGGCTCTGGATTGCCCAGTCGGGGCCGGTCGGGTCCATGCTCCGGCGCGGCCTTACGGCGCTGCGCCCGCCTCGGCCAGTGCCGGCTGGAAGTCGTGCCCACGGCGAGCCACGGCCAAGATCAGGATCAGGGCCGGCACCATCAGCCCGGCGGAGACCCAGAAGGGGGTAGGCTGGCTGTAGAGGAAATGGAGCCCCATGGCCACCAGCACGCCGGTAATGCGGGCCAACGACCCCAGGCTGCTGCCGATGCCCATGATGCCGCCCTGTTTGGCCGGGTCGGTGCGACGCGAGATCAAGGCTTGCACGGAGGGGTAAATGAATCCCAGCCCCGACACCACCACCGACGCGCCCAACATCAATAGCAGCGCACCGCCGCCATTGGCGTTGGCACCCATCGCCAGCAGGGCGTAGCCCAACAGCGCAAAGCCGGTCCCCAGCAGGCAGAGGGTCACTTCACTGGTAAACCGGGCCATCCAACGCACCGGGCCGCCCTGGATCACAACTTGGACGAACCCCACGTAGCCGAAGACGAGGAAAATCTTGTATCCCTGCCCCTCGTGGATAGGGAGAAACTGTTCCAACGCCAAGGGCAAGGTGCCTTCAAACGCGGCAAAGCCGAAATTGCAGATGAACAGAATCAACAGCAAGAGACCGATCGACGGCACGGTGAGCATGGAAACGAGGGCCGCCACACTGAGTTGCTCGCGAACCCGCGCCGGTCCGCTCAGGGTGAGCGATTCTTTCAGCGTCAGTGCCGCCAGGCAGAGGGCCGTGGCCGAGAGCAAGGCGGCCGAAAAACCGGGCCAGGGGCTGAGCTGGGCGTTTGACGAGATGAGCAACGCTCCGGCGCCCAGCAGGGGTCCGATCGTGAACCCCAGCCCGAAGGCCACCCCGATCAGGGCCATCCCGCGGGTCCGTTTCTCCGGCGGCGTGATGTCGGCGATATACGCCTGGGCCGTGGGAATCGTGGCCCCGACAATCCCGCCGCCGATTCGCGAAAGAAACATCCAGGTGAGGCTCTGCCACATCGTCGCCAGGCCGAACAGGGCATAGAACACCATCGAGCCGACCAGGCTCAGGATGATGATCGGTCTCCGCCCAAACCGGTCCGAGAGACGCCCCCAGACGTGGGCGAACAGAAGCTGCATGATCGAGTAGACCGTCATCAACAGCCCGATCGTCCAGGCCTTCTCGCCGTTGGTGAATCCTGCCGTCAGGTCCTGGGCATAGAGCGGGATCAGCGGCATCAACATGCCGAAGCCCAAGAGGTCGATCACCACGGTGAGGAAGACGACCAACAGCGACATTTTCCGGGTAGAATCGGGCATCTCGGGCTAGGCTGCGTTGGATGTTGAAGGCAAGGGGACCGGAGAGACCTGCAAACCTGGTATTATGGCCTCCGGCGGCGGCGGCGGACAACCGCTAGCCAGAGGGGGCCGACGGCGGGTATCATGGTCGCTTGTGCGATCCCAGGGAGCGAAGTGTCCATGACGAACCGGACAGGCCAGCGAGATTTCGACGTCACCTGGTGCCGCCGGCAGTTTCCCGCCCTGGCGGAAGGAATCGGGGATCGGCCGGCCGTCTTTTTCGACGGCCCGGCCGGCAGCCAGGTTCCCCGCCGGGTGATCGACGCGATGGGCGACTACCTGGTGCGGAGCAACGCCAACCACGGCGGGCTCTTCCCCACCAGCCGGGCGAGCGACCAACGGCTCGACTCGGCCCATCGCGCGCTGGCCGACCTGCTCGGAGCCGGCGACCCCCGGCAGATCGTGTTCGGCGCGAACATGACCAGCATCACCTTCGCCCTCTCCAGGGCCCTGGCACGAACCTGGTCGGCGGGCGACGAGGTGCTGGTGACCCGGTTGGACCACGACGCCAACGTGACACCCTGGGTGCTGGCCGCCCGGGACGCCGGGGCCACGGTCCGCCACGTGAATATTCGCCGGCAAGACTGCACGCTCGACCTGGACGACCTGGCGGCGAAGCTCTCGGACCGGACGAAACTGCTGGCCGTGGGCTACGCCTCGAACGCGGTGGGCACGATCAACCCGATCGCCGAAATCGTCCGCCTGGCGCACCACGCCGGGGCGATGGTCTATTGCGACGCGGTCCACTATGCCCCGCACGGGCGGATCAACGTGGCGTCGCTGGGGTGCGACTTCCTGGTGGCGTCGGCCTACAAGTTCTTCGGCCCGCATGTGGGTGTGCTCTGGGGACGGCGGGACCTGCTGGAAGCGTTGCCCGCCTACAAGGTTCGGCCCGCCCCCGACGGGATTCCCGGCCGCTGGATGACGGGAACGCAAAATCACGAGGGCATTGCCGGGGCACTGGCCGCGGTGGAGTACCTGGCCGACCTGGGACGCAAGATCGAGCCGGCGGCCGAGCGTCGCCCCGCCGCGCTGGACGCCGCTTACCAGGTGATCGGCGACTACGAGCGCTCGCTGGCCGCCGGCCTCTTGGCGGGGCTGGCGGAGCTGAAAGAGGTGAAGGTCTGGGGCATCACCCACCCTGGGCGGTTCGACCAGCGGGTGCCCACGGTTTCCATCACGCACCGGCGAATGACGGCCGCCGAACTGGCCCGACACTTGGGCGATCAGGGCGTTTTCGTCTGGCACGGCAATTTCTACGCCCTGCCGGTCACCCAGGCCCTGGGGCTGGAGCCCGAGGGGATGGTCCGCATCGGGCTGTTGCACTATAACACCCAGGCGGAGGTTCAGCGGCTGTTAGAGATTCTTCGGCAGTTGTAGGGTGGGTGCTCTGCACCCACGCGAGGCTGTGGTTGGCACCTTCGGCGGGGTCGGGAGACCCACGCCGAACGCTGTGGCAGTGGGAGTAGCGGGCCGTGAACGAGCAACCCGTCAGCCTGTCGTTGCAGGACGACCAACTCCTGATCGAGTGGAGCGACGGCCAGCGCCGCCGATACGATCCCACCGAGTTGCGGCGGAATTGCCCCTGCGCCACCTGCGCCGGGGCCCGTTCCGGGACGGAGTACGAGGGCCGATTGCCGGCGGCCGGCGACGAACCGGTGACCATCCGGGCCATGCGGCCGGTGGGCAACTATGCCTACAACATCGTCTTCAGCGACGGGCACGACACCGGCCTGTTCGGGCTCGATCTGCTGCGGCAACTCGGCGGCCGGGCCGACGAGGAGTGAAGGGAATCGGACGCGATGAACTCCAGGCAGCGAATCCTCGCGGCAATGGCCCACCAGCCGGTCGACCGCGTGCCGGTGATGTGCCAGTTGGCCGTGGGACACTACCTGCTCAACACCGACATCTCGCCGGTCGATCTCTGGTTCACCAGCGAAGGGTTCGCGCGGGCGCTGGTCACCTTGGCCGATCGCTACCGCTTCGACGGCGTGCTGATCAACCTGCTGGGCACGGATCCCGACTGGATGCGCTACGTGAAGCGGATCGAGCGAGCGGAGGACGGCGGCCAGGTCGTGTGGTTTACCAACGGCGACCATGCCCGCTGCCCCGCCGACGACAACGTGCACCACTTTCCTGCCGCCGGCCGGCAGATTCCCTCGATCGACGAGGTCGACCCGGCGCGGATTTACTACGACGACCCCCACGGTTTGGGCGGGCTGAAATATCCGTTCTTTTTCGGCCTCGAACCTCCCCCAAGGGAAAAGGATCGGTACTGGCCCGACTACCTGTTTCGCACCATCGACCTCGTGTTGGGCGAGGTCGGCGACCGGCTTTCGGTCCACAGCGAAGTGTTTTCGCCCTTCACCCAACTGATGGAGTTGTTCGGCTACGAGCGGGGGTTGATCTACCTGCTGGATGCCCCGGAGAAGGTCGAGGCGATCCTGGCGGCCTACACGCGGGGAACGGCCGACCTGGCCGTCCGCCAGGCCCGCCGCGGCGTGGACGCCGTGCTGATTTCCTCCGCCTTCGCCGGGGCGGGGTTTATCTCGCCACGCCAGTACGAGCGGTTCGTGCTGCCCTACGAGTCCGAGGTGGCCCGGCGGGTGAAGGCCGAGGGGGTGTTCGTCTACACCCACACCTGCGGCGACATCGGCGACCGGCTGGAACAGATGGCCCAGACGGGCATCGACGGCATCGACACCCTCGATCCGCCGCCCTTGGGTAGCGTCGACCTGGAAGACGCCAAACGGCGGGTGGGGAAACGCCTGTTCTTCAAGGGCAACATCGACCCGGTGGGGACGCTCCTGGGCGGCAGCCGCGAGGCGGTTCGCCGGGACGCCCTCCAGCGGCTGGCGGTGGGCAGCCCGGCCAGCGGCTACATCCTCTCCAGTGCCTGCTCGGTTTCGCCGCGGGTGGCGCCGGAGAACCTCACCGTGCTGGTCGAGGCGGCCGAGCAGTTCGGCTCGCCGCCGGGCGGTTGAGCGTTCGGCGCGGGTCTCCGGGGTTCGGCGCGGGTCTCCCGGGTTCGGCGCGGGTCTCCCGACCCCGCCGAGAGAGGACCGTAGGGCGTGGGTGACGGAAATGTGCTTTTGACGCAGGGTTTTGGGCGTAGTAGTAGGCCGGGTCGCGACCCGGCATGGATGGGGCAAGATACCGCGCGCCGGACGAACAGTCGTTTGCCATGCCGGGTCGCGACCCGGCCTACCCGCTTCGGCGTTCGGCGCGGGTCTCCCGACCCCGCCGAAGGAGCCCCGCGCCGAACGCTGGAAACGGGCGATTCCGGGGGAGGGCTTGTCGGCCGGCCGCAATCGGCGACAATGATTGAGGATTGCACGGCGAACCAACGGGTGGACCATCCAACCCTGGCACCCGTCCATGCAAGCTTGACAGCGCACTGGAAAGGAACGACCCCATGCTTAGCCCGAAAATCGAGGAAGCCCTCAACGACCAGCTCAACGCGGAGTATTACTCCTCGTACCTTTACCTGTCGATGGCGGCTTATTTCGAGTCGATCAACCTGCCCGGGTTCGCCCACTGGATGCGAATCCAGACGCAGGAAGAGGCGGCCCACGTGACGAAGTTTTTTGATTTTGTGGTGGAGCGGGCGGGGCGGGTGAAGCTGGCGGCGATCGACGCGCCACCCACCGAGTGGGACTCCCCCCTGGCCGCCTTCGAGGCCGCGCTGGAGCACGAAAGGCATGTCACCGGGCTAGTCAATCGGCTGGTCGACCTCTCGCTCTCCGAGAGCGACCATGCCACCAACAACTTCCTCCAATGGTTCGTCGCCGAGCAGGTCGAGGAAGAGGCTGCCGCCGACGGCATTGTTCAGCAACTCCGCTTCGTCAAGGACGCGCCCGGCGGACTGTTCATGCTCGACCGTGAATTGGGGCGGCGCAGCGCAAGCGGCGGCGACGCGGCCGAATAGCCGGCGCGTGGCACCGGTTCGGCGAGGGTCTGGCGACCCGGCCGGGAGCGGGTGGCAACGCTCAGTCGGTGTTCCTATTCGATGGGCGGAGTGGTTTGCGCTGACCTCTTGTGGCTCCAGCCACACCGGTTCAAGAACCGGTGCTACCCACGAAAAATGTTACACCGGTTCGGCGCGGGTCTGGCGACCCCGCCGGCGGTCAGGGATCGGCCTGGTCGGCGATCTCCGACAATCGCCGGCG
>CAYZWG010000022.1:0-19660 GCA_964481605.1 uncultured Planctomycetaceae bacterium
CCTTGCGACCATACTCCCCAGGCGGAGCACTTAACACTTTCGCTACGACCGGAAAGCTATGGAGGACTCTCCGATCTAGTGCTCATCGTTTACAGCTGGGACTACCGGGGTATCTAATCCCGTTCGCTCCCCCAGCTTTCGTGCCTCAGCGTCAGAAGAGACCCAGTGAGCCGCTTTCGCCACTGGTGTTCCTTGCGATATCAACGCATTTCACCGCTCCACCGCAAGTTCCGCTCACCTCTGTCTCCCTCAAGCCCGGCAGTATTGGGCGCCATTCCTCGGTTGAGCCGAGGGATTTCACACCCAACTTACCGGGCCGCCTACGCACCCTTTAAGCCCAGTGATTCCGAATAACGTTTGGACGGTTCGTGTTACCGCGGCTGCTGGCACGAACTTAGCCCGTCCTTCCTCTGAAGATAGGTCAACACGCAGGGAGTTCCCCACGTGATTTCCTCCCAACTGACAGTGGTTTACAACCCGAAAGCCTTCATCCCACACGCGGCGTCGCTCGGTCAGGCTTGCGCCCATTGCCGAAGATTCTCGACTGCAGCCACCCGTAGGTGTCTGGGCAGTGTCTCAGTCCCAGTGAGCCGGGCCACGCTCTCACGCCCGGTACCCATCGTTGCCTTGGTAGGCCGTTACCCCACCAACAAGCTAATAGGACGCGGGCCCCTCCCCAGGCGGAATCTCACCTTTGATCCGGGGATGTTATTCGGTATTACCTGCGGTTTCCCACAGCTATCCCGAACCTGAGGGTAGGTTACCCACGCGTTACTCTCCCTTACGCCGCTCGAGTGCTCCCGAAGGAGCCTTTCCGCGCGACTTGCATGCCTAATCCACGCCGCCAACGTTCATTCTGAGCCAGGATCAAACCCTTCAATTGATATGTCGGCTTCTCCACGCCGCCCTCCGCCTCCAGAAACAAGTTCTCCAGGCATCGGACGCCGTGGCAAATGAGCCAAATCAAAAAAGGTTCATCCTGTTCGCCGTCTCCGGGTCGCCGGAAACAGCGTCCAGTTTCATCCCGGCCTCTGCCGACTGAAACGGGGCATTTCGAAACACACGCTACCAAATTGCCAAAGAACAAGCGTGGCCGAGCAGTGACTCGCTTCGCACGTCTCACCGCACGACCAACTCAAATGATTTTATTACTATTTCGGCCGTTGTCAACAAGGCCTGGAGAATTTTTTTCTCCCCGCCCTCGTGGCCCTCCCACACCGCTGCAAAAAGCGCTCCGCTCTGCCCTCTCTCACTTCTCCTGCCGAACATCCAGAATCGACTAAACCCCTGTTTTCACAAGGGGTTGCGACGAGGATTTCGGAGTGCAGCCACCCGCGTAAAGGAGCGAGGCAACGCGCGGAAGCGACCGAAAACACGGCTCCTCGCGTATCCTCCTTTTTGTCTTCGTGTGCCTCCCGCGCTGCGTGGGTTTTCGAGAATTCCCCTATCGGTTGAGCAACAAGCGGTTTCGTTGATCTTGCGGATCAGACGGTGGAGCAACCAAACCCGCTCTGAGCTGCCCCCCATGCAGGTGGATGCAACCCGGCGCTCACACCACGAGGGTTCCCAAGCTGGAGCTTGGGAACCAGGTGGGTTGCTGGGGCAACCAGATTGCCTCCCGACTGCCATCTCGGCCCCGGCGGCTCGGAGCCCCTTTGTTGGCGTGCTCCTCGGCGCCCGCTACAATGTGCCCTGCGGCCCAGTCATCCGGCATTTCGAGGAGAATCTGCATGGCAATCCACCGTTACACCCTGCTGGCCGTGGCGCTGAGCGTCGGCCCGATGTTTCTCGCTTCCGCCGTCCCGGCCGCCGACGACCCGCAACTCGATCCCGCAAACGGCTGGGTTTCCCTCTTCAACGGCAAGGACCTCTCCGGCTGGGTCGCCACCGACCGCGACGGCCGGCCCCTGCCGCAAGGGACCTGGACTGCCGCCCACGGGGTGCTCACCAAGGTCGGCAAGGCCTATCTTCGCACCGAGGGAAAGTACCGCGATTTCGTGCTCGACCTCGAATTCAAGGTCGGCCCCCAGGCCAACAGCGGAATTCTTATCCGTCACACGCCCGATTCCGAGTTGAGACGCCAAAAAAAGCCCTTCTGGTGGAATGGGCTGCTGGAAATCCAGATTCTCGACAGCCATGACCTGGAGATCAACAAGCACGTCTGTGGGGCGCTGTACGACATGGTGGCTCCCAGTTCGAACCCGATGAAAAGAGCCGGTCAGTGGAACCGTTTCCGCATCACCGCCGTCGGCAGCAAGATCGAGGTCGTGCTCAACGGCGAGAAGATCGTCGATGCCGACTTGAGCCGGTGGACCGAGGCCGGCAAAAACCCCGACGGCACGCCCAACAAGTACCACCGGGCGATGGAGCTTTTTGCCCACCGCAGCGGCTACATCTGGCTCCAAGACCACCCCGGCGAGATCGCCTTCCGCAATATCTGGATCAAGCCGCAGTGACCGGCGGCCTCGCCCTGCCCGGCTGGAAATCGCGACCGAATGCTGTAACGTCCTCAATGGCAAGAGGTTATGGCGCACACGCTAGTAGCCGCCCAATGCCAAGGCCAGCGCACGACCCCCCATTGTTGGCGTTTCCGCGTCCCCCTCTTGCGTGCGAAACCCGGTGACAAACGGACCACCCGCGGATATACTAGTGATGTTGTCACCTTGGACCGTCCAGATGTATCCCAAAAAATTGACTCATCTGGCGCAACTTTGGGCATACCGAGAAAACTAGGGACGGGAGCGGGTGCGTCCGGCACCGCGCGGTTGTAACGGTATCGGGCACGCGCTCGGGCGCCCACCAGGTGGAGGGAACACAACATGAATACGGAAGCACCGGAGGAAAAATACCAGCAAGTTCAGTTCGAACATCGGCGGCTGAAAACCCTCTTCCGGCAGATCGAGTTCGCCTTGGAAACCCGCTCGGCGACGATCGACGAGGTCAGCACCTTGTTGGGGCATCTGGGCAACGAACTGTCGAAGCATTTTCAGTCGGAAGAGGCAGGCGGCTACTTTGCCGAGGCGTTGCTGCACGCGCCCCAGTTGGTCGTTCGGGCCAACGAACTCATGCTCCAGCACCCGAAAATGACCGAGGATGCCCGCAAGCTGGCCGGCGCCGTCGATCCCGCGGATGATCCGGACGGCTGGTGGGAGCAGACCCAGGAGCGTTTCCAGGCGTTTCTCGATGAGTTGAAGAAGCACGAGACCGGCGAAGACGGCCTCATCCAAGAGGCCTACACGCGGGACATCGGGTCCCAAGACTAGCGCCCCGGCAGGCCTGGAGGGACGAGTGTCTTGGGGTGGGCTAGCCCAACCGTGTTTCGGCACGGCGCCGGCTTCACGTTGTGCGCGGGTCTGGCGCCCCCGCACTGAATTCGACCGATAGTCTCCCACGTCAACCGTTGGCGCAAGTTTGGGAAGACTTTCGGTCAGGCCGTCGGCGGGGTCGCCGGACCCGCGCCGAACGCTGAATGCCGCCCGCACGGCTGGGGACGGTCGCCCGTCCTGCTTCCCCTCCGGCATGGCACCAGCGGCGAGAATCGGCAGGTGGTTTCCGCTCCATCCTCACACCGGGGGGAGAAGAACGCGATGCACCGACGCAGCTTTCTCAAGACGGCGGGCGGGGCCGCCCTGGCGGCCTCGTGGCCCCTTGGGTGTTGCGCCGCGGTCCGGCCGCGGCGGCCCAACATCCTGCTGCTGATGACCGATCAGCAGTCGGCCGACGCGATGAGTTGCCGTATCGGGGACCGGTATCTCCACACGCCTGCCATGGACGGCCTGGCCGCCGAGGGCACGCTGATGAGCCGGGCCTACTGCGCCAACCCCCTCTGTATGCCCTCGCGGACCTCGACCTTCACGGGGCGGTACCCTCACCAGACAGGGGTCCTGGCCAACGAGCGGAACTCGCTCGACGCGGCCAGATTCCCCCTGATGGGGAAGGTTTTTCAAGCGGCGGGCTACGACACCGGCTACGTGGGCAAGTGGCACCTCCCGCTGGCGAAGTCCGACAAGGCCACGCACGGCTTCGGTTTCATGGCCAACATCAAGAACAACGGGGCCGATCCGGCCAGCGGCAAGCCGGCCGCCGAGTTCATCCGCAAGAATCGCCGCCGGCCGTTCTTGCTGGTGACCTCGTTCGTCAACCCCCACAATATCTGCGAGTGGGCCCGAGGCCAGAAACTCCCCGAAGGTCCCATCGGCCGGCCGCCGCCCCCGGGCCAATGTCCTCCGCGGGTGCCCAACCACGGGCCGCCGGCCAAGGAAACGGACATCATGGCCCTGATGCGACGCTCCTACCAGGCCTCCTGGGTTTTCCCCGTGGCGGACTTCGACGACGCCAAGTGGCGCCAATACGTCTGGGCCTACTACCGGATGATCGAAATGGTCGACGCCGAGATCGGCCGGGTTCTTGATGCGCTCCGCCAATCCGGCCAGGAGAAAAATACCCTGGTCGTCTTCACCAGCGATCACGGCGACTGCCAGGGCGCCCACGGCTGGAACCAGAAAACGGTCTTCTACGACGAATCGAGCCGCGTGCCCTTGATCCTCCGCCAGCCGGGCGTGACCGTGCCGGGCAGGTCCAATCGGCTGGTCCAGACCGGCATCGACCTGGTTCCCACGCTCTGCCGCCATGCCGGCGTTCCCCTGCCCGAGGGCCTGCCGGGAATCAGCCTGGCGGAAACAGTCCGCGGCGAAACCGCCGAGGACCCGCGCGAGTACCTGGTGGTTTCCAACAAGATGATCCAGGGGGCCCCGATCGACGGAGTCACCCCCATCCCCTCGGGCCGGATGGTGCGGAGCCGGCGCTATAAATACTGTCTTTACGACCAGGGCCGGCGGCGGGAGTCGCTGGTCGACATGGAAAACGACCCCGGCGAGATGGTCAACCTGGCCCAGAGCGAATCCGCCCGACAGGTTCTCCACCAGCACCGCAACTACCTGGCCCAGTGGTGCCGCGACATGGGCGACCGGTTTCCCTTGCCCGAGGGGTTCTGATCCTTTGCGGTCGGAACCAGCCACGGCGGCAGGGGGTGGGTGTGTGCTCCGCACCCACGCGAGCCAACTACATCCGCACCAGCGCCGAGCCCCACACAAACCCCGACCCGAAGGCGACCATCAGCACCAGGCTTCCCGAGCGGATCATTCCCGCCCGCCGGGCTTCGTCCAAGGCGATGGGTAGCGATGCCGAGGCCACGTTGCCGTACTGCTCGACGTTGACGAACACCTTCTCCCGGGGAAAGCCGGTTTGCTGGACGATCGCCTCCAGCATACGCAGATTGGCTTGGTGGGGCACCAGCACGTCGACGTCGTCCATCGACAGCCCGTTGGTCTTGAGCGACTCGAACACCGCCTCGGACATCCTCGCCACGCCGTTGGCAAAGACCGCCTTGCCGTCCATGCGGAAGTGGACTCGGCCGGAGTCGAGATCGTCGTGGGTGATGTGTTGCGGGCGTTCCAGGGCGCTGCCCGGCGCGGCCGTGTAGAGGGCCTTGGCCTGGCTGCCGTCGGCGTGAAGGATGGTGGAGAGGATTTGGGGGCCGTCGCCGCCGGTGTCTTGGTCGGACTTGCCCACCACGACCGCTCCCGCCCCGTCGCCCAGCAGGATGGCGATGTTTCGCCCGTCGTACGAGCCGTCGATCCGCTTGGAGAGAACCTCGGCACAGACCACCAGCACGTGGCGGTAGGTTTCCGCCCGCACGAAATGGTCGGCCACCGCCAAGCCGTAGATCAGCCCGGCGCACTGCTGGCGGATGTCGAGCACGCCGATTTCGGCCAGGCCCAGCTTGCCCTGCAAGAAGAACGCGCAGCCGGGATCGGCGTGGTCCGGGGTGATCGTGTTCATAATGACGAAGTCGATCTCGTCCAGCGCCAGCCCGGCGTCCTGGACGGCGGCCCGGCAGGCCTCGGCGGCCAGGTCGCTGGCGGCGACGTCCGGCTCGGCGTGGCGGCGGCATCGCACCCCGGTCCGCTCGACGATGAACTCGTCGGTGGTTTCCATCATCTTCATCACGTCGAAGTTGGTGACCTTCTTCGGCGGCAGGTAGTGCCCGCTTCCCAGAATCCGCGACGATGACATGATTTGGCTCGTTTCGATCAGGAATCAGCGACATGGAAAGCACGTAGGGTGGACGGCACCACTTCGGGCTCCTCCCCACCGGCCCCGTGCCGGTGGGAAACGGGTTTGAGGACTACCACGCCCACGCGCCCCCCCTCCCACGCGAGGCCACAGGGAACGGTTCGGGGTGGCGGCCACTGGTAGCTTCCAAACCCACGATCCACCGGCACAGGGCCGGTGGGGTGGAACACCTGAAATCCTAACGCTTTGCGTTTTCCGGCCTACGCGAAGTGGCGCTGTCATACGAACAGCTCACGCCTCCTCCGCGACGTGTTTGAGCGAACGCTTCACCAGCAGCCCGCAGTTCTTCTGGAAGAAATCCAACGGCAACAGCGGTGCCTTCTCATACACCTCGGCTCCCAGCTTTTCCGCAATCTCGCGGACCGACCGGCCTTGGCTCGTCTCGTCCACGATGCGCCGGTGGTAGGCCACGGTGGCGGCGAGCGCCCCCTCGAAATAGGTCGCCACGTCCTTGGCCCCGCGGATCGCGCCGTTGTGGCTGAGGCAGAGCACCTCGGCCCCCAGGCCGGCCAACCGGACGATCGAATCCACGTACGGCCCATAGGCGGAGAAGTAGTTGGGCCACCACGAGCCATCCTCCGGCATGTAGTATCCGCTGGCGTCGGAGATGATCAGAATCCTTCGCTCCGGCTGGAAGAAGGAGAGGCTGCACTCGCTGTGGCCGGGCGTGGCCAGCACCTGGAACTCGGTCCCGCCCACGGCCACCCGGTCCCCTTCGGCCAGGGTGGCGTCGACCCCGATCGTCTTCGCTTCCAGCGCCTCCGGCCGGTGCCGCCGGTCGATCCGGCCGGCCTTCAACAGGGCCTCGGTCAAGGCGCCGTCCACCTGGCGGAAAAAACCGATCGCCTTCTCGTTGTCCAGCGTGGCGGCGGCAATCTCCGAGGCCAGCACGGAAGCGTTGGGAAACAAGGCCTGCATTCTCGGTATCGCCATCACGTGATCGGGATGGGCGTGGGTGACCACCGCCTGCCTGACCGTGGCCGGGTCGATTTCCAGTTCGCCCAACTGCTCTTCCAGCAGCGGCCCCATCGCCCCCACGCCCCCCTCGAAAATCGCCGCGTCCTGGCCATCGCGATAGAGATACAACGGATACTCGTTGGCGCCCAGCATCCACATTCCCTCGACGATTTCTCGCGGCGGGCCTTGAATCAACATCCTTCTTCCTCCTTTTGGCTCTTCTGGCGGGCGAACAGGGCCGCCCCCAGGGCCCCGATGAACTGCGGCGCCGGCGGCACCAGCACCGGCACCGCGAACGACTGCTCGAACAGGGTGGCGATCATCGGGTTGTGGGCCACCACGCCCCCGGTCAGCACCAGCGCACCGCGGGGCATGTCCATCTCGCTGATCCGCCGCACCACCGAGCGAAACGCCCCTTTCACAATGTCCTCCGCCCGCTGGCCGGCGCGGATCTTCTCCAGAATCTCCGTGGCCGCGAAGACCGTGCAAAAGCTCCCCAGGGTGACGTCCTCGGTGGACCGCTGGGCCATCGCGTCGAGCTCGTCCAGCGGCAGGTCGAGCCGGTAGGCGATCTCTTCCAGAAAGGCACCCGTGCCGGCGGCGCACTTGCGGTTCATCTTAAACCCCACCCGCCGGCCCCCGGCGTCCAGGTGGACCACCTTGCTGTCCTGCGCGCCGATGTCGATCACCGTAATCGCTCGGCGGAAATGCCAAAACGCCCCCTTCCCGTGGCAGGCGATCTCGGTCATCTTGCCGTCCGCCCAGGGCACGTTGTCGCGGCCGTAACCGGTCGAATAGGACGCGGCAATCGCATTTCTCTCGAGCGCGGCCGCCGCCAGCGCCTCCTCCAGGCACTTGCCGGCCGCCTCGGCGTAGTCGATGCCCGAGCGGCGAATGCTGCGGGCGGCCACCCGATCGCGCTCGTCCAGCAGCACCAGCTTGGCGGCGGAGGCACCGATATCCATCCCGCAATAATACTTCACCGCTGAACTCCGCCGCGGCCTCGATCGCGTTGGGCGAGGCCGTTCGTGGGTTGGTTTACGTTCATTCCTCTTGCCAAAGGCCGCCAGCGCGGGGCTCCCGCCGGCCCTGTGGGAGGCGGATTACGGGTTGGGGAAAAGTCGGGAGGATGAGGCTCCCGCCGAGCCGTGCGGCGGCGTTCACCCTGGTTCCCGGCTCGGCGGGAGCCTCGCCCTCCCTGTCGCGTCCCATCCGTGTGATCCGTGCCATCCGTGGTCTGAAACTCGTTACGAAGCTCCGGCTTCGTAACACAACTCTCGCCAAGCCTTGCTCGGCCTCTTGGCAGTGCCATTCGGAGCGAAGCTACGATGCAATGCGTTCCCAAGCCGGAGCTTGGGAACGAGAGCCGGAACACGGCCGGCACAGCCGGCCCTACGGATGAACACTACACCTCGGTCAACTGCTCGGCAAACGCCTCGATGTTGGTCCGCGTCTGCTCCTCCGAATAGAGCCGAAGATCGTTCAGGTCGCCGTGGATCACCAGGTAGGGGATTCCCAACTGCCGCTGCAGCCGCTCCGGCATTTCGTAGCGGCAGTTCGAGTTGTTGGGGCAGGTCTTGGCATCGTGGTAGACGATTCCGTCGATCTTGTAGTCGGCCGCCATTTCCCGAATGTACTGCTCCTTGTAGTCCTCGCTGCGGGAAATGAAGATGCTCGAATAGGCCCGCGCCATTCCCCGGAAGGGATCGGCCGGATCGAGCGCGTCGAAAATCCAACTGTTGCAATAGGTCGACGCCACCACGGCCGCCTGGAGCTGCAGAAACTGGGCGGAGAGGCTACTCAACTTGCCCCAGACCG
The DNA here is from genome assembly GCA_964481605.1 of uncultured Planctomycetaceae bacterium. Lineage (GTDB taxonomy): Bacteria > Planctomycetota > Planctomycetia > Pirellulales > Thermoguttaceae > CAYZWG01. The sequence goes on from CAYZWG010000022.1 coordinate 8,911, forward strand.
GCATTCCCTCCCAGTAGACCCGCAACCGCTCCCCCTCCACGGCCGCCACCCCGTCGGCCACCCGCCGCTCCAACTCGTCCACCAGCAGCCGGTAGTAGTCGACCGCGTCCTGGGTTCCCCGCAGCACCACCGCCGGGCCCATCTGGATCGTTCCGTCGAAAAAGGTGATCGGCGCCGGCACGTGCCTGGCCGCTTCCAGCACGGCCTTCCAGAGCTCGGTGCACTGCTTCGCCAGGTCGGTCACCTCGCGCAGCCGGTCGATGTCCAGTTTTTCCCCCGCCACCGCTTCCAGCGGCTCGACCATCTCCTCGATCTGGTCCGCCACGTACTCCACCAGCGGCTGGTCCACCTCGCCGATCGATCGCGGTGTGTGGACGCCCAGGCAGGGCACGTCCCACTCCCGCGCGTAGAACTGGAACCAGTCCTTCACGTCGCGGCATTGGTTCGTGTTGAACACCAGCACGTCCGCCTTGGGCGGCCCCGGCAGCTTCATCTTCTGAAGCGGCGACTGGCCTTTCAGGTAGGAGCCGATGTCGCTGGTCAGGTAGGAGCAGATATCGGGCGAGTAGCCCCGGGCGTTGGCCACGGAAATCAACTCGGTGGCCATCCGCGTGGCCCCCAGCATGGCGCCGTGGTTCTCGGGAAAATAGACGTTGAACCCCAATCCGCGCAGCAACTCGGCCGGGCCCACGCTGGTGCACCAGGCCGTTTTTTTCCCCTCTTCCGGACCGTGGGTAAGTTCTGCAAAGTACTTGCCCATCACCCCCTTCATCTTTTTTGTCGATTCAAAATCTCTTCGTTCAGCCCGCGCCGTCATGATTCCGCTCCCGCAATGGCTCGCAAATGCCCACACACGGCGTATCGTTCGCCTTGACTATTCGCCAAATTCTCAAGCCGCCGGACCATGCTGTCAAGCCCGGCGTCGCGAGCATAGCGAACGATCCCGCCGCGAAAGGCCGGAAAACCCGTCCCCAACACCATGGCCGCGTCGAGATCGGTTTCCGACCGGGCCACGCCCTCGCCCAACAGCCGAAACGCCTCGGCCACCATCCGCAGCACCAGCCGCTCGACGATCCGCCCGGCGGTGAGCCCTTCCGCCTCACGGCCCGCCGCGGCGGAAATCTCTTTCCGCCATCGCTCCGTCACAGCGTGGGTTTTCGGCGTACGGTCCCCGGCTTGATAGCGATACACGCCGGCGCCGGTTTTCTGACCCAGGTGGCCCGCGTCCACCAGCCGGGCCAGAATCTCGGGCAGCGCCCCGTGCCACGCAAATGCCCGGGCCAACTCCCGCTGCGCGTGGGCCACGATCTCCAGCCCGGTCATGTCGCCCAGCACCAGCGGCCCCATGGGGAATCCGAACTCGACCATCGCCGCGTCGATCGCCTCGGCCGGGGCCCCTTCCTCCAGCAACCGAAACGCCTCGACCAGGTAGGGGACGAAGACCCGATTCACCAGGAAGCCTTCCCGGTTGTTCACCACCACGGGCGTCTTGCCCAGCCGCTTGGCAAAAGCCACCCCCCTCGCGATCAGCGCCTCCGGCGTCGTCTCGCGGCGGATCACCTCGACCAGCGGCATGTGGTGGGCCGGGTTGAAAAAATGCAGCCCGATCAACCGCTGGGGGTGTTGCATCGCCCGGGCCAGCGCGTCCAGCGACAACGTCGAGGTGTTCGTGGCCACGATCGTCTCCGCCGGGCAAACCTCTTCCACCCGCCGCAGCACCGCCTGCTTCACCGCCAGATTCTCGAACACCGATTCGACCACCAGGTCGACCGCGGCAATCTCCTCCCACCGGCTGGTGGGCCTGACCAGCTCGGGCAGCCGGTCGAGGTGCCCGGGCGGAAGCTTGCCCCGCGCGATGCGTTTCTCCAGCGACGCCTTGATTCGCCGGCACGCCTTGGCCAACGCCTCCTCGCGCTCATCGAGAACCACCGCCGGAATCCCCGCGAAGGCCAGCGCCGTGGCGATCCCGGTTCCCATCGATCCCATTCCCACCACGGCGGCGTGGTGGATTTCCCTTGGCTCCTGGGGTGGCTTTTGGGCCAGCTTGCCCGCGGCCCGGGTGGCAAAAAACACATAGATCAAGTTCCGCGTCGCCCGGGTCTCCATGCACGCGGCAAACGCCCGCTGCTCCTGCTCGATCCCCGCCTGGAACGACTCCTCGATGCCGACCCTCACGCACCGCACAATCCGCCCCGGCGCGATCAACTCGGGGCGGTGCCGCGGAAGCCATGCCTCGGCCGCCTGGAAACCGGCCTCGTTGGCCGCCCCGTCGGCAATGCGTTTGGTCCGCCGGCCCGTGGGCAAGGGATCGTCCGGGGCCAGCGCCAGCCGGGTGGCGACATCCAACAGCGCCTCGGGCTCGCAGACCTCATCGACCAACCCCAGCGATCGCGCCGCCGTGGCGTCGACCGACTCGCCGGTGAGCATCATCCGCAGTGCCGCCTCGACGCCGACCAACCGCGGCAGTCGCGCAGTGCCGCCACCGCCCGGGTTGATGCCCAACCGCACCTCCGGCATGTTGAGCCTGGTTCCCTGGGCGGCCACGCGACGGTGGCAGGCGGCGGCCAGCTCCAACCCCCCGCCCATCACCCGGCCGTGAAGCGCCGCCACCACGGGCTTGGGGCAAGCCTCGAACGCCTCGAACGCCTCTTGGAACTCCTGCGAGATTCGTACCGCGTCGTCGGGCGAGGCGATTTCCCTGAATAGCTGAACATCCGCCCCGGCGCTGAAATGCTCGCCGCTGCCGGTGACGATCACCGCATCGACCTGGTCGTCCGCCGCGGCCCGGACAAGCGCCTCGCGCAGCTCCCGCAAACACCCCAGGTCGATCGCATTCAAGGGCGGCCGATCGAGACGCAACACACAAACGCGGTGGCGGACTTCATGGTGGATCATGGCTCGACCACCATAGCCGCGGCCACGGCCCGTTGTCAAGCAGGGGTATCCACTCACGCGATACGCGACGAGCGAGTGCCCGTGAAGAAATCGCCGGTTACAACACCCACATCACGACCAGGGCAAACAACGCCGCCGCGAGGATGAGAACGAGGAAAAGCAGCAGCAGGAACAGGCCGTCGGAGGTCCGGCGGTGGGCAAGCTCCGGATCCCTGCCGCGGCCTGGCATGAGCAAAGACTCCTCGCCGGTGGGAGACCGGTAGCGATCCTCTCTGGCCGGAGACGCCGTTGGGCCGGCCGCCGGGGCGCTGGGACAAAGAACTCTCTCCGCTTTCTCCGTCTCCCGGCCGCGGACACCGCCCGGCCGCGGGCCAAGCAGCCCGATCGCCTCCCGCCTCTCAAACAGCGCCCGGTGCTCCGGCGGCATCTCTTCCAGGCTGCCGTACTCCCGGTCGCCCACCCGGTAGGTCGTGACCCCGTTCACCGTGCGCATCTCGATGCTGCTGACCGAGCGCATCTCGATGCTCTTGCAGGCACCTTTCCCAAAGGCACCTTGCAACTCGGCCAGCTTGCCCTCGAACAGGTCCGGCCGGCCGTCCCCGTCGCGGTCTTCCAGCAGCTTGCGCAACGGCTCGGGCAATTCGTCCAGCGAGTCGTATTCCCGGCCGTTGACAATGTACTTCGCGTTCTTTTTCGAGAACTCGTGTCCCACGGGCGGATCCTCCCCAACGCGGCCTTGAGCCGGTGCTCCAGAAGAATGAGCGCAACCGGCTGCAACTCCCCGAAAACCCTGCCACCCGGACATGGGCGCACGGCCTCCACGACCCGATCGGGTGGCGCCGATCTATCGCAACAGCGTCTTACAACACCAGCGTCAGCTTGAGCGAATCCTTCGCCGAGGCCGGGTGGGCGTACATCTGGAACGCCTCGGCCGCCCGGTCCCAGGGCAAACGCGGCGTGACCAGCGCCCCCAGGTCGACGTCGCCGCGGACGATCATGTCGACCGCGTTCTGAAAATACTCCATGCACCGCGGGCCCATCGAGGTGATGATCTCCGTCTCGTTGGCCATCGTGTGGAACCAGGGAAACACCTGGGTTTCCGTGTGCGGCACGCCAAACACGTACAGCCGTCCCTGCTGCCGGGGCAGGTGCGCGGCCAGCGAGAGGGAGTCCGGATGCCCCACCGCCTCCACACAAAAATCGACCATCGCCCCGCCGGTCAATTCTTTCACGCGCTCGACGACGTTCTCTTGCGAGGCGTCGATCACGTCGGTCGCCCCGAACCGCTTCGACCATTTCAGCCGCCAGCCGACCTTGTCGATGCCGATGATCTGCCGGGCACCCATCCGACCCATCAGGTGGGCGAAGATCAACCCCATCGGGCCTTGCCCCACCACGGCCACCCGCTGCCTGATTACCGGGCCCGTTCTGGCCAGCGCCCGCAGCACCGTGGCCAGCGGTTGCGCCACCACCAAGGCCGCCGGGTCCGGCGCGTCGGACGGCAGCCGGGCCAAACCCGCCGGCTTGGAAACGATGTACTCCACAAACCCGTTGTAGTCTTCCGGATGGGCCAGCACCCGGGCGCCGACCTCCCAGCCCGCGGCCCGCGACTGGACGATCGTGCCCACGTTCTCGTGGCCCAGCCACCCCGGCGGGCTGGCCTCGATCAGCTCGCCCCACCGCCCGTCGCCCAGATAGGGACCCATGTTCGTCCCGCAGAGAGCGACGAAATTGCACTGCACCAGCACCTCGCCCTCGCCCGGCGACGGCTTCGGCACGTCGTCGATCAACTCGACTTGGCTCGGTCCGGTAAAATTGATCGCTCGCATGGCATCCACCTCCGCTTCCCGCCTATCCGGTGTTCGATCTGGCCGCCGTCAGGCCACAACGTACCGCCGTGCGAGGGGGAAGTCAACCACGCTACATCGGTTGCCTCTGGAGCCTACAGACTGACGTCTGTCCACATCAATACGATGCCCCCGAACCCAACCGGCAACAGGCCGCCGCCGACGACCTCCCGGTACGCTGGTCGCGTTGACAATGCGGCCTGCAGGGCGGTAGGATGCACCCGCTCGGGCGATTAGCTCAGACGGCGAGAGCGCCACGTTTACACCGTGGATGTCGGGGGTTCGAGTCCCTCATCGCCCATTCGGCTGCCATGCCGGGTCGCGAGCCGGCCGAGAGGCTCTCAGAATCTCCCACCCGAAACCGCCACCTCGAACAACCTGCGGAAGTCCGCTGCCGCACCCCGGCCGGGTCGGCCGCTGCCGCTTGACTTGCGGCGATGGCCAAGCCATACTCCGGTTTTGGATCGGGGGCGGTGATCGCCGCCGGGCCGGGAGGAAACTTGCGGCCGGTTGGCGTCTTGTTTGTACCCGTCGCGGAAAGCCGGCAGCGCGAGAGTCTCCCTTGGCATCCGGCGCCTCGTCGTGGCGACTGGTTCAGACCCTGCGGCGGGGATTTCCCATGCGGTCAGTTCGGTTTGCGGAAAGCTTGATCTTGGGCGGGGCCATGCTGCTGGGCGTCTTTTCCCGGCTGCCGGCCAGGGCAACCGAGGCCGGTGGCGGCCGAACGTGTCGCGTCGGCAGTCCCGTCGAGGCACGGCTTTTCCGGCCGGGCACCTGGGACCTGGTCGGGGTGGAAGCCGTCAACGCCACGGATCAACCGGCCGAACTGCTGGCGGGCGTCTTTTTCGACCGCGATCCCAACCTGCACTTCGCCCGCAAGCTTTGGGTTCCCCCCCGGGCGGTGCGTCGCACCACTTGCCCCATCCGGGTTCTGCCGACCATCGCGAGCACGCGGCAAAGCGCCCCCATCACCGTCTATTGGGGCGACCTTTCGGCTGCCGCCGGCGAGCACCGGCCCCCCGATCTGCAATACCGCCGCAACGCCATCTTGCTGCCCATCCACGGCGAGCGACCTTCGACGGGCATGATTGAGGAGATACCCCGACACGGCGAAACGGAGGACCTGGCCCCCTACCGCGCGCTGATCGCCGCGCGGTATTGCTGCGGCCGGTCGCGGCGGATCAGCACGATGAACCGGTCACCCCAACTGGCCGGTGTTAACACGATGGGCGGGCTGGAGTTCATTCTGCTGACCAGCGACCGAATTGTGGGGGATGCCCAGGCGCTTTCGTCGCTGCGAAGCTGGGTCTTGCGGGGCGGGTGCCTTTGGGTGATGCTCGACAAAGTCGAGCCTGAGACGGTGGAATGCTTGTTGGGGGACGCCTTCGATGCGCAGGTCGTGGATCGGGTGGGGCTGACCCGTGTTCAAGTGGAATCCGCTCACCCCGAGCGCGACCCGGGCGAGGAGAGCCCGCGCTCATTCGACCAGCCGGTCGACTTTGTCCGCGTGCTGGCCTCCCGGGAGAACGTGCTCTACACGGTGGACGGCTGGCCGGCTTGTTTCTGGCAAGGGTATGGCCGGGGTCGAGTGATGATGACCACGCTGGGGGCCCGGGGCTGGTTTCGTGCGCGGACACCGCGCGACCCCCGGCCCACGGGAAACCAGGAGGATACGCCGTTTGTTGCGACCCCGCCGCTGCAAGCCGTGGCGACGTCGTTTCTCGTATCGGCGCCCCCGCCCGCGCTGGGGACCGATCAACTCAAGCCGTTGCTTTCGCGGCAGATTGGCTACCGGATCATCGCTCGACCGGTGGTGGGCGGGGTGCTGGGCAGTTTTTGCCTGCTGCTGCTGGTGGTGGGATTGGGCCTGATTCGAGGAGGACACCTGGGCCATATCGTTTGGATTGGGCCTGCGACCGCCCTGCTGGCCGTGGGTGTGTTGATCGGCCTGGGGACGCGGTCGCGCCAGGCGGTGCCTTCCACCCTGGCCGAGGTTCAGCACGCGGTAACGGTGCCGGGGCTGGCGGAAGCCGACCTGTCGGGATTGATCGCCACGTTCAACCCTCGTGCCAACTCGAAACCGGTCGGGTCGACCGGCGGCGGGCTTTTCTTTCCCGACATGGAACAACTCGGGGGGACGGTGCGGCGGATGGTGTGGACGGACGAAGACGCCTGGCATTGGGAGGGATTGACCCTGCCGGCGGGTGTTCGGGTTGCTCCCTTCCAGGCTGCCAGGGCGTTGCAGCGGCCGGTGCGGCTGAGCGCCGCGTTTGGTCCGGAGGGACTGGCCGGCTCGGTCGACGCGGGTTCCTTTGGGGTGTTTGCGGACGCGGTGGTGGTGGTGCCTCGCCGGCCGGCCCTGGCCGTGCACGTCCGGCCCGACGGCTCCTTTGCCGCGGGGCGCCACGATGTGCTGGCGCCGGGCCAGTACCTTGCCGACACCCTGCTGAACGACCAGCAGCAACGTCGCCAACAAATCTACCGCGAATTGCTGGCGCGCGAGCTGCCGGTGAGCGACACGCGCCGCCCCAGGTTTCTGGCCTGGGCCAAGGCCATTGACGCCGGTTTCTCGTTTCCCCAAGCCGACCGTCGGATCGAGTCTTCCCTGGTGGAAATCCCCTTTGTGCTCGACCGCAGCAGGCCGGGCACCCGGGTTCGCGTGCCGGCCACGTTCCTGCCCTATCGCTCCGTGCCCGGACCCGACCGGCGGGCGTCGACCGCCTTCAGCAACGTGCGCAACGAGTGGGTGGAGATGAACCGGCCGGGGTGGAACTGGGTGCGGTTCCAGCTTCCTCCGGCGGTGGTTCCGCTGGAGATCGAGGAGGTCGAGTTGGCGGTGAATATCAAGGCCCCGTCGCGCCGGGTGGACGTTTACGTGGCGGCGGCCAGCGAGAAGCAGCGGGTTGCCGGCCACGAGGGGCCGGTGGGGCCGATCCGCTTTCGCATTTCCGCCGCCCAGAGCGACCTGCTCAGGGTGGACCCCGGCGGTGGGGTCACGATCGGCATCCACGTGGGCGAAAGCCAAACGGCCTCGGCGGCCTTGACCAGCGCTCCCTGGAAGATCGAGTGGCTGCAATTGGAGGTGGCGGGAACCGTCGTCGAACCATCCGCTTGAAACGCATCGCGGGCGCCCGCCGTTTCCCCAGGGCGCGGCGGGTGGCGCCCGGTCGGCCGGCTTGATACATTGGAACCCCGTGTGGGTGGAGATTGACATGGACCAAGAGGCACCGGTCGTGGTCACCAAGGACCTCAGCAAGAGGTACGGCCGCTTTACGGCGCTGGATCGGCTCAGCATCTCGCTCAATCGCGGCGAGATTCTCGGGTTCATCGGTCCCAACGGAGCCGGCAAGACCACCACGATCAAGATTCTCGTGGGCCTGGCCCGGCCCAGCGGCGGATCGGCGTCGATCGCCGGCGCCGACTGCGTTCGCCGCACCCGGCGGATCAAACGCCTGGTGGGCTACATGCCCGACGCCTTCGGCTCTTACGACAACATGCGGGTATGGGAGTATCTCGATTTCTTCGGCGCCGCCTTCCGTATCGGCCGCAAGAAGCGGACCAGGCGGATCGAGGAAGTAATGGAGATGACCGGTTCCACGTACATGCGCGATCGCTACGTGGAAAGTCTCAGCCACGGGATGAAGCAACGGGTGGGAATCGCCCGTACGTTGCTGCACGATCCGCCGGTGCTGATCCTGGATGAGCCGGCCAACGGTCTGGATCCGCAGGCGCGGATCGAGATGCGCCGGTTCTTGCTCCACCTGGCGGAGTTGGGAAAGACGCTGATCGTTACCAGCCACATCCTCCCCGAACTTGCCCACATCTGTGACCGCGTGGCGATTCTTACCCACGGCAAGCTGCGGGCATTCGGCACACTGGACGAGATCATGCACCGAATCAGTCGCCGCCGGATCATCGAGGTGCAATTGGCCGGCGCCGAGCAGGCCGGGGCGGCGGCGGCCGCGATCGGCCCCTTGGTCGAAGCCGATTCGGAAATCACGCAATCGCCGGCGGAGGCAGCCGTGCGGTTCACCACGGAAAAACCGGAGCACGCATTGGGCGCGGTGTTGGCGCGGCTGGTGGAAGAGGGAATTGGCGTGACCCAGTTTCGCGAGGTGCAAACCGACCTGGAAGACGCCTTCCTCTCGGTCACCCGGGCGGACTCCGCCGCCGAGACCGACGGCGCCGAACACGACTCGCGGCAAGAGGACCTTTCCGGAGCCGGCGGATGAAAAACCCCATCATCCAGCGCGAGCTGATCGGGTTGCTGAGAACCCGCCGGGCCTTCGCCTTGCAGGTGGGGGTGGCCGTGGTGTTTGCCCTGTTGGTCGTGCTCCGCTGGCCGTCGGACGCGCAGGTGGAGCTTTCGGGTGCCCAATCGAGGCAGGTTTTTCAACTCTTCGGCTACGGCCTGCTGACGGTGCTGGTGTTGCTGGTGCCGGCGTTTCCCGCCACCACGATCGTGCGGGAGCGGCTCAAGGGAACGATGGCCCTGCTGCTGAATTCGCCGATGGGCGCGGGGTCGATTTACTTGGGCAAGATGTTGGGAGTGCTGGGGTTCGTCGTGCTGTTGCTGGTGATGAGCGTTCCCGCCGCGACGGCCTGCTACGCGATGGGGGGCATTTCCCTTACCCGCCACCTGATGCCGCTGTACGCCATCCTGCTGCTGGTCGCCGTGCAGTACTCGGCCTTGGGCCTGGCGGTGAGCAGCTACGCCGGCAGTACCGACTCGGCCTTGCGGATCAGCTACGGGCTGGTCCTGCTGTTGGCCGTGGTGGCGCTGGGTCCGCACCTGTTTCTTCAGGGCAAGCCGGGACTCTATCCGACCCTGGCCGCCTGGCTTCGCTGCGTGTCTCCGATTCCCGCGGTGATGGAAGTGATGGGGCACGGCGACGTCGGCTCGCAAGGTTTGATGTCTCCCAGCGGCTGCACGGCGCGATTCGCGCTGCTGGCCGTGGCGTCGGTGGTGCTGTTTTCCGGGCTGGCGCTGGCGCGGCTGAATTACTCCATGTTCGACCGTGCCCGGCCGCAGGGCGTGATCACCGACGACCGCTCGATCGCCGCACGGCTGGTGCGGCGGATGATCTTCGTGGTCGATCCGCAACGGCGCAAGCGGGGCATCGGGCTGCTGGTCAACCCGGTGATGGTGAAGGAATTTCGCTCCCGCCGCTTTGGCCGCTCGCACTGGACGCTGCGGCTGATCGCGCTGTGCGCGCTGGTTTCCCTGGGGCTTACCTACGCCGCGACCTCGGGAACGCTCGATTGGGGCGTGGACACCATCGGCGGCATCATGGTGATCCTGCAAATGGCGTTGATCGTGCTGCTGGCCCCCAGCCTGGCCGCCGGTCTGATCAGCACGGAGCGGGAGAGCGGCGGTTGGCAACTGTTGATGATGACCCCGTTGAGAGCGAGCACGATCCTGATGGGCAAGATGTTGAGCGTGGCGATCATGCTCGTGTTGATCCTCTTGGCGACCTTGCCCGGCTACCTGGTGATGTTGGCCATCCGCCCAGAGCTGTGGGCCCAGGTCTCCGAAGTGCTCATCTGTCTCGGGCTGATGTCGCTGTTTGCGATGTTGCTCAGCGCCGCGGTGAGCAGCTTCTTCCGCCGCACCGCGCCGGCGACGGTGGCGGCCTACACCTTGCTGCTGGCCGTCTGCCTGGGAACGATGCTGTTTTGGCTGGGGCGCGACGCCCCTTTCGGGCACGACGTCGTTCAGCGGGCGCTGGTGATCAACCCGGTGGCCGCCGCCTTGTCGGTGATCGAGCTTGCCGACTTCGCGCAATACGACCTGGTGCCGGCCAACTGGTGGTGCATGGGCTATGCCTGCGTGTTTCTGCTGGTGGTGCTCGTGGTGCAAACGTGGCGACTGTGCCGACCGCAATAGTGCCAGGGGGAATCACGGAGCCTGACGATGATGTTTTCTCAGTCACTTCCCGTCGCTCAACCGATAGGCTGGGGCTTGGCCTTTCCCACGGCCTTGGTGGCATTGGCCGGGCTGGTGCTGG
>CAYZWG010000022.1:19760-26118 GCA_964481605.1 uncultured Planctomycetaceae bacterium
GGCTGGGGCTTGGCCTTTCCCACGGCCTTGGTGGCATTGGCCGGGCTGGTGCTGGGCGTACTACCTCGGATCGGCACCGGCGGCGAGCCGCTCGAGGTCGACTCGATCATGAACCGCGACCCGGTGATCGAAAACCCGGAACTTGTCCGCATCTATCCCCAGCGGCTCAAACCGCTGTGGGTGGCGGCGCTGGGTCGCCCGGAGACCGAGTTGAAACGCCTGGCGGCCACGAGCATTGCCCTGGCGGAGGGCGGCGGAATGGCGGGGCTGGGCGAGACGGCCGGACCGCTGATGCGGGTTCTCGATGACGCCGACCAGCCGCCGGTTGTCCGCCGGGCCGCGGCGGGTGCGCTGGTCGCACTGGACGCTCGCCAGGCCGCCGCGCTGCTGATGAAACGGGCGGCCGAGCATCTCGAGCTGGCACAAATCGCCGAGCCGGCGCTGGCCCGCTGGGATTATGTCCCGGTCCGCGCGGTCTGGCTGCGGCGACTCGAGCAGCCCAACGAGAGCCGACGCCGCACGATTCTGGCGATGCGAGGCCTGGCCACGGTGGGAGAAACCGGGGCCGCGGGCCGACTGCTCGATCTGGCGATCGACGCCAACGGCCCGGCCGATCTGCGGCTTGAGGCCGCCCGCGCCGTGGCCCGACTGCAAACCAGCGGCCTGGAGGCCCCGGCGGAAAAGCTCAAGACGCGCCGAACGCCCGCGGCGCTTTTGGACCGGCTGGTGGCCGCCACGCTCTTGGCACATCACGAAAGCGAGGCGGCCATCGCGGTGTTGACCGACTCGGCGGTGGACCCGCAGGCCGCCGTGGCGATCGTTGCCTTGGGGCACCTGTTCGAGCTTGATCCCAAGCTGGTTCTGCCGCTGGTGGATCGGACGATCGGCAGTGGCGACGCCAAGATTCGCGGGGTGGTGGCCCGCACGCTGGCCGCATGTCCCTCACCCGAGAGGATTGCCCGGCTTGGGCCGATGCTGGACGACCCGCATCCCCAGGTGCGTCGGTTCGTGCAGTCGGCGTTGGCCGAATTGGCCGCCCGGCCGGAGCTTCGCCCTGCGGTGACCGAGCAGGTCGAGCAGATGTTGGGCACGGACCATTGGCGCGGTCTGGAGCAGGCGATTTTCGTGGCCGTGGCGCTGGATGATGAGCCGGCTTGCGATCGCATCGTCGAGTTGCTCGATTTCACCCGGCCGGAGGTTTTCATCGCCGCGGCCTGGGCTCTGGGCCGGCTGGCCGTTCCCCGCACGCGGCAGGCAATGCTGGCCAAGCTACAGCGGGAGACGGAGCGCAAGCTGGGGGGCGAATATCCCTATAACCGCGTGGACGAGCAACTGGCGCAATTGGCCCAATCGCTGGGGATGATGAAGTACGTTCCGGCCGATGCCGTGTTGCGGCACTACATTCCCAAGGGGGGCCCGTTCGACTCTCCCGCCCGATCCGCCGCGATTTGGGCGCTCGGTCATCTTCACGCCGACCGGCCGGACGCGGCCCTGGCCAAGGCGCTGGCCGGGCGACTTGCCGACGTGGAGGGGATGATGCCGGAAGCCTTTGATGTGCGAACCATGTCGGCGATCAGCTTGGGGCGGATGAAGGCCGAAGACACGCTGGACACGTTACGCCGCTTCCGCAGGCTGGAAACCCCGCAGACGGCCTGCGGTTATGCCTGCGGCTGGGCCATCCACCAGATCACCGGGGAAGCGATACCACGGGTGGAGCCCAAGCGGGTACTGGAGACCAACTGGTTTCTGGTGCCCAGCGACGCACCGGGCGCCGGCGCCACGCGAGTTCACCGTTGAATTAGGGGCCGAACGCTTCATTCAACGGTGGGCCGGCACAGCCGGCCCTACGCGGGTTCGCAGTGCCAGCGGTGTTTCGGCCGGCACGGCCGGCCCTACGTGTCCGCTACGGCGCGGCAAAACGCCGCCAGGTTCTCGGTGGAAACGTTGGGGGGCATCCCCCCGCCGCAGGAAAAGAGAATGCGACGCTTGTCGTCGATCGAGTCGAGCATCTTGGCCACACTCCGGCGGACGTCGTCGGCCGTGCCCGAGGCGAGCACGTCGCGAGGCGGCAGGTTGCCCATCAGCACGATCCCCTCGCCGGCCAACTCCCGCATCCGGGCCAGGCCGTGGTCGAAGGCGAAGTTGAACAGGTTGAAGCCCATCCGGCCGAGGTACTTTGCCGTGATCAGGCCGTGGCTGTCGTTGTGTAGTGCTTTCACGGTGACGTCGAGCGACCGCGAGATTCGGGCGAACGGTTGCAGCACGAGCCGCTTGAAGTCGTCCTCGCCGAGGAAACCGATGAGGTCGTCCAGGACGAGAATGCCGTCGATCGAGTCGAACGTTTGACACTGGTACTGCAGCCAGTCGACGACGAAATCGGTGATCTTTTCCAGCAGTTTCTCCAGCGCCTCCGGATCGGTTTTCACGGCCATCAGCATTTCCGTGTGGCCCAAGAGGAACGAGGCGATGTTGTGTGGGCCCCGACTGACGGCGAAACGGATTTTGTGCCCTGCCGCTTCGATCCGCCAGCGGCAATGGGCCAGCCGCTTGATGACGAAAGGGCAGAGGCCGTCGGTTCGACAGTTGGGCTTGTTGAGCCGGGCCAGCCGGGCGGGATCGGCCGCCAGGGGCTGGGCGAAAGGGAATGCGTTTTCCCCAAAGGAACACTTGGCACCGAAGGCCGCCGGCTCGGTACACATGCCGTACTCGGACCAGAAGCCGGGGAGGAAAAGCACCTGGGGAAAGGTCTCCACCGCCTTGCGGTTGGCCTCCAGCCAGCGGTGCTCGCTGCAGTAGTAGTCGAGAATCGTGATGCCGGCCCAGTGGGGAAGCCAGGGGCTGTCGATGATGAACCCCACGGGCAACGGATCGAGGAGCCGGCCGTGGAGGATTTCAAGCAGCGTTTGCCACTGGGGATCGGTCATGGTGATGGGGGTGGCCCAAGGGGGCAATCTGCCGCCCGGCAAAGAGCGTCCAGGTTCGCGGCCGAGACCCCCGGAGGGAGAAAACCCCCGGCCGAAACCACCAGCCGCCGGCGATCGTCCAGCGAATGCAGCATCTGGGCCACGGCCCGGGCCACGTCCTCCACGCTGCCCGCGGCCAGGCAATCGCGGGGCGGGACGTTGCCCATCAGCACGGCGTTGGGGCCGGCCAGCTTGCGTACGGTAGGCAGGTCGTGCTGGAAGGAGAAATTGAACAGGTTGACGCCCAGTTCGTCAAGGTGGGCCGCGGTAATGCAGCCGTAGGCGTCGTTGTGGAGGAACTTCACGCTCACCTCGAGAGAGGAGAAAATCGCCTTCATCAGCGGGAGTGCAAAGGCGCGAAAGTCGTCCTCGCCGAGGAAACCCATCAGGTCTTCCAGCACCAGCACGCCGTCGATCGAGGCGAACCGTTTCTTCTGCTGGGCGAGCCAGTCGATGATAAACTCGGTGACGATCGACAGCAGCTTGTGGACGGCCGCCGGATCGGTCTTCATGCCCACCAGCAGTTCCGTGTGTCCCAGCAGGTAGGAGGCGATGGTGAGCGGGCCGTGGCTGGTGGCCAGGCGAATCCGGTGGCCCGCCTTTTCCATTTCGGGCGCGGCATGGGCGAGCCGCTTGAGCACGAAGGGGTGCAAGCCGTCGGTGCGGCAGTCCGGTTTTCGGAGGCGGTCGATGCTGGCATAGTCGGGCAGAATTTTTTCCGGCGAGGGAAAACCGGCGGCGGGCCAGACACACTTCGCGCCGAAGGCGGAGGGGTTGGTGCTCATGCCGAATTCGGCCCAGAAGCCGGCCATCAAGATCACGCCGGGAAACCGGCCCACCGCGGCCAGGTTGGCTTCCAGCCAGGCCTCCTCGCCGGTGAAGTAGTCGAGCAGCTCCAGCCCGGCAAAGTCGGCGATCCACATCCCGTCGACCAACAGGGCCACCGGCAGCGGCTCGACGGATTCGCCGCGGACCAGCCGCAACACGGTTTCCCATTGGGGATCGGTCATCGGGTTGCCGTTGGGAAAGAGGCATTTCCTGCGGTCAAGGAGAGGACTTCCGTCAAGGCTATAGCCACGAGGCCACCAACAGCGTGAGGAAAACCGTGGGCAGATAGATCAAGGAAACATGCAGCAGGCGTCGCGCGGCGCGATCGTCTCGGCGGCGGAAGAAGCGGATCGAGGCTGCCAGGTACCATACTCCCAGCCCGGCCACCACGGCCGCGCATCCCCCGCAGCCGGGAGCGACCGCCCAGGGGACGAGGCTCAGCGGCAACAGCACTGCCGCGCCGGCGACGGCCAGCACGGCCGCCGTCCGTCCGCTGGCATCCACCACGGTGGCCACCTTCAAGCCGGCCTGGGCGAACTGCCGGCGATAGAGCCAGGCAATCGCCATGGAGTGGGGAAATTGCCAGAAGTAGACGATCCCGAACAGCGCCAGCGCGGTGGGACTGGCCGCCGCGCCGGCGGCAGCCGACCCCAGCAGCACGGGCATCGCCCCCGGCACCGCGCCGATGGGCGTCTGCCAGGCGGTAAACATCTTCAGCGGTGTGTAAACCCAAACGTAGATCAGCCAACTGGCGGCGGCCAGGAGGACGATCTCCCGGTTGACCAGCACCGCCAGGTAAACGGCCCCCGCCAGGCTGGTCGCAAGGGCAAAGATCGTCACCTCGCGATCCGAGAGGGTGCCGGCCGGCAGGGGCCGCCGCCAGGTTCGGGGCATCTTGCAATCGCTGTCGTGCTCGATCCGTTGATTGAGGGCGATCGCACCCACGATCACCAGGGTGGATCCCAGCAGGGCGTGGGCCAGGGTCAACCAGCCGGGCACGGCATCGGCCGAGACCAGCGCGGACACCGTGATCGTCAGCAGCACCATGGCCACGATTCGCGGGCGGATGAGCTGCCAATATGCCCAGGCCCCCGTGGCCGGACCGGGCCGGGTGGAGTGGCGCTGGGGATTCGCGTGGTCCGGGCTCATGGCTTGCCACCTCGGGCGGCCCGGGTCTTCCTCGCGGTCTTCGTCGCCGGCGCCCGCAGGCGTGCGGACCACAAGGCAGCCGAAACGGCCGCCGCCAGGCAGAGCGGGCCCACGCCCACGTGCGCCGTGGTGCAGACCACCTGCCAGGGGCCTTCCGCCACGACCGTGTAGTGAAGGTCCCAGACGGTGCCGGTGAACCAGAGGGGCCAGCCGTAGTTGGTCACCCAGGTGAGCACGCCCAGAACAAGCTGGAGGGCGAACAGGGCGGCGAGAATCCACACCCGCCGTGCCGTTCTCGGCTCAGCACCGCCGTGGGCGCGGACCAGCAGCAGCATCCGCAGGATGGCCGCCGAGACCAGCCCGGCCACGATCAGGTGGAGCCAGACCCAGAGCACGAACCAGCCGGGCGCGGTCGTGGGGGCAACGTGCCGCAATTGCACGCCGAGGAGGATTTGGAGAAAAAGCCCCCCCGCGGTGGTGGCCGTCCATGGGGGAAGCCGTCCGGCGTGGGGAATCGACCGCGGCCTGGCCGGGGTGATCCAGGCCGGCGATGTACAGACCACCAGCGCCGCTGCCAGGGCGAAAAAGGCGGGTGCCGTGGAGCCGTGCATCTTGGCCAAGAGAAGCTTGTCGCGGGCGGCCAGCACGCCCCACCGGGCGGCCAGAAAACAGGCGGCGGCCACCAGCACGGTCCGCACCCAGAACACCGCCTTGCCGCGCTGGTCGGGCTCGGCCAGGAGGAGTTGAGCCGCCAGGGCGTAGATTCCCGCGGCCGTGGCCAGAAAGGCCGGGGCGGGAACCCCCAGGATTCGCGCCTGGACGATTTCCCGGCCCACCACCCGCAGCCCACCGAGGGTTCCCTGCACACAGACCTCGGCCACCGCGATCACCCCAAGCGTGCGAATCCATTTCCTCCGGTCGTGGCGCCACAGGAGCACGGCCAGGGCGATGGCCACCAGCCCCACGGCCGCCCCGATCAACCGGTGGCTGTGTTCGAGAAACACGTCCCACACCTGGAGCCAGCTCGCCGGGGGGTAGAGGAACAGGTTGTAGCCGTAAGTCTGGGGCCAGTCGGGGACGGCCATTCCCGCGTCGTAGGTGGTCACCAGGCCACCCATCCAGATCAGCGGAAAGGTGGTCAAGGCCAGCGCCCAGGCCGCGCGGTGGGGCCAGCGGGAGGGCACCGTCGGGGGTTGGCTTGGTGTGGGTCGAGGCACGTTGGTTTTCTGCCGGGTGGGGTAAAATCAAACACGGCCGGCGAGGCCGGGCAGAGGAAACCCGGCTACGGGCTCGGACAGCGCCACTTAGCGTTGGCCGAAGAACGCAAAGCATTGGGATTTCAGGTGTTACACCCCACCGGCCCTGTGCCGGTGGACCGTGGGTTTGGAAACTACCAGCCGCCACCACCCGCGCGGTTC
>CAYZWG010000023.1:0-7913 GCA_964481605.1 uncultured Planctomycetaceae bacterium
GCGCAAGGTAGCACCGGTTCTTGAACCGGTGTGGCTGGAGCCACAAGAGGTCAGCACAAATCACTCCACCCATCCAGTAGGAACACCGCCTGAGCGTCGCCACCCGCTCCCCTAACCTCTTGCCGGCTGCCGCCGGCCCAGGTTCAAGAACCTGGGCCACCCGCTGGCGGGAGGGGGTACGATGGGAACGATCGTGCGGGGCCCGCGGGTTGTTTCGGTTTCGTTGTAGATACTTGGCTGGCAAGCACTTATAGCGAGATGGGTGTCGCGGACCGAGAAACGGGGCAAGCTTCTTCCCAATGAGGGGGGCTTTTCGTTGACACTGTATTTTGGCCTGTTTAGAATCGACCTAGGGTCTTGGCTCGAAACGGCTTATCCCGCCGTGCAAGACTCCGCCGGGGGCGCTGGGCCCCGGGGATTTCGCTGGCGTTGGGCTTTTCCACCGAAGGCTATCGTTTCCGCCGTGCGGAACGCTCCCTCAACCGGAACAGATCGCCTCACAGGAGCATTTCAGTTATGGCGCGTGAAAGTCAAGGCCTGCAGATCGCGTTGATCGTGTTCGTGATGCTCACGATCATCTTCGGCGTGACGACCTTCCTCGTTTCGCGAGAGTACAAGAAGGCCACCGCGCTGGCGGAATCCGCCCAGGCCGACAAGCAATCGGCCGAAGAGGGGCAGCGGGCGGCGCTGGACGAGAACATCCGGCTGAAACAGATCATCGGACAGCCGGACACGGCCACGCGGGACGTGATCGACCAGCAGTTCAACAACGATATGCAGACCTACGGGAAGGACTTCGGCAATCTGTCGCCGGACTACCACTCCCTCTCGGAAGCCCTTTATCGTGAGCTGCAAAATAAGGAGAGCGCGCTGCAAGCGGAGAAGAAGCGTTCGGCCGACATGCAGGCCCGCAACCAAAGACTGGAGGCGGACAAGGAGAAGCAGATTCAGCAGCACGTGGCCTCGGTGAAGAAGGCCACGCAAGACTTGCAGCAAGAGCGTCAGAAGTACAACAACGATCGGAGCCGGTTGACCAAACAAAACCAGGACTTGCAGGCGCAACTGGCCCAGGCCCGGCAGAAGGCAGACGCGAGCGTGGCCAAGGCCACCGGCGAACTGACGGTGAAAGAGCGTGAATTGAAGACGGCGCAGGAGAGAAACAAGGACCTGCAAGTGAAAATCGAGACGATCGATCCCCCCGTGATCGAGCACCCCGACGGAAAGATTCGCTGGATCAATCAGCGCCAGCGGACGGTCTGGATCGACTTGGGCCGGGCCGACGGTCTGAGCCGGCTGACCAGTTTCTCCGTGTACGACGCCGACGCGCACGATCTGACCGATTCGGGCCACAAGGGGGCCATCGAGGTGACGGACATCATCGACGATCATATGGCGGAAGCTCGCATCGTGGAGGACGTAATCCAGAACCCGATGGCCATCGGCGACCTGATCTTCACGCCGCTTTGGCAGCCGGGCCAGCGGCAGCATTTCGCCTTTACCGAGGGGATCGACCTGGACGACGACAAGAAGAGCGATATCGACTACGTCCGCAACCTGGTGTCGATGAACGGCGGCGTGGTCGACTACTGGGTGACCGACGACGGCCAGAAGCACGGCCAGATGAACGCCGGCACGCGCTACCTGGTGATGGGCAGCGAGCCGGATACGACCCAGACGCAGCGGATTGCTGCCCGCACGGAAACGCTGCGGAACGCCGGACAACTGGGGCTGCGGCAGATGACCTTGGCGGAGCTACTGAACCGGATGGGTTACAAACGGGAGACCTCCGTGGTGCCCTACGGTCGCAACATCAATCCGGCGGACTGGCGGGCGAAGCCGCCGGAGGGCGTCCCCCGCACGTCCAGCGGCAACGTCAGCGACCTGTTCCGCAAGCGTGTGCCGCCGCCGACCAGCGGCAACAGCGCCTACTGATCCTGCGGCGAGGCGTCCGAGGCGTCCGAGGCGTGGGCGTCGAGCCAGGAGGTGATGTCCAGGGCGGCAGAACCGCCCCAGGGAAACTGGGCCCCCGGCGGGACGGAAGGGGGCTGGGCGTCGGGGACCGTGGGGGGAGCCGCCGTCTGTTGAGCGGCCGTGGCCGCCGTCTTTTGAGCCACCGCCGTCGAGGGAGTCGAATCGCCACACTCTGCGTCGAATCCGGCGAAAATCCGCTCCCCCAGCGCGTTCAGCCGCGACCCAAGGTGGTGGAACCGGCGAGCGAGGAACGGCCGGCGGAGTCGCTCCGGCTGGAGAAAGACCATCGCCGGCTCGGCCAGCCGTTGGCTTCGCGCCACCCGCCACAGAAGCCACTGGTCGCTCCATTTCAGCTTGTGGGCCTTGGCCAGGCTGAGGAACAGCGCCAGCGAGCTGTCGGCCGCGCCCCGTCGCTCGATCCAATCGCTCAGATTGGACAACACCAACAGCAGCAGGACGATACCGGCCAGAACGGTCAAGCCCAGAACCACGTCCGCGGCACCGAGTTGCGACGTCGGACGGAAGCCTCGCGAGATACCCTCCAAGCGGCTATCTTTGGCAAGCAGCCATTGGCCTAGCGCAAGAGCAAACGTCGACATCGCACCTACCGTACCGATGGGCCGGGGATCGCGGGGGGAGTTGTCGCCAACCGTTGGCGTCTCAGTCTCGCGGGTCGTTGAGAGATTGTCTCCATTGGTCGAGCAAGTCGCGTTCTTCCAGACTTTTGGAGGCCGCCTGGCGAACCAGGTGGTTTCCGTCGTTGAGCATTCGTTCGAGGACCCGACGGCTGGCCGCGGAATCGGTCTGGCCCAGCGCCGTGGCCGCGTTGAGGCGGACCAGGTGGTCCTCGTCCTCGGAGAGCCGAATGATCTCTTCTTCCACGCGGTCGACGAGGCCGGTGGCCATGGCCACGGCCAGCCCTCGCAGCCGCCGCCCGCGTGCCGCCGCGATCAGTTCTTCTCGCAGCGTGGGGATCGTGCGGGGATCGACTTTCTTGACCAACTCGCCGGTGGTGCGACGGACCTCGTCGTCCAGCATGTCGAACGCGCCAAGATAGCGTCGGAAGCTGAACTCATCGAGATTGGCCCGGGCCGCTTTTCTCACCACCGCGTGCGGACTGTCGAGCATTTCCACCATTCGGGGGAGTGTTCCGGGGATACTGCGGCGGCGAAAATGGGCCAGAATGTTGGCCTGAACGTACGGATCGGGATCGTCCAGCGCGGTCAGCGCCAAGGCGTTTGCCTCGGCGCCGGCATATTCCCCCAGGGCCTCGGCCGCCGCTCGGCGCCCGCCCGGCTTGCCCTGCTTGAGCAAATACGACACGATGCGAAAGACTTCGTCGCGTGCCAGCGAGGAGAGCATCACCAGCCGCACGGCCGCATGCTGCTGGGGGCTGTCCAACGTGTCGAGCACGCCGTAGCCGTCGCGTAGCCAACCCAACGTGCGGATCCGTTTGAGATTCCGCTTCACGGAGTTCGACGGCTCACGCCCGATTTCTTGCAGCAGGTATCGCACAAATGCAAGGTCCGAGCGTCGAGCGACCGTGGCAACGGCGTCTGCCGGCGCCTTGGGGTCGTCGAGGAAACTCAACAGCAGCCGAATGACTTCGTTCGACGTGTCGGTCGTGAGGAGTTGGCATAGCGTGGCGTGAGCCGGATGGGATCGGCTGCGTAGTATCTGGCGGAGCACCGCGCTGTCGCGACGGGCCAGCAGGGCGAACGCCCGGACCACCTCGGGGCGGTTGTGGTTGGCAAAGCGGGCCAGGCTTCGCTCCAGGGTGTCGAGCACGAGGGTCCGCGCGCGATGCGCATCGGCGAGGCCGGGTTCACTGTCGTCGTCGGCAAGCTGGCGACAGAGCAAGGCCACGAGTTCGAGCAACGCTTTTCCCAAGAGGTCGGGATTGGGGCCCGACGGGTCTTCCAGGGCGTTGACCAGCGTGGGCACCAGGTCGTAGTCGCAGAATTCGACGGCGGCGCGGCAGGCCACGCGGCGGAGGTGGGGATTCTCGCCGACCAGGGCCCGGCGGAGAGCGGTGCACATGCGGCCGGCAAACTCGGCCACGATTTCCCGCTCCATGGGGTCCATGCGATCGAGCCGCTCGAGCACTTCCCGATGGCCGGCCGTGCCACGGCGCAAGAGCAAGGTCCGCAGGGCCCGGCGGCGAATCTGGCCATGGGGCGATGCCAGCGCGTTTTCCAGGGCCCGCGCGGCCGCCTCGTTGGGCGTCTTCGCCAAGATCTGAAATGTGATGGCAAGTCCGTCACTCATCGCGGCGCGCACCGGGGGCCTGAGGAAACCTTTCTGCTGGTGGAAATCGGCCTTCGCGGAGCGGAAACTTTCCCGCAACCGGCAATCCCACTCAAATATCGCCTGTTTTTCGGGCCGAAGTGCCGCCAACGGGGCGATTTTTTGCCAGGTGGGGCTGCCGTCACCCCCGATCCCCCCTCATTCAGGGGAATCGCGACGCAGGAACCTCACGCCGCCGCACGCGCACGAATATCCGCACCTAGACGCACGGCTCGATCCGGATCGGGGGAATGTCGAACTTGGGGTTCTGTCCCAGGAATCGCGCCGGGTTGTTGTGGAACACTTCGATCGCCTCTTGCGGCGAGTGGCCGCGGCGGCGGAATTCGAGCACGCACTCCTGCAAGAGGAAGGGGTCGCTGGGACCCCAGTCGGCCGAGGAATTGATCAGCGTCCGCTCGGTGCCGTGGCGTTCCAGCATATCGACCGCCCGTTTGGGCGAGCACTTGGTGATCGGGTAAAGCGTAAACCCGATCCAGTAGCCGGCGTCCTTGGCCTGGCGGAGGGTGTGCTCCTCGACATGATCGATCCAGACCTTGTGGGGATCGACCGGCATCCGGTGGAGGATTTCCAAGATTCGCCTGGTGCCGTGGAGCTTGTCTTCCAGGTGGGGCGTGTGGACCAGCAGGAGTTGATCGTGGTCGATCGCCATCTGCACCTGGGCCTCCATGATTTGGCACTCGTTGGGCGACGATTTGTGCAGGCCCGTCTCACCGACGCCCAGCACGGTCGGCTTCTGGAAAAACTGGGGCATCTCGTCCAACACGGCCCGGCTCAGCTCGGGGTTTTCGGCTTCCTTGGGATTGACGGCAACCCAGCAGAAATGGCGGATGCCGTATTGGGCCGCGCGGGTGGGCTCGAACTCGCTGATCTGGCGAAAATAGTCGAGAAACGTTTGCGGATATTTGCGATCGAAGCCGGCCCAAAAGGCCGGCTCGGCCACGGCCACCACGCCGCTTTTGGCCATTCGCTCGTAGTCCTGGGCCGTTCGGGCGATGGCGTGGTAGTGAGGCTGAATGATCTGCATGGGGAGATCCTTTTGCCGGAGGGGATTCGGTGTTGCCGGAGCACGGTCGCCCGCCGGGCGGGATGGCCGGCCGCGCGTGGTTCAATCGACCGGATCGGAAAACAGGCGGAGCAACGTTTCGGCCCGACCGAGCACAGCCTGGGGCTGGGCCAGTATCGCCAGTGCCCGGTCGAGTTTCTCCAGTCGCGGGTCCGAATCGAGCGGAGGGCGGTCCACGTGGTCGACTGCCTCGTCGTAGCGGTCGAGCGTGGCGGCGATTTCCAACAACATGCAGCGAACGTCGAGGAAGTCCTTGTCGAGGACCTGTTGTGGAGAGAGCATGGATGAATCCCTGGTGCGGGGGAAACATGGCCTGGAAAGCTGTATTATCGTGCCCGGCGTGCGTTGGTCAAACGCGGGGTCACGGTTTGCCCGCGTCACTGGGCGTAATCGTCAGGGCGACGGTGGCCTCGGAGACCGGTTGGGCCAGGCGGATGGCCAGCCGCAACGGAATCCGGCCGCCGGAGAGATCCTCGTGGATTTCCTCGGCCACGATTTCAAACGGTTTGCCCTGGGTGTCGATCTGGACCGAGACCGCTCCCTTGCCCGAGCCCACGGTGAGCCGGTTGGGGGCGGATCGTTGCCAGGGGGAGAAGGTGATCAGGGCGGTCTCGAAGGACTTCGGCTGGTCGAGTTCGACCTGGTCGGTAACGCGGAGGCTGCCGCGGCCGGCGCGGGAGAAAACGAACGTGCGTTGCAGTTTTTTCAGGCCGTCCACCGCATAGGCTGCGGCCAGGTCGAGCACCAGCCGGTCTTCGCGGGGGGAGAAATCGGTCCGCACGATTGCCGCCGCGGCGGAGCGCCCGGTGCGCTGGAGCTTGCCGTCGATCCGCGGCACCGGGTGGCCGAAGGAATTGAGCACACGGCTTTGGTAACGATCCTTGCTGAAAGTCCGCGCGGTGTAGACTTCGCCGCCGGGATCGACCAGGGGAGTGGCGCCGGCCAGGGTCACCATGAACGAGCCCACGTCGTTGTGGTTGTGATGTTCGGCGTTGTGGCCGCCCTTGAGCGCTGCGCCCAGCCCACCGGCCTGGTCGGGCCGGCAGATGAGGACACCGGCCTGGTCGAACCAATCGCGCGGTGCCGCCGGGCGACGGCTGGGAGCGGCCGGGCGGGCCGTGGCGGAATTGGCGAAGCCGTACACGCCCAGGCTGAACAGGCTGGACGTCGGCCCGCCGGCCAGCAGCAGCCCTCGCGATTCGACCTCCGCCATCCCCAGGGCGAACCGCCGGCTGAGAAAGGCCATCAGTTGGTCGTCGGGTCGGGTGCCCAACCGGCAGTCGGCAAAGGCGGGATAGACCCCGGGAGCGATTTCCATTCGCGGACCGAACAGGGCGATGGTGCGAATCCGGGGATCGGCCAAGAGGTCGATCTTGCCGCCGGTGGCTTGCAGTAGCGTCTCGGCCAGGAGGACGTAGTGGCCGAACCCGTAGTTCCAATAGCCGATCCCCTCGGAGCAGTAGCCGTCGGTGGTAAAGCCCTTGAGGAAGTTTTGGATATCGTGTTCGGCGGCGGCCACGAAGAAGGCCCGCCGCTGGGGCGATTCGACCATGGCCAGGGCCGTGCCGGTGACGCCCGCCAGGCAGACCGCGTTCCAGTTGTTGGTTCCCGTGGCCCACCACAGCCGCGGCTTGCCCGTGTTGATGTAACTCTCCATCGGCGTGAGGGTCCGCCGCTGGAGCTGGTCGCGGATGAGCTTGCGGCTGGCGGGGCTCAACTTGTCGCCCAGCCAATAGTCCACCGTGGCCAGGTTCCAGGAAATGGCGGCCACGGCCAGGTCGATCTCGTTCACCTGGCCGTGGAAGTTTTTCAAGCCGCGGTCGTGGGCCGGCATCACCCAGGTCTTTTCCGAGCAAATCTCGCCCAGCGACGCTTCGATCGCCGGCAGGAATCGGCCCCGGTTCTCGATGCACTCGGCCAGCACCAGCGCGGGCAGCCGGCCGTGCCGCTGGTTGAGCACCCTTTGGCAGCGGGAGCGGTTGCCCGTGCGGGAGAAATCGAGGTAAAGATCGTCGGTCAACTCGGGCAGCGGCTGGGTCAAGAGGCGTTGGGCGTTGGGGACGACGTCGGCAAATCGCGGCGACCGGGCGACGGCCTGCCAGGCGGGGCGGTCGTCGATCGTCGGCCCCACGCCGCCGGGTTGTTGGGGTAGGAACCTGGCGATCTGGGCAATCCGCTCCGGATCGAGCTTGGTTTGGGCGTTGGTGGCGGCCGGAGAGGCTGCCAGCACAACGGCGGCGGAAGTGAACCACGTGGCCCAAAGGACCGTGCGGGGGCGTGGCATGATCGTTTCCTCTTCCGGTTCTGGGGATGCGTTTGGGGGAGGTGGATGGGCGGGGTTGGTCGGTGAGTGCGACCATTAGACATCAAGCTCCGGCCTGCTGCCAGCGTTTTCGGCGGGGTCGCCAGACCCGCGCCCAACATGGATTCTGGTGGGTAGCACCGGTTCTTGAACCGGTGTGGCTCTGCCACGAGAGGTCACCGGTGTTCGGCACGGGTCTCCCGACCCCATCGCCAGTGTTCGGCGCGGGTCTCCTGACCCGGTGTTCGGCGCGGGTCTCCTGACCCGGTG
>CAYZWG010000023.1:8013-10507 GCA_964481605.1 uncultured Planctomycetaceae bacterium
CCCGGTGTTCGGCGCGGGTCTCCTGACCCGGTGTTCGGCGCGGGTCTCCTGACCCGGTGTTCGGCGCGGGTCTCCTGACCCCGCCGAAAGCGTCGGTTCCCAAGCTGGAGCTTGGGAACCAGATCAAAACCCGGGTTCGGATGCGTCCAACGCCGTTGCCGGCCGGCAGAGCCGGCCCTACGGGGGCTGGACCCCGAAGTGCCGGGCCACCACGTCGAAGACCTCGCGGTCGATCATCTTCTCGTGGTGGGGAAACAACCCCGGCCGGGAGGCCAGAATCACCGATCGCTGGGCGGGGTCGCGGACCGGGGCGCCGTGGGAACCCTTGACCAGCGTGGCGTCGAGGGGAATGCCCTTGGTGGCCGGGTCGAAATGCAGCTCGACCGGGTCGTAGCCCGGCTTGCGGTGGATGTCGACGGTTCGGGTGAAGGGGGGCGCCTGGGTGTCGTCAACCCACCAGTAGTAGGCCTGCCAACTGTTGGGCTGGGAGACGAGCACCACGTCGCCGGATCGGTCGTGTGCCAGGTCGTATCGAGCCAACTCGTCGCCGGCGAGCACTTCGGCGATTCCCTCCCGGCGGCGGAACAGATCGGCCACGCGGGCCGCCACAAGGGGGTCGCGGTGGCGCACGAAGACGTGCGAAAACTGGTGGTCGACCAGGGCCCAGGCCTGGCTTTTCTCCAGGTCGAGATACTCGCCGTCGTGCTGGTGGCGGACTTCGAGCAGCCCGGCCTGGCGAAGGATGATGTTGGGATAGACCACATGATCGACGGGGGTGATGGCGTACTCGCCGGCGATGAGCCAGAGCGGCTTTGCCGGGTAGGCCTCGTGGAGGCCATCGGTCAGGCGTGCCAGTTGGGCGTCGAGCTCGGCCACTGCCCGGGCGGCCGCAGCCGAGTCGGGACCGCTCCGCTGGGCGGCGTAGTCGAGATGGGGAAGATAGACGTAGAAGAAGTCGGGCCGCCATTTCTCGGCGGCCAGGATCGCCGAATCGACGATCCAGCGGGTGGAGGCGATGCCGGCCACCGGCCCCCAGAAGTGCTTGAGGGGGAAATGCCCTAGTGAATCGCGAAGCGTGCCGTAGAGCTCCGCGGGCCGCGTGTAGCACCAGAGCGATTCGGTGCCGTCGGGGTTGTGGATGGGGGCGGGAGTGCAGACGTAGTCGGCCCCGCAACCCTTGGCGTGCAAGGGAAACCAGGCGGCCGACGTCGAGCCGCTCCCCTGGCGGGAGAGCAGGTCCCAGACCTGCGGCTCTTGGATGCAGTCGTTGGGCGAGGTCCACATCCGCACCCGGCGAGTGTCGCGGTGGTAGAAGCCGTTGCCCACCACGCCGTGGTCCCGGGCCGGCTTGCCGGTGGTCATGTTGGCCTGAACCGGGCAGGTGACGGAGGGGAAACCGGGCGAAAGATCGGCGATCTCGCCCCCCGCGGTCAGTGTCCGCAGGTGGTCCATTACGGCAACGTCTTTTTCCCGCAAGGCGGGCACGGACAAGAGGACGAGGGGTTCAGGCATGGGGGGCGTCGCTGTGGGTTGCCAGGAGGCGGAGGAATTCGTAGGCTTGGCGGGCCGCCAGGGGGGCCACGTGGCCGTGGCGGCTCAGTTCGACGTACACGCCGCCAGTGTAGCCGATCTGGCCCAAGGCCTGGAACACGGGCGGGAAGTCGATCCGGCCCTGGCCAAACATCAAGTGCTCGTGGACGCCGCGGCGGGCGTCCTCCAGGTGGATGTTGGCTAGCCGATCGGCCCAGCGGCGAACCTGCCGGGCAAGGGGCACCTCGCCCTGGCACTCGAGATGGCCGATGTCGAGGGTCAGTCGCAGGTTTTCGTGGTCGACGTGCTGGAGCAGACGCTCGAAGGCCGCCATCGAGTCGACCAGCATCCCCGGCTCGGGCTCGAAGGCAATGGGCACGCCGCGGGCGGCCGCGTATCGGACCGTCTCCTCCAGCCCGGCGGCGAGCCGGTCCATCGCCCGCTCGGCCGGGGCGTCGTCGTGGACCGTGCCCGACCAGATCGAGACGCAGTCGCTCTTCAATTCCGCGGCACAAGCGATGGCATGGCGGTAGAACGCGACGCGGCGGGCACGGGCGTCGGCCGCGGAGGAAACGAGCGTCGGCTCGTGCTTTTGGCGGGGATCGAGCAGGTAGCGGGCACCGGTTTCGATCACGCTACGAAGGCCGAGCCGGTCGAGTGTGTCTTTGAGTTGTGCGAGCTGGTCCGGCCAACGATCGTCGCGAGGAGAGAGCACGCCGTGGTCGATCGTGATGGCCACGCCCCGGTAGCCGATCTCGGCCAACAGCGCGACGGCGTCGAACAGGTCGTGATGGGCCCAGCCGTTGGTGTTGTAGCCGAGGTACATGGGCGGAGTGCGCGGTTGGCAATCGGTGGGGGGCGGATTCGTAGGGCCGGTTGTGCCGGCCGGCTAGACCCACTGGTTCCCAAGCGGTCTCACTGGTTCCCAAGCTCCAGCTTGGGAACCCGCGGTGCGAGGGTTTGG
>CAYZWG010000023.1:10607-25962 GCA_964481605.1 uncultured Planctomycetaceae bacterium
GAAGCAGAGCTTCGTGGAAGTGCGGTCCCAAGCTAGAGCTTGGGACCGAGCGTGGGGGTAAGGCTGGAGCTTGGGACCGAGCGTGGGGTAATTCGTAGGGCCAGCTATCGCAGCAGCCAGTCGATTGCCGCCTTTTCTTTTTGCGTCTCTTGGCCGGAGAAGACGGTCAGTCGGTGGGGTTGGCCGGCAGCCTGGAAGGCCGCTTGCACCACGTCCGGCGCCCGGTTGCCCTCGCCGGCGAGCCATACTTCCGCCGGCGCGGCCAGGGCGAGCATCCCCGGCAGGTCGAGATACTTGACCGCCCCGGGGAGAAAATCGGGGTCGTCGAAGCGGGTCAGCCCGGCGAAGCGAAATCCGGCCGTGTCGACCACGGCCCGGTCGACGGCGTTTTTCTCCACGGCCAGGGCGGCGGCGACCCAGCGGCCGGCCCCGTTCCAGCCGACCAGGTAGACCTTCTCGGCAGACAACGATGGATGACGGGCGAAGGCGACCGCGGAGAGGATGTCATGTACGCGTTTGCTGAACACGGGGTGGTTGTAGCCGAAGGTGTAGCCGGCGTACGCGGCCCAATCGCCGTGGCCGCTGGCGTTGAGCCGGGCGTGGTCGATCGGTTTGCCGTCGGGGGTGAACTCACCCTGGCCGAAGAGGTCGATGGCCAGCACGGCCGTGCCGGTTTTCAACAGGCGGGCCAGCGGCGCGGCGGGCGAACCGTCGGCCTCGAAGGCGGCCGCCTTGCCCCGTGGATCGACCCAGACGGCGACTTGGTTGTTCCAGTCCTTGGGTTTCAGCAACAGGGCGGGCACCTGTTGGCGGCGCGTCGGGTTGGCGATGAGGAAGGCGGACTGGACATAGTCGCCGCGGTTCTCGTCGTGCCGCTTGATCGGTTCCAACTCGGCAGGTTGGGGCGGCTTGCGGCCGATCATCACCTCGACGGCCCCGCCCACGACACGGCGAAACTCGGCCAGCGAGGCGGGGTCCTTGGGCAGCAAGCGATCCATCTGCCGCCGCGAATCCTGGGTGATCCATTTCAGCAGGTCCCGCTCGTACTGTTCGCCTCCGGCCGGCTGGGGATGGTGGTCGTCCCACACGGTGAGCTGATCGCGGGTAAGGGGCTGGAAGTCCTCTTCCCGCAGTTCGGCCGGCGAGAGCCCCAGGCCGAGATGCCGGTTGAGCCAATCGTACATCACCGCCCGGGACTGGTAGTTGTAGTTATGGGGAAACTGCACCAGGGGCGTGGCCTTGACCAGTTGTTCGGCGTCAAACAGCTTGTAGAGCGCCTGGAGTTGGGGAAGTCCCTTGGTGGCGATCTCCTTGGTCCAGTCGTCGGCGGCGGTCATGCCCAGGGGACGGGGGGCAATCAGCGCGGCGATCTCGATATTGCCGCTTTCCACGCGGAGGTAGCAGGCGTTCTCACAGGTGCATCCACCCTGCATGGCGGTGGAGACCATCACCGCCGGAAAGGCCACCGCGGGCCGCTCGTCGACGGCGCAGAGGATGAAGGTCTGGGTGCCGCCGCCGCTGGACCCGGTGACGGCGATCCGGCCGGGATCGACCTGGGGCAATTGGCGGAACCAGTCCAGCGCGCGGATCGAGTTGTAGGTTTGCAGCCCCATCATGTTCTCCATTCGCAGTTCCGCCTGGGGGCTGAAGTAGCCCCAGTTCTGGGGCGTGTTCATCGACTGGCGGAGGCCCGGGCGGTGGCTCAACTGGACGCTGTCGGCATAGCCCACCATGTCGTAGTTGAAGACCACGCAGCCCATGCGGGCGAGCTTGGCGCAGCGGGCCTGAATGGGGTAGCGGCCGCTGGGGTCGTACTTCTCGGCACCGCTGGCGATCTGTTTGCGCAACTTTTCCTCGCCGGCGTCATAAAAGCGGCCGTTGGGCCAATGGCCGTGAGGGCAGAGCACGCCGGGCAGCTTGCCCTGCTTTCCCTTGGGGCGATAGAGATTGCCGGTGACGTAGTGGCCGGGGAAGCTTTGCAGGTAGACCTTGGCGACGGTGTAGTCGCCGCGGTCGACGGGATCGTGGATCACGGCGTGGGCCGGGGTGCGGGTGGGCATCGGCCAGAGCCCCGTGGCCGCCCGCAGTTGACGCCGCAGGAAGGCGGCCCGCCGGTGCCAGGCGGAAAGGTCCTGCGGCGGCGAAAAGGGGAAGTAGCCGTTGAGATTGGTCAACTCGCCCAGGCGGGCATCGGCGGGCAATTCGCCGGGCGGCAACACGCGGGGCGGCCCGGCCGCGACCGGCACGACCAACACGCCCGGCAGACAGAGGATGAGAAACGTAAGCGGCAACGAGCCCCAAAGCGGCCGGGGGCAAGGTTTCCTGGCAGCGTTCATGGCAGACCTCGGCAAGTTGGTGTGGTGGCGGTCGATCTTTGCGGTTCCGCTGGGGACCGTTATACTCGGGCGGAGAGGGCTTGCCAATCACCGGCCACCCTCCCCCCGCGGGGGCGACGTCGCCGCCGGCGCGGTCACATCCCCCGGAGCACGATCAACAGATGGACCAACCGCGAACTCCGATCTACCTGGCCCGCAATCAGCGTGATGCGGATATGCTCAACATGCAGTTGGCCAAGGCCGGCATCTTCGGCCGGACGGCGACGGTGGCGACTGAAGACGGCTATGCCTGCCAGGTGTCGGTCCCCGCGGCCGACGCCCGCCGAGGGGCCGAGATGGCCGGGCAGTTCGAGGCGGAGCGCTACGGCGAGAACGGCCCGGCAGCGAGCCAGGGGGACGGCAGTGCGAGCCGGGTGGTGCCGCCGCCGGCCAAGTATCCGCACAACCCGGTGGGCGTTTTCTCGGCCCGGTCGCCGCAAGAGGCGTACCTGATGAAGAACGCGCTGGAGCGGGAGGGGATTCAGGCGGTGGTGGCCGACGCGCTGGTGGCAGGCGGCGCGGGGGTGGACCTGCTGGGAATGCCCACGGCGCCCAAGGTGCTGGTGGCCGAGGAAGACTCACAGCGGGCCCACCGCCTGGTGGCTTCCATGGAAAACATCGCCACGGGTGAGGAGGCGACCGACGCGGAGCCGCCCGCCGGCGTGGCCGAACCCCCGGTGGAGCCGCCCTGGCCGCGCTGCCCGCAGTGCGACGCGCGGCGGACCACTCGCTGTCCGGTATGCCACACGTCGGGGACCGATTTTCCGGCGGCCGATGCGGAGTATTCGGGCTGGGTGGCCGAGGGGTTGCCGGAGGAAGCCGCGGCCAGCGGTTGCGGCGGCAGCGGATGTGGTTCCGGTGGTTGCTCCGCCCCGGGCGAGGAGGCGTCGGAAGCCGTTTCCGAGCCGCCGCGGTTCGAGTCCCGGCTGGTCTGCTCCACTTGCGACGAGCCGTTCGTGCCGGAGTATCCGCGGGTCTGCGAATGGTGCGGGCACGAATTTGCCGACGGCTACGAAGCGAAGGCGGTGGTGGCCTTGGAGGAGATTCCCGCCCGGGCGATCGCGGTGATCGTGGGGTTGGGCGTACTGGCGTTGGGCCTGTTCGTGTATTTTCTGTTCGTGGTGTGATTCGCCTGGGTGAGAAGGGGGGCGTTCAACTGCCGAACTCGGGGCGGCGGCGGCCGAGTTGGTTTTTCAGCCGCTGCACGATGGAACTGTGCATTTGGCTGACGCGGCTTTCGGAGAGATCGAGCGTGGCACCGATCTCTTTCATCGTCAACTCTTCGTAGTAGTAGAGGATGATGATCAGCCGCTCGTTGCGGTTGAGGCCCTTGGTGACCAGCCGCATGAGGTCGTTTTTCTGCACGCGGCGAGTAGGGTCTTCCGACTTTTTGTCCTCCAGGATGTCGATTTCCCGGACGTCCTTGTAGCTATCCGTTTCATACCACTTCTTGTTGAGGCTGATGAGGTTCACCGCGTTGGCGTCGAGAATCATCTTTTCCAACTCGGGCACGGTGATCCCCAATTCCGCAGCGAGTTCGTGCTCGTTGGGGGGACGGCCCAGGCGGGCCTCCGTATTCTTCAGCGCCTCGTTCAGTTTGCTGGCCTTGGAGCGGACCAGTCGGGGGACCCAGTCCATGGTCCGCAGCTCGTCGAGCATGGCCCCGCGGATTCGCGGCACGCAGTAGGTTTCGAACTTTACCCCCCGCGAGAGGTCGAAGGCGTCGATGGCGTCCATTAGCCCGAACACCCCGGCCGAGAGCAGGTCGTCCAACTCCACGCCCTCGGGCAGCCGTGCCCAGATTCGCTCGCCGTTGTACTTGACCAGGGGCAGGTATCGCTCCACCAGCCGATTGCGAAGCTCCTGCTTCGTCGGATCGGCCTTGTACTCGATCCACAGTTGCTCCACCTCTTGTGGAGCGACGGTTGTCGGCATTGAGTCCTCCATGACGGTGCACCGGGATGCACCCCTTGGTTTTCGATCCCTCGATGGTTCCATGCCACGGCAGGCCGGTCGGCGGCGGCGCCCGCCAAGGCGACCTTGGCAACCGTCAGCCCTGCGGGCGTGATGGCTGGCCATCCGCAGTGGCCCCTTCGGCCTCCAGTTGGTCCGCGATGGTTGCTCGCACCGAGTCCTCCACGGTGCGCGCGGCAATCGTCCCCAACAGGTAGCCCGTGCCCGCAAAGACCAGCAAACTGATCCACGCCCACCAGGCAATCGAGGCGATCGTCCGGGTGTGCAACGCTCCGTGGGCCAGGCAGGTCGCCATGGCCAACGGTCCCAGAATGCCGGCGTAAATACGTCCCACGAGTCGACCCCGCGACGGGCCTTACAATCTATGTAGTCGTTAAAGTTTAACACGGTGAAAGCAACGAACGGTCTTCCTCGCTATCGGCATTTTCGGGGCCCGGGTTGAGTCGATTTTGCAGATTGTCTTGACTGGAGTTGTCTTGATTGGTCGTGTGGATGGGTGTGTCGCTCGGGCAGAGCGGTTTGCCGCCGTGGTGGCCGGGGAATGGTTGGCGGGCGAGCACGCCGGCCGTGTGGAGTGTTTGCCGCGAGGCGGGGCAGTGGGGAAAGGCCAGCACGTAGGGCTCTCCCGAGCGGCCCGCGTCGACCACGGCGGCGTCGGCCGGCAGCGTCTGGGGAGGTGCCAGGCCCCGGCCCAGGAATCGGCGGCAGCAGCGGTCCAATCGCCGGGCCACCGAGGCGGCCTCGCGCGGACCGCTTGCCTGGTTGATCCAGGGGTGAATCCGCGGCGCGAAGCGGCCGTGGACCTTCACCGCGGCGTAGGCGTCCATGATCGCGTTCGGTTGGCCGGTGGTCACCAGCAGCACCTCGTCGGCGGCCTGCCAGAGCAACCCGGCCGCCGGCTGCAACCCGTTGCCCGCATCGATCACGATCATCTCGGCGCGGCTGGCCAACGCCCGCAATTG
This sequence comes from uncultured Planctomycetaceae bacterium, assembly GCA_964481605.1. Classification (GTDB taxonomy): domain Bacteria; phylum Planctomycetota; class Planctomycetia; order Pirellulales; family Thermoguttaceae; genus CAYZWG01. Next base: position 15,919 of record CAYZWG010000023.1, read on the forward strand.
CTCGACGAGACGGCGACAAGCGGGTTGGGGGGCATCGGCAATACCCCGCTGGGCCCAGGCGCCGGGCAGCACGAGCACCCCGGCGGGGCCGGCCTGAAGGGTCTCTCGCACGGTCCGCCGGCCGGCCAACACGTCGGCAATCGTGTCGCGTTGGCGGATGCGGCAGAGGCTTTCCACGTGACCCACGTCGGGGGCGGCGTCGACCAGCACGGTCCGTAGTCCGAGCTGCGCGAGCCCCACCGCCAGGTTGACCGCCAGGGTCGTGGTTCCCACGCCGCCCTTGCCCCCGGCAACCACCACCAGCCGTGGCCGAGCCGCCGAGCCGGGGTGGGCCGTTTCCGTGAGGACGAGCGTTCGCAGTCCGGTCGCCTGGTCGGTCATGGGAGTCGGTGGGCAGCAAGCGGTTGGCGGTGTGTGGGGTAGTTGCAGCTTGGCGTACTGGTCAGCCGTCGAAGACCGGCTGCGAGCCCAGCACGAGCCGGGCCAAGCGGGCGGATTCGGCCGTTTCGATGTCGTCCGGGACGCTCTGGCCGTTGGTCAGGTAGCTGACCGGCAGGCGGCTGGCCCGGACCACGGGAAGGAGGTTGCCCAGGCTGGTGGCTTCGTCCAACTTGGTGAGGATCAGCCTGGTGGTTCCCACGGCGGCGAAACGTTCGGCGGTATGGGTGAGGGTTCGCGCGCCGGCAACGCTGGAAAGCACGAGGTGGACCTCGTCGGTTTCCGCTTCGGTCAACAGCGATCGGAGTTCTTGAATCTTGATTTCATCGCCAGGGCTGCGACCGGCGGTGTCCATCAGCACCAGGTCCAGCCCGGCCAGGCGGCGGACCGCTTCTCGCATTTCCCGCGGTGTGGAGACGACCTCCATGGGTAGGTCGATGATGTCGGCGTAGGTTCGCAACTGTTCGACGGCGGCGATGCGGTAGGTGTCGACGGTGATCAGGCCCACGTTTCGCTTTTCTCGCAGGCGGTAGTTGGCCGCCAACTTGGCGATGGTGGTGGTTTTGCCGACGCCGGTGGGTCCCACCAGGGCCACAATCCGCCGCCGGCCCGGGGTGATTGCAATGGGGCCGCTGACGGCAATCTCGGCCTCCAGCATGCGCGTGAGGCGGGCGCGGATGAGAACGGGATCGGACATTTCCGCGTGGGGAGTCTGCCGGCGGACGCACTCGACCAGCTCGCGGGCGATCTGTTCGCTGAGGTCGGCCTCGATCAGGTCGGTAAACAGCCGAAAGAGCGTATCGGGCAGATCGTGCCCGGCCGTATCGTGGTTCTGGCGGCACAACTCCTGGAGCATGGCGCGGAGGTCGGAAAGCTGATCCTCGACGCCGGCGGGCGCGCGGGGCGAGCCGGAAGAACAGGCCGCCGGGTGCGATGGCGGGGGCATCGTCTCCGTCGTGGAGGGGCTGGAGGGGGCAAGGGGGGCAGGCCGCGGGGGCGCGGGCAGGGGCTCCTGGTAGGTCTCTCGCGGCAACCGGCTGGGTACGTTCACCCCTGCCGAGGCGGTCACCTCGATCTGGCGTTTCCCCTGTAGCAGGCCGAAAAGCCGGCTGCTTCGCACTTCTCGCGTGTGGAGCACGGCCGCGTCGACGCCCAAGTCGCGACGCACCAACTCCAGCGCCTCGTGCATCGACGAGGCTCGATAGGTTCTGATGTCCATGGCTTCGTTCATTTGACGTAAAGGACAAGTGGTTTTGATCGACTACGGCGTGTTGGCGACCATTCCCACGGATTCGATTCGGGTGTCGCGGGTGATTTCGTTGAAGCTGAGCACGATCAAGGCCGGCAGGTGGGGGGTGGTCATTTGCTTGGCCGCCGGGCGAATCTGGGGGCTGCAGAGGAGGATCGGCCGGTGGTTGGCCACGGTCAGTTTCTCCACCTGCTTGGCAATTTGTCGGCAAATGGTTTCCACCGCCTGGGGCGAGAGGCGGATGAACAGGCCCCGCTCGCTCTGCTCGAAGCCGGCCCGAATCCGGTCTTCCAAGGAGGGATCGAGCGTCACCACGTGGAGCTTTCCATCGGCGTCGCGGTAGCGGGTGCAAATGGTTCGGGCAAGCCGCGCGCGGACGAACTCGTTCAAGAGGATGGCGTCCTTCGTGCGGGGAGCGTAGTCGCCCAGGGTTTCCAGGATCGCGCCCAGTTGGCGGATGGGGATTTGCTCACGCAACAGCATTTGCAGCACCTGTTGCACTTCGGCGAGCTTCATTTGCCCGGGAATCAACTCTTCCACCACGGCCGGCGAGGTCTGCTTGAGTTCCTCGATGAGGTGCTTGGCCGTGTCGCGAGTAAGAATCTCGTCGGCGTGCTTGCGGACGGTCTCGGTCAGGTGCGTGGCCACCACCGCGCCGGGCTCGACCACGGTGTAGCCGTGCATCTCCGCCTGGTCGCGTACCGAGGGCTCGATCCAGAGCGCCGCCGTGCCGAAGGCCGGGTCCCGGGTGGGCGTGCCGGGAACGGCGCCGGTGGTCATGCCCGAGTCGATCGCCAGCAACATGCCGGGCATCACGCGGCCGTCGGCGACGGGCATACCGGCAATCTTGATGCGGTACTGCTGTTGGTCCAATTGAAAATTGTCGCGGATGCGCACCTTGGGCAGGATGATGCCGATGTCGGCGGCCACGTTCTGCCGAATGCGGTGAATCCGCTCCAGCAGGTCGCCTCCCCGGTTGGGATCGGCCAGTCGGATCAGGCCCACGCCGATCTCCAACTCCATCGGGTCGACGAGGAGATAGTCCTCGATTCGCTCCTCGGGTTTCTTGGCCTGGTCGGCCCGTTTTCTGGCCGTTTCGCCGGCCGCGATCCGGGCCGTCTTCTTGGAGAGCGTCCAGGCAAGCCCCACGCAACTGCCGGCGATCGCCACCAGGGGAACGCGGGGCAGATCGGTGAAGATCAGAATGCCCAGGAATCCCCCCGTCACGGCCAGCGCCTGGGGGCGGGAGAAAAGTTGCCGGATGAACTCGGCGGGGAGGTTGACGCTGCGGCTGCTACGGGTCACCAGCAGGCCGGCCGCCAAGGAGATGAGGAAGGCCGGAACCTGGCTCACCAGGCCATCGCCGATGGTCAGCTTGGTAAACAGCGCGGCGGCGTCGCCGAGGCTCATTCCGGCTTCGACCACGCCGATGAACAATCCACCCACGATATTGATCAGGGTGATGCAGATTCCCGCGATGGCGTCGCCGCGGACGAACTTGCTGGCACCGTCCATGGCCCCGAAGAAGTCGGCCTGGGCGGTGATCTCCTCGCGTCGGCGCTGGGCTTCCCGCTCGTCGATGATGCCCGCGTTGAGGTCGGCGTCGATGGCCATCTGGCGGCCGGGCATTCCGTCCAGGGCGAAGCGGGCGGCGACCTCGCTGATCCGCGTGGCCCCTTTGGTGATCACCACGAACTGGATCAGCACGATGATCGCGAAGATGATCAGTCCCACCACGATCTTGTCGCCGGCGACGAAGTCGCCAAAGCTGCGAATCACACCGCCGGCGGCCATCAGGCCCACCGACTCGGCGCGGGTGAGGATCAAGCGGGTGGTGGCCACGTTGAGCACCAGGCGGAACAACGTGGTGGCCAGCAGGAGGGAGGGAAAAATGCTGAATTCCAGCGGAGTGCGGACGTAGATTGTCGTCAGCAACATGATCACCGCGACGGTGATGTTTGCGGCCAGCAGCACGTCCATCAACCCGGCGGGCAGCGGCACCATAATCACCAGCACGCTGGCGATGATGGCCACCGGCAGGATCAGGTCCTGCAGGCGTTCGAGCGGAATCAGACCGCCGGCGCGTGGCGACGCGTCTGTTGCCATCCGTCTCTCCGGGTACGCGGAGGGGGGTTGCTGCCGAGGAGTTGAAGGTAGAAGAGAAGAGGCGGAAAAGTACCCAAATCCCGGACCAATGTCCAGGTCGGTTTGGCAGAGGGGGCGGGGGGGTGGAAGGCGGAAGGGGGAGGGGGAGTGGAAGGCGAAAGAGGGAGGGAGGAAACGCGGAAGGGGGCAAGGAGGACACCCGTTGGATGGCTCCTTTCAAGTCGCCGCGGTGGGTGGGCGATAAGAGATTCAAGGGGCGCCGGCCAGCCTTCCCTCCCAAGGGGGCCGAGCACGCACTTCCGCCCTCAATCGAGAACGCGACACCCAGGACTCCACGGATGCGCTGCGCAAGCTTCCTGTTTTGCCTGATATTCCTGCCTTGCTTGGCTTTCACGGCGGGATGTTCGCCCGAGGCGTCGGGCGGAGCGACCCGGGCGGCCGAAGCGGCCCGCGTGGCCGCGGCTGGGCATCTGCGGCAGATTCACTTCCTTGGCGACCTTCGGCAGGGCCTCCAGCAGGCCGAGCAGACGGACAAGCCGCTGTTGGTGTTCTTCAATGCGCCCGAGTGCGTCTATTGCCGGCAGATGGCCGAGGAGACGTTCACCGATCGGCTGGTGGTGGCATTGGCAGAGCATTTTGTCTGCGTCGAGGTTCAGGCGGACCGGGCACCGGAAGTGTGCGCGCGGTTCAGCGTGACAGCGTATCCCACGGTGCAGTTCATGTCGCCGGGAGGGGTGCCGCTTCATCGACTGTTGGGCAAGAAGCCGGCCGAAGAGTTGGCGGCCCAGATGGAGGCAGCCCTGAAGGCCCCGCTGACCCAAGCCGCGCGAGTACGGCGGAATCCGAGGCGATAGGGCCACCGTTCGGCCGTTCGGCGAGGGTCTCCGTTCGGCGCGGGTCTCCCGACCCCGCTCCCCGCGCCTGCGGCATTCCGGCCCGCCGTGATCCTCGCCCTCCCGCGCCTCACGGCACCCGATAGCAGAGCGATCGCGGCCACCCGCGACATTCACGTGTCGGCGTATTCCGGGAATCGGTTTACAGCGATACGAATGACCCTCATCAGATCGCGACCGTGACCGGATGTCAGTGAAACCCAAATCGCAAAGTTATGATTCGCCGGTGCGAATTCAGGCCGTTCGTGAGGCCAAGGGTATTCTGGATTTGGACCATTGTCGGCAAGAGCTGGTGCAAGGCGTTGGAGATCGTAGGCGATCGACAGCACCGCGCGAATCCAGTTTTGAAAGTCGTTGAACCTCGTGAACGTAAACAGATTCGCGATTCGCTGTCGGTCGTTTTGCTGAATCTGACCCAAGAATCTCAAGAATTGCACGAAGCCCGCGTGATTTCTGGGCGGCGGCGAACCGGAACGCCAAAAGTATGCTTTGGCGATCTTTTCCGTGACCATCTGCAGGTAGTGCAAGGAATGGCATTGCGCGATGCCCTGGCTGCGTAGTAGCAGGAAGGCATCGTGGTCCGATTTCGCCTGTTGCCACCAGAGTTCTTGATAACTATTCATGGGAAGGGAATTGCACCGTCAAGAGACCAATCGCCGGGAAGGTGGAGTTGCCGCGTCCTGATCCGTTCCCATTGTTCGGGGGTGACGTCCAAAACGAACAACTTGTGTGCGTTGTCGGTCCCCGTATCGATGCCGAAATCGATGGGTTCAAGAGCGTCATCGTTTCGATCACCGATAAGTTTGTTGATCTCGAGGAAGCGTATTTCCCGTTCACCAGCGTTTTTTGGCAGATAGTAAACGGAGACAATACCGGGATCGGTCTTGAGGTGCTCTTTCGCGTACCAGCGAGCCATTGAGTCTCGATTGAACTGAGTTGTCGGCATTGTATGGCCTCATGCAAGAAAGCGTCCCATGGATTGCCAAGAGTTGACGATGGTCTCCGGCTTGGCGGCAATCGCCGAGCAAAAGCACCTCGAAATGGCCGGAGAGTGAATCCAGCCGGGCAAAGGAGACCACCCTTATGGATCAGTGTAGTTTGATCGAGTTGCTTGGACAAGCCAGCGCAAGAGGCGTCTGGTCGGCGCGGGTCTGCCGACCCCGCTCCCCGCGCCTGCGGCATTCCGGCCCGCCGTGATCCTCGCCTCGTGTGCCTGCGGCACCCCGATAGCAGAGCTATCGGGGCCACCCGCCGCGCCCCTGGTTCCCAAGCTCCAGCTTGGGAACCCACCCGCGCCTACAAGCTCATACCCTCGCGCAACCGGTGAAGCACCTCGCCCGCGTGGTCCACCACCAGCACGCCCTCGCCTTCCCGGTTGCGATAGGAGTCCACGTCGATCGTGTGCCAGTCGCGATAGTTGAGCCCCACCTTCTCGGTTCGCTCCCGCGAGATCCCCGTGGCCAGGGTCACCGTCACCCGCGGCCGTTCCACTCCGCCCTCAAACGTCCCCAGCCCGCGAACGTGGGTCGAATGGGCCATCACCCCGCCGGGCACGTCGGCGAACCGGTCCATCTGTTTGAGGAAGTAGTCCCGCACGTGATAGCCGATCCGGTCGAGGTGTTTTCCGTGCGTATAGGAGATCTCGCTCACGTGGGGAGCATAGATGATCAGCTCGCCGCCGTCGGCCACGATCGGCTCCAGCTTGTACATCACCTTGCCGGCGGTCCAGATATCGTCGTACATCTCGGGCGCGATTCCCAGCACGGTCCGGCAGGGCCGGTCCCGGTAGACCACGTGCAGCTTGTCCGAGAGGTCGGCCGCCCGGGACCAGGCCTCCCGCGGTGGGCCCACGTAGCAGCCGGCCAATTCGCCCCCCCGAACCACGAGATTGACGTTTAGAACAGGCCGCGGGATCAGCTTGGCCGCCTCGTCGATCACCCGCCGCACCGGCGTCTCCTTCGTGCCAATGATCCGGGGGCAGGTGATCACCGCCCCCAGCCAGTGAAAGAAGTTGATGAACTCCCAGTCGCTGATGCCGGGAAAGAAGTATTTCAGCCCGCCGGAAAACCCCACCACCTCGTGCGGAAACGTGGGCCCCAGAATAACCAATTGGTCGTAGTCCAGGATCATCCGGTTGAGCCCGATCGGCACCTCCCGCCGCATCAGCCCGCCGGTCATCTCGGCGATACGCTCCGCCGGAATGGTCCCCAGCCGCTGGAACGTGCCCTCCTCGTTCCAGCCATGGTTGAAGATTCCCACCTGGCCATACTTGCCCGCCCGCTCCTGGGACGAAAGCCCCATCAACCGGTTGATCTTCTCCTGGGACATCGGCTGGTGGGTACCCAGGGCAATGAGGAAGTCGAGCTTCACCGCCCGGGGGGAAACCAACTCGACCATCTGGCGAAAGAGCATCGGCAGGGGACAGCTTCGCGTATCGTCCGGCACGAGCACCAGCACCCGACGCCCGTCCAGTTCGACCTTCTCCAGCCCTTGGCGCAGAATGCCCCGCGTCTCCTCTTCGGTTAGCGTTCTCTGGGTAAACCCTTGTCCTGCAAGCAACATCGTCTTTTCCTCGGGGCCCGCCCCTCCACCAGTATTCTACCGCTGGGCAAGAATTTCTGCCGCCCGCCGGCAGAGTTGCTCCGCCGCCGACCGCGCGGCCGCCTCGGCGATCGCCCGCACGATCGGCTCCGTGTTGCTCGGCCGAACCAGCAGCCAGCGATCCTCCCAGTCCAGCCGCAGCCCGTCCATCCGATCCGCCCTGGCGTCGTCGAAGTGCCGGGCAAGCCGCTGGAGCCCGTCGGCCACTCCGTTTGGCTCGATCTTGATTTTCTTCTTCACAATGGCGTAGCGGGGCAACTCGTCGGCCAACCGGGCCACGCTCAGGCCGCGGCCGGCCATGGCGTCCAGCACCAGGGCCATCCCCACGAAACTGTCGCGGACCAGCCCCACTTGGGGGTGGATGGGGCCGCCGTTGCCTTCGCCGCCGAAGATCGCCCCGTGGCGGAGCATCGCGTCCACCACGTTGGCCTCGCCCACCGGCGAGCGGAAATACGGCACTCCGTACTTGCCGGCCAGGTCCTCCGACATCCGGCTGGTGGCACAGTTGGCCACGATCGGGCCCTTGCGCCGCCGCAGCACATGGTCGACGCAGATCGCCAGGGTGTACTCTTCGCCCAGGTATCTGCCCGAGCCGTCGATCACCGCCAGACGGTCGGCGTCCGGATCCTGGCAAAAGGCCACGTCCACCTCCGCCCGCCGAACCCGGGGAAGCAGGCTCGCCAGGTTTTCCGCCGTGGGCTCGGGCGTATGCTCGAACTCTCCGTTCGGCTGCTGGCCGATGATGCTCAGCCGGCAGGAGAGCGTTTCCAGCAGCCGACGTCCCAGCAGGCTGCCGGCCCCGTGGTTCGCATCCAGCAAGACCTTGAACCCTCGACGCCGAATCGCCTCCACGTCGATTATCTCCAGCACGGCGTCCAGGTGTGCCGCGTGTGGGTCGCCGCAGGGGCTTGCCCTCCCCAGGCGGTCGTGGCCGACCCAATCCGGCCGGCCCTCCCGGTAGCGGGCAAGCACCCGGGCGCCCGGCTCGCCGGGGATCACCCGGCCTTCGGCGCTGAACAGCTTCAGCCCGTTGTACTCGGCCGGATTGTGGCTGGCGGTGACCTGGATTCCTCCCGCGGCATGGTGCTGGCGAACGAGCACGCCCGTGGTCGGGGTGGCGGCCACGCCGCCGTCGATCGTGTCGCGTCCCACGGCGTGCAGGCCGGCCGAGACGGCCTCGGCGATCATTACCCCCGACGCCCTGCCGTCCCGCGTGAGCACCAGCGGCCCGGCCGGCGCCAAGGCCGAAAAGGCCGTCACATACCGCATCGCCACCTCGGGCGTGAGCGTCTCGCCCACGATGCCGCGCAGTCCGGAAACGCTGATAATCAGTTCCGACACGATCCGCTCCCCGGGGGCATTGTTGATTGTGGATGGATCAGGGATGATTGCACGAGGGCCTGCATTCTACGGTTGGCCGTGCCGGCCGAACAGCCGCCGCCACGACGAAATCGTCTTCCCTTGCCGAAAGCCAAACCCATGTCCGACTGCCCCCTCTGCCTGATCCCCAAGCCGCTCTACTGCAAGTCCGTAGGCCGGGTCGCGACCCGGCATGGTAGAACCGGCTCTTCGTGCTCTTCGCGGGCTTCGTGGTGAAAGGATTCCCGAACCCGCGATCACCGCGGGCAGTGTTCACCACGAAGCCCGCGAAGAACACGAAGGAAGTAGCGTGGGGTTGCGGCGTTTGAGTTTTTCCAAGCCGTGGAAGCATGGGGAGAATGCGAGGCGCGTGGGCCGGGCCGCCATCTCCGCAGCCGCTCTGGGCAACCCATTTCCCCCATCGTTAGCTGCCGCCCTGCAAAAAAAGTCCGTTCCTGCACTCATCGTCTTCCCTTTCCGAAAGCCAAACCCATGTCCGACTGCCCCCCTCTGCCCGATCCCCAAGCCGCGTTACGCCAGGTCGAAGCCGCCGCCGCCGCGGGAAAGCTCACCGCCGGGGCGGTGGACAATCTCCGCGCCTGGCTTACCCAACCCCGCTACGCCGAATACACTCCCCAGGTCGTCGAACACATCGCCGCCGGCCGCTGGCAACAGTTGGACGACGTCTTCTGGACGGTGATCCCCTTCGGCACGGGGGGCCGCCGCGGCCGCATGTACCCCATCGGCTCCAACGCGATCAACGATCGAACCATCGGCGAGAGCGCCCAGGGCCTGGCCGATTACGTCCGCCAGCAGTTTCCCCACAAGCCGCTGGCCTGTGCCATCGCCTACGACACGCGGCACCGCTCTCGCCAGTTCGCCGAGTTGTGCGCCGCCGTGATGGCCGCCGCCGGCTACAAGGTCCATTTCCTCGACGGCTATCGGAGCACGCCCGAGCTGTCCTTCACCGTCCGCTTCAAACACTGCGACTGCGGGATCATGGTGACCGCCAGCCACAACCCCCCCAGCGACAACGCGGTGAAGGCCTACTGGAACACGGGCGGGCAACTCGTGCCGCCCCACGATCGCGGCGTGATCGATCGCGTCATGCACGTCGAGGCGGTGCGACGGATCGACTTCGCCCAGGGGCTGGCCGCCGGCCAAATCGAGTATTGCCAGAAGGAGGTCGACGCGGCTTTCCTGGCGGCCGTCCAGCGGCAGAGTCGCCCCGGTCCCCGCGACCTGAAGATCATTTACTCGCCTCTGCACGGCGTGGGCGCGTCGGCCGTCTGCCCCGTGCTGGCGGCCTCCGGCTTCACCCAGGTCGAGGTCTTCGGTCCCCACGCCGAACCCAACGGCGATTTTCCCAACGTGCCCAACCACGTCTCCAACCCCGAG
>CAYZWG010000024.1:0-5153 GCA_964481605.1 uncultured Planctomycetaceae bacterium
CGACTACGTGCAACTGCGGACCGACCAGCCGCTGGACCTGGCGTTGTCCAGCTACTTGGCGTCGCGTTTGACGAAGACAGCAAGCTAATTTCGGGAGCCTCGCCCTCCCATCACGCCTCCGAAGCGAAACAAGAGCGGCAACCGGCCGGCACAGCCGGCCCTACGGAGGACATTGGCAGGTAGTGTTGGCTCAATATGCACCCCCCGCCGACAATCATCCCGTTCGCGCTTGATTTCGTCAGTCCGACGATGCTCGGCTGGCTGGCGGTCGCGGCTGCGCCGCTGCTGATCCACCTGTGGAGCCGGCGGCGCTATCACCAGACGGCCTGGGCCGCGATGGAATATCTGCTGGCGGCGGTTCGAGCCAGTCGGCGCCGCCTGCGGCTGGAGCAATGGCTGCTTCTGGCGGTGCGAATTTCGCTGGTCGTGCTGGTGGTGCTGGCGGTGGCCGAGCCGCTCGCCCGGCGCACGGGGCTGACCTTGACCCCGGGAGAGCGAACCCACCGGCTGATCGTGCTGGACGGCTCGTTTTCGATGGGCTATCGTCCCGACGGCCAAACGCTTTTCGAGGCGGCCAAGGAACTGGCCGGGCGAATCGTGGAGGAAAGCAACCAGGGCGACGCCTTCACCTTGCTGTTGATGGGCAACCCTCCCCGCGAGGTGATCGCCCAGCCCAGCTTCGACGCCGCCAGCGTGCTGGCCGAAATCGCCGACCTGCGGATGCCCCATCAAACGGCCGACCTGGCCGCCACGCTCGCGCGGGCCGAACAAATCCTCGCCCGGGCGCGAACCCGCAGTCCCAAGCTGGTCCGCAACGAAGTCTTTTTTCTCACCGACCTGGGGCGCACCTGCTGGCGGGAAGAGGGTTCCGGCGGCGGCAACCGGGGCCGGCTGCGCGACCGCTTTGGACGGCTCGCCAAGGTGGCCACGTTGGTCGTTTTCGACCTGGGGATTCCGGACGCGGATAACCTGGCGGTCACCGATCTGCGCATTCCCGACGCCTTCGTGACGCCCTTGCGAAGTATCCGCGTGGAAGCCTCGCTGCGGAATTTCGGCCACAAGAGGCTGGCGGGGCAGCACGTCGACTTGCTGGTCGACGGGCGGCGGGTGAAACAGGCCCGGGTGGACCTCGCGCCCGGCGGCCGCGCGGCGGTGGCGTTTTCCTGCCGCTTGGACTCGCCCGGCGAACACGACCTGGCGGTCCGCGCCGAGGGCGACCGGCTGGATGTCGACAACATTCGCCGCCTGGCCGTGCCGGTCAAGCCGGAAGTGGCCGTGCTGTGCATCGACGGGCGGCCCTCGGGCCACCCTTTCGGTAGCGCCACCGACTACCTCGTGCGGGCCTTGGCCCCGGGTGCCGGGACCCCGCAAGGCGACTTCGTTCGGGCCGAGGTCGTGCCCGAAAGCGCGCTGGCGGAGGTCGAACTGCGACGCTACGATTGTGTCTTCCTGGCCGACGTGGCGCAATTCACATCCGCCGAGGCCGGACTCTTGGAGAACTATCTGCGGGGCGGCGGCGGGCTGGTCTTTTTCCTCGGCGAGCGGGTGTTGGCCGGGCAGTACAACCGGCGGCTGGCGGCCGGGCAAGACCCGCGGAACTGGCTGCTGCCGGCGCGGCTGGGCCCGGTCGTCGCCGACACCCGCCCCGGGCTCGATCCGCTCGAATACCGCCATCCCATCGTCCGCGCCTTTCGCGGCCACCAGCAGGCGGGACTGTTGACCGCGCCGGTCGACCGATACTTCCGCCTGTTGGAGCCGGACGAGTCGTCGGCGAAAACGGCCCTGGCCCTGGCCGGCGGCGATCCGCTGATCGTGGAGCACCGGGTTCACCGCGGCCGCGTGGTGCTGGTGGCTACTTCGGCCGACGCCTCCTGGACCGCCTTGCCGCTGATGCCCAGCTACGTCCCCCTCGTGCAGGAATTGCTCAACTACGCGGCCGGCAATCGGCTCCAGCAGCGAAGCCGCCTGGTGGGCCAGTGTATTGGGGCGTCGCTGCCGGCCAGCGCGGCGCCCGGAAGGCTCACGGTCCAAACACCCCGGGGAAGCCGCCAGGCCGTGACCTTGCAACCGGAGCAGGAGGGGGCCTCGTGGAGCTTCTGCCAGACCGACCTCTCCGGCATCTACACCGCCGCGGTCGAGGGCCAAGAGGCCGAACCCGCGCGATTCGCCGTCAACGTGGACCCGCTGGAAAGCGACCTGGCCAAGCTCTCCGCCGAGGCGCTGCGGCATGGACTGCTGGCCGGAGTGCCCTTGACCTACAGCACCCGCTGGCAAGCCCGCGCCGGCCGCGCCGGTGCCACCGTGGCCCGTCCCAGCAGGCTGGCCAAGAACCTGCTCTACGCGCTGTTGGCGCTGTTGCTTTTGGAAACCTACCTGGCAAGAAGATTCGGACATTTTCGCTGAGCCGCGGTTTGGCCGTTGTGCGCGGGTCTCCCGACCCCGCACCGATGTTTACGCAAACGTAGGGAGACCCTCGCCCAACACGTCACCCTCCACCCTCCACCCTCCACCTTCTACCCTTCACCCTTCACCCTTCACCCTTCACCCTTCACCCTTCACCCGATGACCGAGCCGCTTCCCTTTTGGATCCAACGCCTGTTCGGCATCCGCACCGGACCCGGAGAGGGTACGTCCTGGAGCATCGAGCACACCTGGAGTTGGCCGGCCTGGCTGGCCCTGCTGTTCATCGTGGGGGTGGTCGTCTTCGTGCTTTTCAACTACCGCCGCGACAATCCCCATGCGCCGCGCTGGCTGCGGCTGGTGCTGGCCGGGATTCGGCTGGCCCTGGTCGGGCTGGTGCTGTTCATGCTGGCCCAGATGGTGCTCGTGCTGCACCGCACCGGCTTGCCCTACGCGGTGGTGCTGGTCGACGACTCGCTCAGCATGACCATCGTGGATCGTTACGACGCGGAGACCAGCCGCCGGATGGCCCCCCGGCTGGAGGCTGCCGGCCAGCACGAGGCGAGCCGCTGGAACCTCGCCCGAACGTTGCTGACCGAGCGCAACGGGGCCCTGCTGGCGGGTATGCGGCGGCGCTACAAGCTGCGGGTTTGCCGTGTGAGCGACGGCCGGCCGCTGGCCTCGACGGGGCCGGAGGCGGTGATCGCCGAACTGGCCGCGCTGGAGCCGAAAGGCGAATCGACGCGGCTGGGCGCGGCGGTGCGCGGTGTGCTCGACGACTTGCGCGGCGCGCCGCCCGCCGCCATCGTGCTGCTGACCGACGGGATCAACACGGAGGGGCCGCCCCTGGCGGAAGTCGCCGAGCAGGCCGCCCGCAAGGGCGTTCCGCTGTTCACCGTGGGCCTGGGCGACCGCCGCGGAGTGCGCGACGTGAAGCTGACCGACCTGTTGGTCGACGACGTGGTGTTCGTGGACGACGTGGTTCCCTTCGAGTGCCGTCTTTCGGCCACGGGTTTGGAGGGACGCGAGGTCGACGTGGTGCTTCGCCGCCTCGATTTGCCCGACGAACTGGCCCGCCAACACGTGACCCTGGAGGCGGACGGCCAGACCCAGACCGTCCGCATTCCCTATCGACCCACCGAGGAGGGGCGGTTCCGCTTTGCCGTGGAGATTCCGCCGCTGGAGGACGAGCTGCAAACGGACAACAATCGTCTGGAGCGAACGGTCGAGGTCCGCAAGGCGAAGATTCGCGTGCTCCTGGCGGCGGCCTATCCCAGCTACGAATTCCGCTACTTGCGCAACATGCTCAACCGCGACGAGACGATCCAGTTGGAAACGGTGTTGCAAGAGGCCGATCTGGAGTACGCCCAGCAGGACGCCGCCGCGCTGGCGGGCTTTCCCGTGCGGCGGGAGGAATTGCTCAAGTACGACGTAATCATCCTGGGCGATCTGAATCCGGCCCTGTTGAGCCGGGCGATGCTGGAGAACCTGGCCTTTTTCGTCGACCGGCCGGGGGGCGGAGGGGCGCTGATCTGCATTGCCGGTCCCAAGTACATGCCGGCCGCCTACCGCGACACGCCCCTGGCCCGGCTGCTGCCGATCGACCCCTCGGCCGTCCGCTACCCCGTGCCGGGGCAGCCGCTGACCGAAGGTTTTCACGTCCGGCCGACGGAACTGGGCAGCGTCATGCCGCCGATGCAACTAGGCGACTCGGCCCAAGAGAGCCTGGAAATCTGGCGCAATCTGCCGCCCCTCTACTGGGCCACCCAACTGCCGCAGCCCAAGCCGGGGGCGCGGGTTCTGGCCGAAACGCCCGACCGGACCGGCGCCGACGGCCGCCCCCTGCCCTTGATTCTCTTGCAGTACGTGGGCTCGGGCAAGGTCCTGTTTCATGCCAGCGACGAGACCTGGCGGTGGCGTTATCGGGTGGGCGACGTCTTCTTCTCTCGCTACTGGGTCCAGACCATCCGCTATCTCTGCCGATCGAAGCTGACCGAAGGCGATCGGGCCGTGGTGATTTCCTCCGACCGGCAGGAGTATCAGCAGGGGGAGGCGGTGATGCTGCGGGTTCGCTTTGTCGACGAGCGTCTGGCCCCGGCCGCCGACGACGGAGTGACCGTGATCGTGGAACATCCGGGGCACCGGTCGCGAAAAATCACGCTCCATCGGACGGCCGCCTCGCACGGTCTTTTCGAGGCCCTGGTGTCCGGACTGGCCGCGGGCCCGCATCATGCCTGGCTGGCGGTGCCGGCGGCCGAAGGCGAGGCGCCGGCCACCGATTTCACCGTCATCCCCCCGCCCGGCGAGTTCCAGCGGGTTCGCATGGACGCCGCCGAACTGGAGCGGGCCGCCCAGCGGACCGGCGGTCACTTCTACACCTTCCTCACCGCCCACCGGCTGCTGGGCGATTTGCCGCCGGGGCGGCAGGTTCCCCTGGAATCGATGCCGCCCAAACCGCTCTGGAACCGCTGGCCCGTGCTGCTGTTGTTTCTACTGTTGCTGGTGGGCGAATGGATTTTACGCAAAGTGGGAGGAATGGTATAGAATGAAGGTGGCCGCGTAGACCCTTACGAAACCTACTCGTTACGAAGCTCCAGCTTCGTAACGCAACTGGAAGCGGAGCTACGATGAAATGCGTTCCCAAGCCGGAGCTTGGGAACGAGAGCTTGGGAGACCATCGGTCCTCTCTCGGCGGGGTCGGGAGACCCACGCCGAACGCTGAGACCCGCGCCGAACGGTCGAAATGCGTTCCC
>CAYZWG010000024.1:5253-25842 GCA_964481605.1 uncultured Planctomycetaceae bacterium
AAGCCGGAGCTTGGGAACGAGAGCGACATACCAAGCCGGAGCTTGGGAACGAGAGCGACATACCAAGCCGGAGCTTGGGAACGAGAGACATACCATGCCGGGTCGCGCTGCCGGCCTACATCCTGTTCATCCGGTCACGCTGAACATCTCCCTTTCGGTGCCATGTCGCATCCACTCCAACAACGACTTGCCCGGGTTCGCCACCACGCATGGCGGCTGGTCGTGCTGCACGGCCTGAGCTGGGTGGTCGTGGCGGTTTTGACCACGGTCTTTCTGCTCTCGGCGACCGACTACCTGGTGCGTTTCCAGGACCGGGGGCTGCGGGTGATCTCCACGCTGGTGCTGTTGGCCGTGCTGGCGGGGGCCTGCTATCGCCACCTCTACCAGGTACTCTCCGTTCGCCTGGGCGACGCCGCTTTGGCGCGGAGGCTGGGTCGCTGTTTTCCCCAGTTGGGCGACGGCCTGGTCAGCGCCGTCGAGTTTCTCGGCCAGCAGGACGACGACCCCACCCTGGGCTCCGTGGCGCTGCGACGGGCGGTGGTCACCCGCACCACGGCGAAGACCGAGAACGTCGACTTTGGCCGGGCCCTGCGGCGTGGGCCGACGGTGCGGGCGGCGACGGTGGCCTTGGGCGCCGGCCTGGCGGCGCTGGTGCTGTTGGTGACAGCGCCGTCGGCCTCGCGGATCGCGCTGGCCCGGCTGACCAATCCCTTCAACAACGTGGCCTGGCCGCAGTCGACCCACCTGGCGATCGTCGACGACGACCGGGCCCCGCCCCAACGGCTGGCCCGCGGCGATACCTTCGAGGTGGCACTGCTGCCGGTGGACCGGGACAAGCTGCCCGGCGATTTGTACATCCGCTATCGGTTTAAGCAAGGCGGTGGCAGCACGGAGGAAACCCGGGTAACACGTCCCCAGGGCCGGAGCCGCGCCACCCGCCGGGCCGAGGTTTCCCGCCCCTTCGCCTATCGCTTCGAGCGGGATGGCCGGCCGCTGACCGGGTGGACCGGCGTGGCCCTGTTCGATCCCGCCGCCGGGGCACCCCTTTCGGGCGAGCCCCCGCCGGCGCGGCTGCCGCGGGTGATGGTGGCCCGCCCGCTGGCCGCGGCGGAGTCCCGCCAGGACTCGCCCCCGGAGCCGCTATTGGCGGTGTCGCCCGAAGCGCGAATCGAGCGGATCGCCCGCGGGCAGGCCTTCGAGGTTCGGGTGATTGATGCCCGCGGCGCCCGGCTCCCCTCGCACGTGCGGATTCACTACCGCATCGAGGACCCCCAGCAGGGGACGCTGGAAGAGAGCCGGCTGATGCAGCCGGCCGGCCGGTTGGTTCGGGCCAGGCGGGAGGACGTGAGCCGATCGTTCGCCTACCGCATCACCGGCGGCGACGATCGCTCGATGCCCTGGATTCCGGTGGAGGTGATCGATCCGCCCGGCTTGGATACGGTGACGGCCGAGCTCACCCCGCCGCAGTACACGGGCCGGCCACCGCGGGCGAGCGACCCCTCGATTCGCTCCCTGGTGGGCACCCGGGTGAGATTGTCGGCCACCGCCGACCGGCCCCTGGCATCGGCCCGGCTTTGCTTCGACGATGGCCGGCAGCTTCCCTGCCGGATCGCCGCCGGCGACCGCCGCAAGGTCAAGGCGGAGTTCGTCGTCGATCGCTCCACGACCTACTGGTTCGACCTCGCCGATGGCGTGGGGATTCACGGCGGAACGGGCCAACGGTGGCAAGTCCGCGCCGTCGAAGACCAGCCGCCGGTCGTCTCCATCGACCGGCCCAAGTCGAATCTCTACGTCACGCCGGAAGCGGTGGTGCCGCTGGCGATCACCGCCCGGGACGACCTGGCGGTGAGCCGGATCGAATTGGTCTTTCGCCGCGGCGACCGGCCCCACGATTCCCACTCCGTGCGCCGCGTGTACACACGCCCCACTCCGCCGCAGCCGGCCCCCGGCGGTGCGGCCGACGAGCCGGCCGGCGGCGACGTGCGGACGGTGGAGCATTCCTGGGCCCTGGCCGAGATGGGCCTGGAAGCCGGCGCCCTGGTCACCTTGCGGGCCACGGCGACCGACTTTCGACCCGGCACCGGCACCAGCCAGTCCCGCCAGGTGCGCATCATCACCCCGGAAGAACTCGCCGAACGCATCGCCCACCGGCAAGCGCTGATTCTCTCCGAGTTGTCGCGGGTGCTCGAGCTCCAGCGGCAATGCCGCCAGCAGGTGGCCGCGCTACAAATCCGCCTGAAGGAGATCGGCCGCCTGGACCGGGCCGACTTGGATCGCCTCCGCGGGACCCAGCTCAACCAGCAGCAGGTCGAGCGGACGCTGACCAGCCGGGGCGAAGGCGTGCCCATGCACATCCTGGGGCTGTTGGCCGACCTGGAAAACAACCGCATCGAGAGCGAGGACGTGCGCCGCCAGATGCAATTTATCCTGGACGAGCTTGCCCGGCTCGAAGCCGACCATCTCCCCCCGCTGGCCGGCGACTTGACCGCGGCGACCAAGGCGGCCCAGGTTCGCCTGGAAGACGCCGGTGCCCAGCACGATGCGGCGTCCCCGGAGGCCAACCAGAAAGCTCCCCCGCCGCCGGACGCCACGGTTGCCCAACCGCTGGCCCGGGCCGCGGCCCACCAGGACGAGGTGATCGCCACGCTCCAGCGCCTGCTGGGACACCTGGCCCAGTGGGAGAACTACCGGCGGTTTCACCGGGACGTGGCCCAGTTGCTTCGCCGGCAGAAGGAGTTGGCCGGCCAGACGGCCGAGTTGGCCCGCACCACGTTGGCCAAGCAACTTCGCGATCTCTCGCCGCAAGAGTCGGCCCAGGCCAAGATCCACGCCGGCAGCCAACTCGAGTTGGCGCGAAGCCTGGACCGGCTTCAGCAGGCCATGAGCGAAGCGGCCGGCAAACTGGCCGAAAGCGACCCGCCGGCCGCGGAAACCGTGGCCGATGCCGTCGATCTCTCGGGCCGGCTGAAACTCTCCGACGAGATGCGATCGGCCGCCGACGCGATCCGCGCCAACCGGATGGGCCGGTCGATCGACCAGCAGCAGCGGATCGTGGAAGGGTTGGAGCAGATGCTCGATGTGCTCACCAGCCGTCGCGAGCACGAACTAACCCGGCTGGTGGGAAAACTTCGCCAGGCCGAAGCGGAACTGGGCAAGTTGGCGGCCCGCCAGGAGGAGATCGGTCGCCAAATGCAGTCGGCCGGCCAGGCGAAAGAGCCCGACCAACAGCGCCGCAAGCTGGAAGAGCTTCGCCGGCCGCAAGAGCAGCTTCGCGAAGAGGCCCAGCGGATGGCCCGGCAGTTGGAGCGTCTCTCGGCCAACTCGCCCGCCGGGCTGACCCGGCAGGCGGGCGACCAGATGAAGCGGGCCGCCCAGGGGGCCCACCAGGGCGACGCCAAGACCGCCTCCACGCGGGCCGACCAGGCCAAGCAGAACCTCCAGCAGGCCCGGCGCGAATTGGCCGACCGCCGCCGCCAGGCCGAGGTCGAGTTGGCGATGGAGCAATTCGCCCAAATGGAAGACGCCGTCAAGGGGCTCCGCACCCGCCAGCAGCGAATCCTCGACGAAACCCGGCGGTTGGCCAAAGCCACGCCTCCAGGCGGCAGCCTGGCGGCTGACGAATTGGCCACCTTGGCCGACTTGGCCGCCGAACAGCGGCTGTTGGGCACGGCCACGCAAGAACTCGCTCGCAAGACGACCGGTTTCGAGGTCGTGCGGATGACGCTCGGCGGAGCGGCTCAACAGATGGACCTGGCGGGCCGGCGGCTCGAACAGGGCCAGGCAGACCCGCCCACTGAACAGGCCCAAGCGGCCGCGCTTGAGCGGCTCGACCAACTGCTCGAAGCCCTCAAGCAAGAGCCGCCGGAGCCGTCCGACTCGGAAAACGCCAACGCGGGCCAGGGCGGTCAGGGCCAAAACCAGCCGGCCGATTCGCCGCTGGAGGCGCTCAAGGTGCTTACCGAACTGAAGCTGCTGAAGATGATGCAGGGAGACCTCAACGGCCAGACCCGGCGGCTGGAAAAAGATTATGGCTCGCTCGATCAGCTTCCCCAACAGGCCCGCGACCGGTACAACGACATCAGTCGCCAACAGGGCCGCCTGGCGGAGCTTTTGCTGGGGTTGATCGCTCCCGCGGCCGAGGCCCAGCCGAATCTCCCCACGCTGCCCGACCCGGACCACCTCGACAACGACCTGCCCAAATCGCCTTTGGACGAGGAATGACCATGTTTTCCATTCAGCGGACGGTGGCCGGATGGACGGCGGTCCTGGGTTGGCTCTTGGTTTCCGCGGCCCTGGCGGGCGACGGTTCGCCGCCGGCGCCGCCGGCCGGCCAACCGCCGGGCAAGCCGCCCGGTGACGAGGCGGAATCGACCGACTCGACCGACTCGGCCTTGGACGCGGCGCTTTTCGCCCCCTCCGCCGGGACCAAGGCCGTCCCGGGAGCCGCTCCCGCAAAAGTGCCCGACATGGAGGCCCTCAACCAACTGCTCCAGCGGGAACTGGGCGAGGCGGCCACCGACCAGGCGAGCAACCCCCTGTTGCCCATCGCCCGGCAGATGCGGTCCGTCGAAAACCGTATCGGCCAGATCGATTCCGGCGACCAGACGCAGCAGATGCAAGGCCGGATCGTGGCCAACCTGGACGAACTGATCCGGCAGGCGCAAAGCCGGTGCAAGAAGTGTTGCGGCGGGGCGAAAAAACGCCAGCACACGGCGTCTCGCCGCCCGCCCAAACAGCCCGGCAAACCCAAGCCCTCGCCCGGCAGCTCCAAGCCGAAACCGGTCCGCACCAGCAACGCCCAGCCGGGCAGCGCCCAGCCGGCCGCCGCCGAGAGGAACGAGATGATCGCCGTGTTGAAGCGGATTTGGGGCGAGTTGCCCGAGGCCCAGCGCCAGCAGATGCTGCAACTTCCGGCGGAAATGTTCTTGCCCAAGTACAAGTCGATGATCGAGCAATATTACCGCCGCCTGGCCGACGAGCAGTCCGGCCCGACGGAGCCCTGAAAGATCCCCCCGGGGGAGAAACGCCGTGTTCGGACGATTTGCGGCCCCATCGTTTCGGCTCTCGGTGGCCTGGGCGGCCGTGCTCCTGGCGGCCGCCTCGGCCCCCGCGGAAGAGAACGACGCCAAGCGGGATGCCGTCGGCCTGGTCACGCCGGAGACGGACCGGGCCATTGCCAAGGGGTTGGCCTACCTGGCCCAGGCCCAGCACGAAGACGGCTCGTTCGCCGGCGGCACGTATCGCGGCAACGTGGCCATTTGCGGGCTGGCCGGGCTGGCCTTTCTGGCGGGCGGCAACTCGCCCAACCGCGGCCCCTACGGCCTCCAGGTGGCCCGCTCGGTCGACTACCTGCTCGACCAGACCCAGGAGAGCGGATTCATCATTGCCCCGGGGGCCAATAGCCACGGGCCGATGTATGGGCACGGGTTCGCCACGCTCTTTCTGGCCGAATGCCACGGCATGTCGCAGCGGCCCTCCTTGCGGGAAAAGCTGGAGAAGGCCGTGGAGTTGATCGAGAGCACGCAGAACGACGAAGGCGGATGGCGTTACCAGCCGCGGCGGCTGGACGCCGACATCTCCGTGACGATTTGCCAGGTGATGGCCCTGCGGGCGGCCCGCAACGGCGGCATCCACGTGCCCCGCGAGACGATCGATCGCTGCATCGAGTACGTGCGCCGCAGCCAGAACCCCGACGGCGGCTTCATGTACATGGTTAGCGGGGGCGAAAGCGCGTTTGCCCGATCGGCCGCCGGCGTGGTGGCGTTGTACAGCGCCGGGGTTTACCAGGGGCCCGAGATCGACAAGGGCATCGCCTACCTGATGCACTTCATCCCCGGAGAAGGCCGCGCGGGACTCAATCAGAGCTACTACTATTACGGCCACTATTACGCGGTGCAGGCGATGTGGCATCGGGGGGGCGAGGCCTGGCAACGCTGGTTCCCGGCGATCCGCGACGAGTTGGTCTCCCGCCAGCGGAACGACGGCTCCTGGGTTTCGCCCATCTCGCCCGAATATGCCACCGCCATGGCCTGCATCATCCTCCAAATCCCCAACGACTACCTGCCGATCTTCCAACGTTGACGAGCGGCTTCGCACCCCCTGGTTCCGCCGTGCGTCTCCCCCGGTTCCACCACCCCCTGGTTCCCAAGCTCCGGCTTGGGAACCGCAACCACGCCGGCCCACCCCCTGGTTCCCAAGCGTTTCCCCTGGTTCCCAAGCTCCAGCTTGGGAACCGCAACCCCGGGCGTTTCGCCATGCGTCTTCACTACGCCCTCGCCGCCGCCCTCACCGTGAGCCTGGCCGCGGCCCCCTCGGCCGCCCGGTCGCCGGTGGCCCTTCCGGTGGCGGGCGAACCGTTCCAGGCCGGGTTGCTCGCCGTCGATGCGAGTTGGCAGATCACGTTCGACGCCGGCGGCCAGCCACGCCGCCTGGCGGCCGCCGATCTTGTCCGCTGGGGGCGCCCGGCCGAACCTCGACGCGGGCCCCTGCTGCTGTTGGCCGACGGCGGGCTTTTGTGCGCGGAAATCCCCCAGGCGGACGAGCACTCGGTCACGGTCGACTCGGAGCTGTTCGGCCTGGTCCGCGTGCCGCGGGCGGCGGTCCGCGCGATCATCTACCAATGGCCGCCGGCCCGGCTCGACCGGGATCGCTTGCTCGACCGGCTCCGCTTGACCGGGCAGCAGACCGATTGGGCCGTTCTGACCAACGGCGACCGGCTGGCCGGCCGGCTCACCGGTCTGGCCCAAGACCACCTGGAACTGGCCGCGCAGGTGGGGCCGGTCAACCTGCCGATCTCTCGAACCACGGCCGTCCACTTTGCCGGGGCGGAAGCCGCGCGGCCGGACGACTCGCGCCTCCGGCTGGTGGTGGGATTCGACGATGGGAGCCGGCTGGCTCCCCAATCGCTGACCGTGGACGGCCCCTGGGTGGAAATCCACGGCCGCCAGGACCAGGCATGGTCGGCCGAGGCCGATCGCATCGTCTTTCTCCAGGTGTTCGGGAGGCGGGTCCGCTACCTCTCCGATCTCCAGCCGGCCGACCAGCGGCAGGTGCCCTATCTCGACCTGCCCTGGGGGTTTCGCCCCGACCGCAGCGTGCTGGGCGGGCGGCTTCGGTGCGACGGGCGGCTCTACCTCAAGGGGCTGGGGGTCCACACCGCCTCGCGGCTGACCTACGCGCTCGACGGCAAGTACCATGCGTTTCAGGCGTCGCTGGGGATCGACGATTGCACGCGGCACGCGGGGAGCGTGCGGTATCGCGTCTTTGTCGACTCCCAGGAGCAGTATCGAAGCCCCACGATCCGCGGCGGCGACGCGGCCTTGGCCGTCTCGATCGATGTGGACGGGGCCAAGCGGCTCGACCTGGTCGTCGACTACGCCGATCGAGCCGACGTCTGGGACCACGCCGATTGGCTCGACGCGCGGCTGATTCGCTGATTCGCCATGCTGAAACGCAAGTAGGGCCGGCTGTGCCGGCCGGATGGCCGCACCGGCGAGGTGTTCCGCCGTCGCCGGCCACGTTATCATGGACGGCTGGAAAGCGAAATGCGGTCCTCAATTGGACAGCGCCACTTGGCGGAGGCCGAAGAGCGTAAAGCGTTTCGATTCCAGGTGTTACCCCCTACCGGCCCTGTGCCGGTGGGTTGTGGGTTTGGAAACTATCGGTGGCCGCCACCCCCAACGGTTCGCCCGTGGCCTCGCGCAGGGGGGCGTGTGTGGGCGTGGTAGTTCTCAAACCCGTCTCCCACCGGCACAGGGCCGGTGGGGAGGAGCCCAAAGTGGCGTTGTCCAATCAAACCACCACCGAGAAACCTCCGGGAGTCAGCAATGCAACGATTCGCGAAAAACCTGTTGGCCGTCTGCCTGGCATCCGTGGTGCTGTCTCTTGGCTCCCCGGCCGGAGCTGGGGAACCGGCAAGCCAAGGGCGGGAAACCAAGGCCCGGCACGACGCCAGAATGGACTGGTGGCGCCGGGCCCGCTTCGGCATGTTCATCCACTGGGGAGTCTATGCCGTGCCCGCCGGCGTCTGGAAAGGGAAGCCCACCCCCGGCACCGGCGAGTGGATCATGGACCAGGCGAATATCCCCGTCGAGCAGTACGAACAGCTCGCACTGAAATTCAACCCGGTCAAGTACGACCCGGCCGAGTGGGTGCGAATCGCCAAGGACGCCGGCATGAAGTACATCGTGATCACGTCCAAGCATCACGACGGCTTTTGCCTCTTCGACACGAAGGCCACCCACTGGGACGTGGTCGACGCCACCCCCTACGGCAAGGACCTGCTGATGCCCTTGGCCGCCGAGTGCCGCAAGCAGGGCCTCAAGTTTTGCGTCTACTATTCGATCATGGACTGGCACCATCCGGCCCAGTATCGAGGAAGCGAAAAACGCTACAACCCCACCCGGATTCACCCCCAGCGAAAGGCGGAATATCTCGCCTACGTGAAGCAGCAACTCGAGGAGCTATTGGCGAGCTGCGATCCGGAGGTGCTCTGGTTCGACGGCGAGTGGCCCGCCTGGTACACGGGGGACGACGGCCGCGAGATCTACCGGTTTCTGAGAAAGCTCAAGCCGCGGATCATCGTCAACAACCGCGTGGGCAAGGGCCGCAAGGGGATGGAAGGGCTCAACAAGGGCGACCAGCCCTACGCGGGCGATTTCGGCACGCCCGAGCAGCAGATTCCCGCCACCGGCCTGGGCAACGTCGACTGGGAATCGTGCATGACGATGAACCACACCTGGGGCTACCGTGGCGACGACCACGATTGGAAGAGCACCCGCACGCTGGTCCGCAACCTCGTCGATATCGCTTCCAAGGGCGGCAACTACCTGCTCAACGTGGGTCCCACGGCCGAAGGGCTGATCCCCGCGGCCTCGGTCGAGCGGCTGGCGGGGATCGGCGCCTGGATGAAGGCCAACGGCGAGTCGATCTACGGCACCACCGCCAGCCCCTTCGAGAAAACCCCCTGGGGCCGCTGCACGCAAAAGTCGCTGCCCGGCGGCAAGACGCGGCTCGACCTGCACTTGTTCGACTGGCCCGGGGCCGCCAGGTTGGCGCTACCCAAGACCACCGGCAAGCCGACCCGGGCCTACCTGCTCGACGGCGGCCAGGCGCTTTCGCTGGGCGTCGAAAGCGGCCAGACGATCATCCAGCTTCCGGTCCAGGCCCCCGACAAGATCGCCACGGTCGTGGCCGTCGACCTGGACGGCAGGCCGTAGCAGTGTGGTTGCGGGGTGCGTGGGAAACGCACCCACTGCGTTGTTCAGTCTGTAGACTCACGATATCCCGTGCGATACCAAAATGACGACAACGCTGTCTCCACCGGACTGATTGCCGTTGCCTTTATGCTGCTGGGCTGTGCGATCGCCGTCGGCGGAGCACTGGCGGGCTTCGAGGCATACGTCCTCAAGTTCGCGCTCGTTGTGTACGTGCTCCTTGTCGGTCCGCTGTTTGCCGCGGCTGCGTTCCGCAAAAGGACGAGCCCCCCCAGACACAGAAGTTTTTGGCCAAGTTCTCCTTTCTACATGGAAGGCAGACGCGTCAAACGTCGGCTTCGATGGATCACCTACCCAACCTACCTCATCGCACTCGCCGTGGCGCTACTGACTGCGGGGGTCGTTCTGTTCGCCACGCCTCGGATGCACCAAGTTCCCGGTGGCGCTCTTGGGAGACTTCTCTCAGTACTTTGGGAAGTTCTCTCTACCCTTGGATCGGTGCTCGTCGCCTACTGCCTGATGCTGCTCCTTTTGAAGATACTGTTTGTCCGGCTGGGATGGATGACGCGAGAGGAAGCGAAGCCCTTTCCGTGGGACATGCCAATGGATGGGTGGCCGGAATCATGGCTGGAGCCGATCGACGAACAGGAATCGACGAAACACCCCAACGCGAAGTGAGAAACGTGGCTGGCGCTGCGAATCGCGGCAACCGGCCGGCACAGCCGGCCCTACGGCAACTACGGGCTTGATTGTTCTTCCTGACCGGGCGACTCCGTGGTGGACGCTGGTGGTCCCTGCGAAAAGAGAACGCGCGGAGGTGGAGCAAACAGCTTGATGAATGCTTTGCCTCGTTGATTCTCGATGATTTTCACCGCGGGGGTTCCCGAGAACGTGTGCGAAGTGGCGTGGTATGCCGACAACACCAGATCTTGAAGGTCCTGATCGCCTTCAAGGCGCTCGATCCGAAGCCCGCGATTCTCGGCTTCCGCTCTGTCGATGTGGCGACCATGGCTCTTGAAGTTTCCGTGGTTGGATAACCACCCTGCAATCTCGCTCGCCTTGGCAGGGTCAGCCCGGAACATATAGGTCGCAAGCCATTCCTCGACGAGGCATTTGGACAGGTCGATCGCATGTTCACATTGGACGAGGAGGTCGGGGCCGTATTGTCCGAGCATCAGCATCCACGAGCCGAGTTTGGCTGGGTCTTGGCATTCCCTTTGGGCCCGGTCGAATTGGTCAAGAACGGCCTGCGCCGGCACCATCCGTTGTCCCAGCGGAGTGGGAAGCGTGATTTGGGGGTCGATTGGCCCCAGGGAAGAGTGCTTCCCCATCACGATCGCGTCGGCTGCGCACGCCAGCATGGTCGCCGCCGACATTGCCAACTGGGGAACGATCACTCGGATTTCCGTGAACTTCGAGCGAAGGTACTTGACGAGAGCCTCCGTGGCTTCGACCGATCCCCCAGGACTGTGCAGGATCAAGTCCAGGGCTTTGCCGGACAGCCCATGGATGACGGTCATAATGCCTTGAATATCCTCGTCGTTGATGGTTACCAGCCGAGGATCTTCTGCCTGCTTCTGAAGCCAGCCGGTGGCGTAGAGAATGACATTTCTGCCGGTGTGAGCGTAGAGTTCCGCAAGGTATTTCCGACGTACGGCATCATAAGCGGGCGCACCCTCGGCCTCTTGCGTCTTGGCGAGTTCCCGCAGAATCTGCTCCCAGGATGGCATCGTCGTGCGCCCGTGCCCACACAAAAATCAGGAGAGAGGCCGCGAAGTGGCGGAATTCACGGCTACGCCCTTGGGCGTTGCCACGTCAATCAACGGCCGAGCGGTCTGCTCAATGGCCCTCCACGCTTGGTAAACACGCATCGCCTCGGCTACTCCTGGTTGCCCGCGGGCCTCGGCGAGCAGGCGAGACGCAATCTCAGCCCTGGACTGCGGTGAGGAACGTGTGGTCATGGCGTCTCCCGTCTCCGTAACTGCGTGCGTTGGCCATGTTGGCCTCAACAGACGTATCGAACGTACAACACCTTTTTCACCACATCGTTCAGTCTAACTGCCGTTGGGCCGATGACAACCATCGCGCCGCAGCAGGGTAGCAACTTGAGGGAACCTGACTCAATGGCGATTTCTTCCCGCCGGCGAACAGGCCCCCCCTTACAGCAGGGGGCGGCTTTGCCTCCCACGCTCGGCCCACGAATCACGCGGATCGTTCAAATAATCCCCGCCAGCGGCCCGCCCTTGGCACCCAGCCGGTCCACCCTCCGCGCCACCTCCGCGTCGGCCTCCAATGCCGGGGCGTGGTGCAGCTTGGTCCGCGCGTCGATCACCAGCGACCCCAGACAACCCCAGTGCTTCTGGTTGATGAACGAGTCGATCCCGTACACGTCGGCCGCCGGGTCGCTGCGGGTGAAGGTGACCCAGAGGAAATCCTCCAGCGTCCGCGCCGCCGACTCGCCGTCGTCGACCACCACCACCAGCGGAAAGCCGTTGATCGCGTCGGTGCGGTTATACGCCAGGCAAAACCGCTGCGGCTGGGGATCGCGGCCCGACTCGTCCGGCCGATAGGGCGGACCCTCCACCACGAGAATCCCCGGCAGCACCACCCGTGGGTTGCGAAACTCGCCCTCCGAGGGCATCTGGATGCGGCTGTCGATGGCCACCGGCAGGTTGCGCCGCACGGGGCCGGCCGCCGCGATCACCAGCTTCGAGCCCTGGTGCAGCCCTTCGCCGGAATAGTCCAGCGTGTCCATCGTGGTGCAGGTCTGGAAGTGCAAATCCCGCCGCCAATCGACCCGCTCCAAAACATGCCGGAGGAAATCGGGCACGTGCCGGATGTCCAGTTCGGGGTTGTCTTCCCCGGCCACGATCAACAGGTACTTGGCCAGCGAAAGTTGCCCCTGGCCGAGGATCGCGTTGGCCAGGGTCAACAGCTCGCGCACTCGCCGCGGCTCTTCGTAGGGCACGTACCGCTCGCTGCCCACCGCCAGCAAGAGCGGATGCACGCCGGCCGCGTCGACCGCATGCACGGCGCGAACGCCGGGAATCGCCTTGGGCACCACCGGCCCCACCAACTCGTGGATCAGCTTGCCGAACATCGAGTCCTCCTGGGGCGGCCGGCCCACCACGGTAAACGGCCAAATCGCCCGCTTGCGGTGGAAGACGTGTTCCACCCGCATCACCGGAAAATCATGCACCAGGCTGTAATACCCCAGATGATCGCCGAAGGGTCCCTCGGGCAGGAGCTTGCCGGGCTCGATGTGGCCGACGAGGCAGAAGTCGGCCTGGGCATGGATGGGGAGTTGGTGTTTTCGGCAGATCATGGGCACCCGCCGCCGCCCCAACAGCCCGGCAAAGGCCAACTCGCTGATGTTTTCCGGCAGGGGCATCACCGCGGCCATGCTCATCGCCGGCGGCCCGCCCACGAAAACGTTGACCCACAGCTTTTCGCCCTTGCGAATGGCCGCCGCGTGATGCCCGCCGATCCCCCGGTGGATCTGGTAGTGCAGGCCCACCTGCTCGTTCGGTTGGTATT
The DNA here is from genome assembly GCA_964481605.1 of uncultured Planctomycetaceae bacterium. Lineage (GTDB taxonomy): Bacteria > Planctomycetota > Planctomycetia > Pirellulales > Thermoguttaceae > CAYZWG01. The sequence goes on from CAYZWG010000024.1 coordinate 18,006, forward strand.
CGCCCCCCGAAATCTGGATGCGGTACATCCCCAGGTTCGATCGGGCCAACCCGCCCCCCTCGGGGTCTTCCGTGTAGACCTGGGGCAAGGTGATATAGGCCCCGCCGTCCTCGGGCCACGACCTCAACTGGGGAAGCTGGTCGATGGTTGTTTCCATCTCCAGCACCGGCCCGCCGCGGACCTTCCTGGGACGGGCCGAGAGTGCCATCCAAGGCGTCTTCACGTAGAGTCGGGGCCGCCGCAAGAGGTCGCCCGGATCGACGCTCAACGAAACCAGCCGCGCCAGCGCCGGCAAGGAATCGCGGAAGATGTAGCGAACCCGATCCATCGTGCCGAACAGGTTGCTCACCATGGGAAAGCGGCAACCTTTCACGCTGGCGTAGTAGACGGCCGGCCCCCCCGCCGCAAACACCCGACGCTGAATCTCGGCCGCCTCCAGGTCGGGATCGACGGGTTGATCGATCCGCACCAATTGGCCCACTTTCTCCAGGTCTTCAACACATTCGCGCAGCGTTCGGTATCCCATCAGGTCTCACCGCCAGATGCTCAGTCGGAAGGATGCCCTTTTTCGGTGACCGTGGAAAATGGCTTACCAGCCGATTTCGTGGCCGGACTGGCCAGTTGCCGTAGGGCCGGCTGTGCCGGCCGGTTGCCGCGCTTCGCAGCGCCGGCCACCTTTCGGCCGGCACAGCCGGCCCCACGGATAAATCACTTCCGGCCGGCCTTACGGCTCTTTCCCAGGCGTTTTCGAAGATGAGGCAACTTCGTCGCCGGTGTTCGCACAATCCGTTTCGTCTTTCGACTGCCGCCGCCCTTGCTCATCGAGCCGACTCCAAAAAACGCCGCGGTTACACCCCTCACCCACGCTCGGTCCCAAGCTCCAGCTTGGGACCGCACTGCCTCGCGTGCGGCGCGGATCTCCCGACCCCGCCGAAACCGCGGACAGGCAACCGGCCGGCACAGCCGGCCCTACGGCAACTCTCTCGGCGGGGTCAGGAGACCCGCGCCGAACGTCAGGAGACCCGCGCCGAACGTCAGGAGACCCGCGCCGAACGTGAACTTGGGACCGCACCGCCGCGCAACGGTGCTCCCTCTCCCACGATGAAATACTCCCTTCGTCCCAGGCCCTTTTATTCTATCACAAGCTGGCCACCGGATGGGACCCGGAACGGGGGGGTGCCCGCCCGGGGCGTCTTTCCGGGAACCGCGTCGGCAATCTCCCGCGTCTCGCAAGTCGTTGGGACCACACGCCTTAGCCCTTGTCCGCGGCCGCCCGGCGGCCCCCCCGATCGCTTGCCGGCCGTGGCTGGCTGTGCTATCTTGAACAGTTTGGAATCTCGGCGATCGAGTCGATAGGGCACTCCATGGGTGGAAATGAGCCAACCCCGGCCCACGCCGCGGCCGGAGATGAGCACATCCGAATTCGCGGTGCGAGGGTGCACAACCTCCGCAACCTCGACCTCGACGTCCCGCGGAATCACTTCGTCGTGGTCACCGGCCCCAGCGGATCCGGCAAAAGCTCCCTGGCCTACGACACCCTCTATGCCGAGGGGCAGCGGCAATACATCGAAAGCCTCTCCGTCTACGCTCGCCAGTTCCTCCACCAGTTGGAACGCCCCGACGTCGACCTGATCGAGGGCCTTCAGCCGACCATTTCGATCGATCAGCGGGCCGGCATTCGCAACCCCCGCAGCACGGTCGCCACGGTGACCGAAATCTACGATTACCTCCGCCTGCTCTACGCCCGGCTGGGGGAGCCCACCTGCTGCCGGTGCGGCGAGCCGATCCAGCAACAGTCGCCGGCGCAGATTCTCGACGAACTGATCGGCCTGGCCGAAGGGACCCGGCTGATGGTGATGGCCCCGCTCGTCCGCGGCCGCAAAGGCCAACACAAGGACGTCTTCGAGTCGATCCGCAAGGCCGGCTTCGTCCGCGCGCGGGTGGACGGCCAGGTGGTCGACGCCGACGATCCTCCCCCCTTGGTTCGCCAGCGGACCCATCACATCGAGGCCGTGGTCGACCGGATCGTGGTCAAGCCGGCCGCGCGTGCCCGACTGGCCGAGTCGATCAAGCTGGCGATCAAACACGGCGACGGCCTGGTGCTGGCCACGTACCAAACCAAGGCCGGCCGGGCCACCCCGGGCGGCCCCGCCGGCGGCGTCTGGCACGACTGGCTCTTCAGCACGCAATACGCCTGTCCCAATTGCAAGATCAGCTACGAGGAGTTGGAGCCCCGTTCCTTCAGCTTCAACAGCCCTTACGGCGCCTGTCCCACCTGCGAAGGGCTGGGCAGCCGGGTCGAGTTCGATCCCGAGCTGGTCGTGCCCGACCGCCGGCTTTCGCTTTCGGCCGGGGCGGTCGCTCCCTGGAAACACGCCACCGCCGCGGCCCAGCGGAAGCGAAAAAAAGCCCTCCGCGAGTTTCTCTCCGCGGCGGCAATCCGCTGGAACACGCCGCTGGAAAAACTCGCCCCGGCGCGGTTCGAGCAACTCTTGCGGGGCGACGGGAAAAGCTTCGCCGGGGTGCTGGGCCTGTTGGAAAAAGAATATGCCGCCACGGCCAGCGAAACCTACCGGCGGAAACTGGAAAGCTTCCGCGGCGAGGTCGTTTGTGCCGCTTGCGGCGGCACCCGGCTGAAACCCGAGGCCCGCTCCGTGCGGATCGACGGCCGTGCCATCCACCAGATCACCGCGCTCACGGTGCGCGCCGCCCGCACGACGCTGGAGACGCTTGCCTTTGCGCAGGACGAGCGTCCCGTGGCCGATCCGATCCTCGGCGAGATCGTCTCGCGGCTGCAATTCCTCGACCACGTGGGGCTCGACTACCTCACCCTCGACCGCCCGGCCGATACCCTCTCCGGCGGCGAGCTGAAGCGGGTCCGCCTGGCCACGGGGCTGGGCTCGGGACTGGTGGGCGTCTGCTACGTGCTCGACGAACCGTCGATCGGACTGCATCCCCGCGACAACCGGCGGCTGATCGACGCCATCCGCGACTTGCAGCAGCGCGGCAACACCGTGCTGGTCGTGGAGCACGACGAGTCGATCATCCGCCAGGCCGACTGGCTGATCGACCTGGGCCCCGGGGCGGGAGAACACGGGGGGCGGATCGTCGCCCAGGGAACGCCCCAACAGGTCGCCGGCGATCCCCACTCGCTCACCGGGCAATATCTCGCCGGCCGCCAGCGGATTCCCATTCCCCCCCAACGCCGCCGCACCGCCAAGACCCGCTCCATCACCATCGAAGGCGTCGCCACCAACAACCTCAAGCAGGTCACCGTCCGCTTCCCCCTCTCGGCATTCGTCTGCGTCACCGGGGTGAGCGGGTCGGGCAAGAGTTCCTTGCTCAACGAAACCCTGGCCCGGGCGCTCGTCCGCCGCCTGGGTGGTATCGCCCCCAAGCCGGGTCCCCACAGCAGCCTTCGCGGGGCCAGCCGCGTGGACAAGATCGTGGAGATCGACCAGGCACCGATCGGCCGCACCCCCCGCAGCAATCCGGCCACCTACACCGGCGTGTTCGACGAAATCCGCAAGGTCTTCGCCGGCACCAGGGCGGCCCGCCAACACGGCTACAAGGCCGGGCGGTTCAGCTTCAACGTCAAGGGCGGCCGCTGCGAAACCTGCCAGGGGCAGGGCCAGCAGAAAATCGAAATGAACTTCCTCCCCGACCTCTACGTCACCTGCCCCACCTGCCAGGGAAAACGCTTCAATCGGCAAACACTGCAAGTTCTCTACCGCGACAAATCCATCGCCGACGTGCTCGAGATGCGGGTGGACGAAGCGGTGAGCTTCTTCCAGAACTTCCCCGCCATCGCCCGGCTGCTGGGTTGCCTACAGGAAGTCGGATTGGGGTATCTCACCCTGGGCCAGCCTTCCACGACCCTCTCCGGCGGCGAAGCCCAGCGGATCAAGCTGGCCACCGAACTGGGCCGCGTGGCCACCGGCAGCACCCTCTACATCCTCGACGAGCCCACCACCGGCCTGCACTTCGACGATATCCGCAAGCTGCTGGACGTGCTCTCCCGTCTGGTCGACCTGGGGAACACGGTGATCGTGATCGAACACAACCTGGACGTGATCAAAACGGCCGACTGGATTATCGACTTGGGCCCCGAGGGGGGCGACTCCGGCGGCCGGGTGGTGGCCACCGGCACACCCGAGGATATCGCCCGGGTCGACGACAACCACACGGGACGCTATCTCAAGGCCGTGTTGGACCGCAACGGGCAGTAGGGCGTTGGGCGCGAGCGGCATAGTCATGTAGGCCGGATCACGATCCGGCACTACCCGGGTAGCACCGGTTCTTGAACCGGTGTGGCTGGTGCCACAAGAGGTCAGCCCCGTAGGCCGGATCGTGATCCGGCAGCGTGGCCCCGGCTCCCACGCAGGATATTGCCTCGGCGGCGCCGGATCACGATCCGGCCTACCTGCGCCCCGGACCTCTTGCCGGCTGCCGCCGGGTGCAGGTTCAAGAACCTGGGCTACCCGTTCGGGAGACCCGCGCACAACGTGGTGGCGGTATCGAAACCCCGGCCCCTATCGCGACAACTGCACCGGACGCTCGCCCACCTCGACCGTGAACTCCACCGCCCGGTCCTTGCGGAGCACCACCACCGTGGCCTTCGAACCGATCTTGGTGTGGACCACGGCCCGGCTCAGGTCGCTCGGCTCGTCCACCTGCTGGTCGTTCCAGCGGATGATCACGTCGCCCGGCTCCAAGCCGGCCCCGGCCGCCGGCGAACGGGGCAGCACCTCGGTGACCAGCGCCCCCTGGGTCACGGACAAGCCTTCCCGCTGGGCCACCTCGTCGTCCAAGGCCAACATCGCCACGCCCAGCCAACCCCGGGCAACCTTGCCGGTCGTCTTCAGCCGCTGGTAGACGTCCTGGGCCAGCCGGCTGGGGATGGCAAAACTGATCCCCAGGTTCCGCGGCCCGTAAATCGCCGTGTTGATTCCCACCACCTGCCCCCGCATATTGACCAGCGGCCCGCCGCTGTTGCCGGGGTTGATCGCGGCGTCGGTTTGCACGAAGTCTTGATGGGCCAGCCGGGCGATGTTGGCCCGGCGGTCGGTGGCGCTGATGATCCCCGCGGTCACCGTGCGGGCCAGCCCGTAAGGGTTCCCTACCGCCAGCACCGGCTCGCCCACCTCGAGTTCGCCGCTGTCGCCCCAGGGGGCAGCCACCAGCCGGTCGGCCTTGATCTTCAGCACGGCCAGGTCGCTCAGGGGGTCGACGCCCACCACCTTCACGTCCTTCACCTGGGAACCGTCGCTGAGCTTGACGGTGATCTCGGCCGCTTGTTCAATCACGTGGTAGTTGGTGACGATGTAGCCCTTGGTGTCCACAATCACCCCCGAGCCGATCCCCTCGGTCCGCAAGTCGGGACGGCCGAACAGGTGGGCGCTCTCGTCGGTCACCGGGTTGTCCGCGACCTGGGTTGTCTCGATGCCGACCACGCTGGGGGCAATGCTCTTGGCCACGTAGGCAAAGCGGGCCTCCGGCGGGGGCGACTCGGCCAGAAGCTTGCGGGCCACCTCGGCCTTGGCCCGCTGCTGGCCCCGGGTGAGCGAGTATTGCAACTGTTCGGCGGCTCGGGGCAACACCAGCAGCATGATCATCGACGCCAGCAGCAGCGTGAGGGTCGAAAGCCGGACCATCGAGGCGCCACGCGGCGGGGCGACCGGCGGCACATCCTCCGCCGCGGACGGCGGCAAGGACGTCCGCTGGCCCAGCACTTCGGCTTCTGCCGGCACGGCCGGTTCGTCGGGAAACGTCATGGAAGTCCTTCTGCTGCTGATGTCCTGCCACGGAAAGGGCAACCGGCCCGCTCGCCCGGCCGGCTCGGCCTGCCGATACGCAATTATAGGCCGAGCCGCGGATGAAGACACCGTGTCGCCCCGCCAGTCGGGGGGCAGCACGACTTTGCGGCGGCCCCGGCAGGCGTTATCCTCAGCATTTGACCGAGAAACAGCCTCACCGTTTCCCCGCCGGTCCCCTGCCCGGGGAGAAGTGGGGAAGTCCGTTTTTGCCGCCCCGCAATCTCCCGTCCCACGGTTTCCGCAAGATGCTCCTCTCACCACGAATCTCTACCAAGCAACTGGCCAACGTCTGCCGGCGAGTGGCCACCTCGCTGGCCGCCGGGCTCGACGCCCGAAAAGTCTGGGCTCGCGAGGCCGATCGCTCGACCGGACCGGTGGCCCGGGGGAAGTTCCGCGCAATCAGCGACGCGGTCAATCGCGGGGCCTCCATCCGCGAGGCGCTGGAGGCCACCGGCGACTACTTTCCCGTCCTCTTTCGCGAGCTGGCCCACGTGGGCGATCGGACCGGACACCTCGACCATGCCTTTTTCCAACTGGCCGACCACTACGACCACCAACTGAAGTTGAGGCGCGGGTTCCTGCTGGCGATTGCCTGGCCGGTGATCGAACTGGGAATCACCATCTTCGTGGTCGGATTTCTGATTTGGATTCTCGGCGTGATTGGCAATTCCACCGGCACGACGTCCGACGTGCTGGGATTCGGCCTGGTGGGAACGCGGGGGCTGATGATCTACATCGCGTTTCTCGCCCTGGTGGGAGCGGCCCTGTTTTTCGCCTACCTGGCGATTTCTCGAGGGCTGGTCTGGACCAGGTTCATCCAGCGGGGTGTGGTCCACGTGCCGGTGGTGGGCAAGGCGATCGAGTGCCTGGCCTTGGGGCGGGTGGCCTGGGCGCTGAACCTCACCCTCAACGCCGGCATGGACACCCGCCGCGCGGTCGCCCTCTCGCTGAAGGCCTCGCGCAACGCCCGATACACCGATCACCTGCGGGCCATCGACGCCGATATCGCGCAGGGCACTTCCCTGTTCGAGACGTTTCAGCGAACCGGCGTGTTTCCCGTCTCGTTCATGGACGTGGTCCACGTGGGCGAGCAGACCGGAATGCTGGTCGAATCGATGGAGAAGCTCGCCGGCCAGTATCGCGACGAGGCCGAGGCGGCCATGCGGATTCTGGCCGTGGCCGGCTTTTTCGCCGTCTTCGCCCTGATCGCGGCGATCATCATCGCGCTGATCTTCCGCATCTTCTCTTTCTACCTGGGCACCCTCAACGATGCGCTGAAGTTCTAACGCCGGCGCAGTGCTCGGCGCGGGGCTGCCGACCCCGCACTGAATCCGAGGTAATCCACCGGCTCTGCCGTTTCCCGCGAGAATCTTCGATTTTTTTCACCACGGATGGCACGGATATCTCGGATAGACTCAACCACGAAAGTGATTGGCGATGCTGTGGTGCCCTATCGGTGTCATCCGTGGCATCCGTGGCATCCGTGGTTTCACAATGATATGCAATCCGCAGGCGCAAACTATCTGGCTTTACGGCCCCTTTCAGGGGCCTTTCTCATACCCTCGGCTCTGCCGGTGGTTCTGATTTCGACCGCGTTGTGCGAGGGTCTCCCGACCCCGCACTGAATTCGGCCGACGGTCCAGGTTCTTGAACCTGCACCCGGCGGCAGCCGGCAAGAGGTCAGTGTTCGGCGCGGGTCTCCTGACCCCGCCGCCCGCGTCTGGCAACGTTCAGGCGGTGTTCCTATTCGATGGGTGGAGTGATTTGCGCTGACCTCTTGTGGCAGAGCCACACCGGTTCAAGAACCGGTGCCACCCACGAGACCCACGCGCCACCCTCAACTTCTCCCTCCGCCACTGGACAAAATCGTTGTCCTCTTCGTCGAGCCGGGCTACACTCGCAGTGGGGGGAGAAGGTCGCTCTGCCGGGCCGCTTCCTTGCGAGAAAGAGGAGATGAAAATGGGCAAGAGATGTCTTCCTCGTGCCGCTCTCGGCGGATTCGTCGCCGGTGTGGTCGCCGC
>CAYZWG010000025.1:0-14881 GCA_964481605.1 uncultured Planctomycetaceae bacterium
CCCTGTCATATTGAGCGAGGCCAAGAAACACGACAAGTTTTCTGCTATTTGCGGCAGGCGCACTTGGGTCAGCAAGCATCGTCGTGTCCAATGGGCATTTTCTGAATCACCCCGCCGGCATTCCTTGGCGATGGCTTGCCGGCGGTTGTTTTTCACCGCGGGCAATGAGGAGGTGCTGTGAAGATGGGCGAAACTTCGGGCGAACGGCCGGCCGCGGCTACCAGCGGCATGGACCGGCGGGGGTTTTTGTCGGGCTCTTCCGCGGCGATGGCCGCCGGCCTGGTCGCCGGCTACGGCACGTTGGCCGCGATGGCCGGACGTTTTCTCTACCCTTCCAGCAGCCACGGGAAGGCCTGGATGTTTGTGAGGGAGTTGAGCGGGGTCGAGGTGGGTGAAGCGATTACGCTGAAGACCCCCGCCGGCGCGGACGTGGTGGTCACCCGGCGGGGCGAATTGGGCGGGGCGGGGGATTTCATCGCGCTTTCGAGCACCTGCCCTCATTTGGGCTGCCGGGTTCACTGGGAGGAGTTGAACCACCGTTTCTTCTGTCCCTGCCACAACGGCGTTTTTGATCCCCAGGGGAAGGCCACCGCGGGCCCCCCGGCGGCCGCCGGGCAGAGCCTTTTGCAGTATCCCTTGAAGGTCGAACACGGCTTGTTGTTCATCGAGATTCCCACCGAGACACTGGTCACCAAGGAGTCGTCTCTGGCGGCAACCGATTCGAGCCGGGCAGCCGGTCCCCGGCAGATGTTGGCTGGGGCACCCCCGGTGAAGGCTCGGCGGGTTGAGGAGGCCTAAGATGCAGACGGTCTCGCAATGGTGGCAGTCGCGCGTCCCGCTCAGCGGTGCGCAACTGATCACGCTCACCAACGAGCCGGTTCCCAATCACATGAAGCGCTGGTGGTTTTGCCTCGGTGGCACACCGGCCTACCTGTTCGTGATCCAGGTGGTCACCGGCATCGTGATGGCGTTCTACTACCAGGCCTCCGCCAGCTCCGCCTACGACTCGGTCCACTACATTACCCACCAAGTGGCCTTCGGCTGGTACTTCCGCAGCCTGCACAAGTGGGCGGCCGCGTTCATGATCGCGGCCGTGATCCTGCACCAGATGCGCGTCTATTTCACCGGCGCCTATCGCGCCCCGCGGGAATTGAACTGGGTGGTGGGAATGTTCCTCCTGCTGTGTACGCTGATGCTCGGTTTCACCGGCTATAGCCTGGTCTTCGAGCAACTCAGCTACTGGGGCGCCACCGTGGGCGCCAATATCGCCGACACCGTGCCCGTGGTCGGCGGCGTACTGAAGAACCTGATGCTCGGCGGGGACGAATACACGGCCCGCACGCTGCCGCGGATGTACGTCGTCCATGCGGCCATTCTTCCCGCCGCGCTGGTCGCCTTGCTGGCCATCCACATCACCCTCATCCGCCTGCACGGCGTCACCGAGCTGGAGTTCGGCGATGAACCCGAGGGCGCCGCCGGGCACTTCAACTTCTTCCCCGACCACATCTACACCGAGTTGATCATCGGCCTGATCCTGATGGTCGTGCTGAGTGTGTTGGCCACCATCGAGCCGGCCGGTCTGGGCCCCAAGGCCGATCCCATGAACACTCCGGAGATCATCAAGCCGGAGTGGTTCTTTTACGCCACGTTCCGATGGCTGAAACTGTTCTCCGGGACGTTCGCCGTATTGAGCATGGGCCTGATCGTGTTTGTGATGGTGATTTGGCCCTGGCTCGACGCCCTCTTGCGCCGTCTCACCCGGCGAGAGGATATCAGCGTGTGGATTGGAATCGTGGTGGCCCTGGCGATGATCGTGATGACCACCTACGAGGGAGCGGTGAAACATTAGCACCCGGCGACAGCCTTCCGGATTCCCGCCGCGGGGAGCCGGAAATGTCCCCGCCAGGAGACCGTCCAGCTACGCGAGGCTCAAACATGTCACTGCAAGTGAAGCGTATCGTGATCGCCGTCTTGGGCGTCACCTTTCTGGCGTCGTTGCTGTTCGTGCAATACATGGAGATTCTCCGCAAGAAGGAAGAGGAGGGGTTGGTGGCCGCCAAGGTGGTGGTGGCGGCCAATTCGCGAACTTGCGTGGATTGCCACCGCATCGAGTCGCCCGGGATCGTCGACCACTGGACCAGCAGCATGCACGCGAAAAAAGGCGTCGGTTGCGTGGAATGCCACCAGGCAAACCAGCACGACGCGGACGCCTTCAAGCATGAGGGGGCGTTGATCGCCACGGTGGTCACTCCCCGGGACTGCGGCCGCTGCCACCCGAAAGAAACCGAGGAGTTCACCCGCAGCCACCACTCCAAGGCCGGCAACATCCTCCACTCGCTGGACAATGTCCTGGCCGAGACGGTGGAAGGGTCTCGCCTGCGTTTCAATCCCCATTCGAAAACCCCCGGCATGGCGATTAGCCTGGTCAACGGCCTGGCCAGCGCGCAGACCGGCTGCCATCAGTGTCACGGCAGCCAAGTCGCGTTCCAGTCGACGATCGAAGGGGAAAGGATCAGCGTGGCCGAGTTGCAACCGGACGAGAACGGCCAGCCCACCAACGCCGAGGCGGTGGCCAAGATCAAGCGCAACGAGGACGGCAAGCCGCTGTATGATCCGGCCACCTGGCCCAACACGGGCATCGGGCGGTTGAACCTGGACGGCACGCGGGGCTCTTGCTCGGCCTGCCACTCGCGGCACGATTTTTCGGCCCGCCGGGCCCGCCAGCCGGAGAACTGCGGCAAGTGCCATCTCGGCCCGGACCATCCGCAGAAGGAAATCTACGAGGAATCGAAGCACGGCGTGGCCTATCGCGACCTGAGGGACAAGATGAACCTCAACGCCGAGCACTGGGTCCTCGGCGACGACTACTCCGCCGCGCCCACCTGTGCCACCTGCCACCTTTCCGGCAACCGCAAGAACGGCGGCCGAATCACGCACGATCCGGGCGAGCGAATCTTCTGGACCAACCGGCCCAAGGTGAGCATGGTGAGGGACACCGGCGAGGACGGCGAACCGGTGTACAAGCAGGCCGACCCGGCCAAGCGGAAGGAGATCGTCGACACGGCCCTGCAAAAACGCGGTCGGATGAAGGAAGTCTGCTCGCACTGTCATACCAACGATTACATCAACGGCTTCTTCAAGCAATACGACGACTTCGTCACCCTCTACAACGAGAAGTTCGGCAAGCCGGGCGTCGCCATTATGGGTGAAATGAAGAAGCGCGGCCTGACGACCAAGGTTGCTTTCGACGAAGAGATCGAGTGGACCTGGTTCTATCTCTGGCACCACGAAGGTCGCCGGGCACGCCACGGGGCCTCGATGATGGCACCCGACTACGCCCACTGGCACGGCATGTACGAGGTGGCCGAGCGGTTCTACATGGAGCTGATCCCGCAAGCCCGCGAGATCTGCGAAAAGGCGATCGCCGAGGGCAAGGTGGAAGACGGCGAAGCCGTGCTCAAGTTGATCGACGAGATTCTCGATCGGCCCGAGCACCAGTGGTTCGAGGCGACCAGGAAAGCCAAGCAAACGGAGTCGGCGGCCAAGTAGCCATTTGGTACCCGTAAGACAATTACTTGGCGATTTTCCGGGGCGTGCTTCGCCACGCCCCTGCCGAACCAGGTTGAATTACGGAAGCTATTTCTTCACGCGTTCTTGGCGTGACGAACGATCCAGGGCGGCCGAGAAATCAAGTTTCGGCCGCCCTTTTTTCGTTCCTCCGGCCCTTTCGCCGGATCAAGCGTTGATCGGCCAGAACAGCCCGCAGATCGTTCCCCCGTCGACGTAGAGCGTCTGCCCGGTCACGAAGGAGGCCGCGCCGGAGGCGAGAAACAGCGCTGCCCCCACCATGTCGATCGGCTGGCCCATCCGCCGCAGCGGCGTGTTCCGTTGGCGCCAGGCATCCATCGACTGGTTGTTTTCCCAGAGCGGCCGGGCCAACTCGGTGGCGGTGAAGCCGGGTCCGATGCCGTTGACCCGCACCCCGTGAGGCCCCCACTCCATCGCCAGGCACTTCGTCATCTGCCGCATGGCCGCCTTGGCCATGGCATAAACGGCCACCCGGTCCAGCGGCGTGTGGCTGTTGATCGAGTCGATGTTGATCTGCGATCCCTGCCCCGCCTCGATCATGTGGCGACCGGCGGCCAGGGCGAGAAAAAATGCCCCCCGAATGTTGATGTTGGTGATGAAGTCGTAGGTTTCGGGCGTGTACTTCTCCACGTCCATCCGCTTGTTCACACCGGCACAGTTGACCAGCGTGTCGATGCGGCCAAACTCGTCGACCACCTCGTCGACCATCCGCTGGCCCGCCTGGGGGTCGGCCACGTCGCAGACCTTGCCCCGGACGGTGCCGTCCGCGGGGCGGATTTCCCGAGCGGTTTTTTCGATCGTTTCGGCCACCCGGCCGGAGATCACGACCTTGGCCCCCCGCCGGGCAAAGCCCTCGGCAATCGCCCGGCCGATTCCCCGGCTGGCCCCGGAAATCAATACCACCTGATCCTCGACCGAGAACATCGCGTCCGTCATCGGTGTTTGTCCTCAATGTGAAGGAATGGAATCTGCTCCCCAGGTTCCCAAGTGGGAGCTTGGGAACGAGTGGAGTTCAGCAAATTCGCGGCATCTGCTCGCCGGAGAGGAGGTCCAGAATCCGCCCGCCGCCCAGCGGGTTGCAAAGTTCGACCGTGCCCGCGTGGGAGTCGGTCACGTTGCCGATCACCGCCGCCTGGGACGCTTGCGGGTGGTCGCGAAGGATGGCCAGCGCCGCCTCGGCCGATGGGGCCGGCACGAAGGCCACCAACCGGCCCTCGTTGGCCACGTAGAGCGGGTCCAGCCCCAACAGTTCGCAGGCCCCGGCCACCGGCTGGGACACCGGAATGGAGGGCTCGTCCAGTTCGATGCCCACCCGGGCGTGCCCGGCGATCTCGTTCAACGCCGCCGCCAGCCCGCCCCGGGTCAGGTCGCGGAGGCAGTGAATCTCGACGCCGGCGGCGATCAACGCCTCGACCAGCCCGGCCAGCGAACCGCAGTCGCTGGGCAGCGCCCCCTCAAACTCCAACCCTTCGCGGACACTCATGATGGCGATGCCGTGGCGGCCCAAGTCGCCGCTGGCGAGGATCGCGTCGCCGGGCACGACCCGCGCCGGCGAAATATCGACCCCTTCGGGAATCCGTCCCACGCCGGCGGTGTTGATGAAGATGCCGTCCCCCTTGCCGCGGTCGACGACCTTGGTGTCGCCGGTGACGATCCGCACGCCGACCTCTCGGGCGGTTCTCGCGATCGAGTCGACGACCCGCCGCAGGAGGTCCATCGGCAGGCCCTCTTCGAGCACGAAGCCGGCGCTGAGCCAGAGCGGCTGGGCCCCGCTCATGGCGAGGTCGTTGACCGTGCCGCAGACGGCCAGCTTGCCGATATCCCCGCCGGGAAAGACCAGCGGGTCGACCACGAAGGTGTCCGTGGTGAAGGCCAGCCGCAGGCCGTCGGTCTCCAGCACGGCGCTGTCGTGCGGCGGCCGCGGCGGACCGTCCCCGGCGGCGAAGGCCGGCAGGAACAATCCTTCCACCAGCCGCTGCATCAAGCGGCCGCCGCCCCCGTGGGCCATTTGCACCGTGTCGTCATCGTCCAGCGGCAAGGGGCAGGAGAGGTTGAAATCGTCAGGCATGGTTCTCTTGGTGAATCGGAGGATTGGCTTGCGAAGTGGTCGTAAGACATTGGCTGCTCAAGCCGGACGGTTTGCCCTTGCGGATTGCGTATCTCTTGTGAAACCACGGATGACACGGATAGGACAGGACAACATGGCAAATCACGTTGACAAGGGAGTTGATCCGAGATATTCGTGCCATCCGTGGTGAATCATATCGAAGATTCTCGCAGGAAACGGCAGAGCCAGTGCAATTCTCACCGGCAGAGCCGGCGGATTACCTCAGACAGACTTCGTTGGACAGTGCCGCTTTGGGCTTCTCCCCGCCAGCCCTGTGCCGGTGGGGCCGTAACACCTGAAATCCCAATGCTTTACGTTCTTCGGCCTACGGTAAGTGACGCTGTCATATTAGTCTCACCACTAAATTTAGTCTCGCGACTAAGTTTAGTCTCGCGACTAAATTTACACAGCACTCTTACGTTCTCTTAATACAACCGGCGACCCCACCTGGCCGAGGGGAGGCGTGGCGTTACGTTACGCCCTGACGCCGATAGCGATAGTAGGCCGCGCAGGCCCCCTCCGAGGAGACCATGGGCGCCCCCAGCGGCTTTTCCGGCGTGCAGCGAACCCCGAAGGCCGGGCATTGGTGCGGCTTCTTGTGGCCCTGGAGCACCTCGCCGGCGATGCACTCCCGGGGCTCCTCGGCCACGATGTGCTCCACGCCGAACCGCCGCTGGGCGTCGAATTCGGCGTAGGCCGGGCGAAGCCTCAGCCCGCTCTGAGGAATCTCGCCGATCCCCCGCCATTTCCGCGGCCCCGGCTGGAACACCTCGCCGATGACCCGCTTGGCCGCCGGGTTGCCCTGGGGGCGGACCGATCGGGCGTACTGGTTTTCCACTTCGGCCCGGCCTTCCTCCAGTTGGGCCACGCACATCGCCACGCCCTGGAGGATATCGAGCGGCTCGAACCCGGTGACCACGATGGGCACCCGGTATCGCTGGGCCAGGGGCCGGTACTCCTCGGTTCCCATCACGGTGCAGACGTGGCCGGCGGCGAGGAACCCCTGCACCCGGCAGAGGGAGGAATCCATGATCGCGGCCATTGCCGGGGGCACGAGCACGTGGGAAACCAGCACGGAGAAGTTTTTCACCCCCAGCCTGGCCGCCTGGGCCACCGCCATGGCGTTGGCCGGGGCAGTCGTCTCGAAGCCCACCGCAAAAAACACCACCTGGCGATCGGCGTGTTTTCGGGCAAGCGCCAGGGCGTCCATGGGCGAGTAGACGATCCGCACGTCGCCCCCTTCCGACTTTACCGCCAGCAGGTTCTTCCGCGTGCCGGGCACGCGCAGCATGTCGCCGAAGGAACAGAAAATCACCTCGCCCCGGGAGGCAATCTCGATCGCCTTGTCGATGATCTCGATGGGCGTGACGCAGACCGGGCATCCGGGGCCGTGGATCAGGGTGATTTCCGGAGGCAGCAGTTCGTCCAGGGCGAAGCGGAGGATGGCGTGGGTCTGCCCGCCGCACACCTCCATGATGTTCCAGGGCCGGGTGACGCGGCGGCGGATGGTCTCGGCCAACCGCACGGCCTGCTGGGGATCGCGATATTCGTCGACGTATTTCATCGGGCGTTTTGGGGGGGTGGCGTTTTCCCCCGGCGTGACCGCCGGGGCTCGCCAGGGGGGAATTGGTCGGCCTGGCGCATCTCGGCCTCGATCTGGCCCAGTTCATCCAGGTAGGAGAAGACCTCCTGGGCTTCCGCTTCGTCGAGCCGGCTGATGGCGAAGCCCACGTGCACCAGCACGTAGTCGCCCACTTCCGCCTCGGGTGTATAGGCCAGGCAGGCTTCCTTGACGATCCCCCCAAACTCGATTTTCCCCATGGGGAGGTCGTCCTGCTGGTAGATTTCCAGAACCTTGCCGGGCACTCCCAGGCACATGCTATGATCCCTCGGCTACGGTGGCGTGTTTTCCCGGATCCGCGAAGTGGCAATCATCAGTTGGCCCAGGGCAATCGACCCGTCGCCCGGCGGAACCTTCCCCTGAGTGTATACCTCGAAGCCGCTCCGCGACAGCCGCGTGAAGACCCGCTCGGTCAACAGCGCGTTTTGGAAGCAGCCGCCGGTCAGTACCATTCTGCGGCAGTTTTGCCGCCGGGCAACCTGCAGGGCCCATTCGGCCAGCGCGTTGTGGAACCGGCCGCTGATTTGGCCCACTGGCAGGCCCGACTTGCGATCGTCCAAGACGGCCCGAATCATCGGCTCCCAATCGGCGACTGCCGCTTCCGCCCCGTCGGCCAGGGGGAGCGGATAGGCCGCTTGCTCGCCCCCATCGGCGGCGAATTCCAGCCCCATCGCCGCCTGACCTTCAAAATGGATCACCGGGGCGAGCCCGCAGAGGCAGGCCACGGCGTCGAAAAGCCGCCCCAGGCTGCTGGTCCGCGGCGAGCCGACTCGCCGCTCGAGCATCCGCACGAGTGGCTGAATTTCGGTCCGGCAAAACCAGTCCTTGGCGTATTCGACCGCCCCCCGGCCGAGAATCTCGTAGAGCACGCCCAACGCCGAGCGGCGCGGCTGGCGGACCGCCCGATCGCCACCGGGCAGGGAAAACCGGCGAAGGTGCCCCACGCGGACGAACCGGTCCCCCTCGCACCGCAGCACCTCGCCTCCCCAGACCGTGCCGTCGGTGCCGTAGCCCGTTCCGTCCCAGGCCAAACCCAGCACGGGCCCCGCCAGGCCGTGTTCGGCCATGCCGGCCGCCACGTGGGCGTGGTGGTGCTGCACCCGCACCAGCGGCACGTTCCACCGGCCGGCCAGCTCGGCGGCCACGCGGGTCGAGGCGTAGTCCGGGTGCAAGTCGCAGGCGACTGCCTCGGGCCTGGCCTGAAAAAAGCCGACCAGGTCGGCGATCGCCCGGCGGTGTACCTCGACGCTGAGCAGGTTGTCCAGGTCGCCCACGTGTTGACTCAGGATCGCCTGGTCGCCCACGCTCAAGGCCACCGTGTTTTTCAGATGGCCCCCGGTGGCCAACACGCACGGCCCTTTTCGGGCCAGGCGGATCGGTAGCGGCGCATACCCTCGCGCGCGGCGCAACACTTGCAATCCCCGTGGCCCCCAGCGGGCGACCGAGTCGTCGACCGGCCGCACGATGGGCCGATCGTGAACCAGGAACACGTCGGCGATTTGGCCCAGACGCCCCAGCGCCTCCTCGCTGCTGGTCGCCATCGGCTCCTCGCTCAGATTGCCGCTGGTGCAGACGATCGGCCGCCGCACGGCTTCCATCAGCAGGTGATGCAACGGCGTGTAGGGCAGCATCACGCCCAGGTAGGGATTGGCCGGGGCGACCGGCTCGGCCACGTCGCCCACGGCCGCCTGGTCGACTCGCCGCCGCAAGAGCAGGATCGGCGCCGCGGGCGAGCCCAACACGCGAGCCTCTTGGTCACCGAGCCGGCAGCGGCGGCCGATCTCCTCCACCGTGGCCAGCATGATCGCCAGCGGCTTGTCGGGACGCCGTTTTCTCTGCCGCAGCAGGTCGACCGCCGCGGCGCTGGTGGCGTCGACCACGAGTTGGAATCCGCCCAGGCCCTTCAACGCCAGCACGCGGCCTTGGCGGACGGCGCGGGCCGCTTGCCGCAGCGCCGCGTCCGCCTCGGCCAGCGCGGCCCCGCCGCGATCCACCAGCCTGAGCGACGGTCCACAGGCGGGACAGGCGATCGGCTGGGCATGAAACCGGCGATCCGTGGGGTCCTCATACTCCCCACGGCAGTCGGCACACATGGCGAAGCCCGCCATCGAGGTTCGCGGCCGGTCGTAGGGCAGCCGGCGGATGATCGACCATCGCGGTCCGCAGTTGGTGCAATTGGTGAAGGGATAGCGGAATCGCCGCCCGCCGGCGGTCGACACTTCCGCCAGACACTCGCGACAGGTAGCCAAATCGGCCGGGATGGTGGGGCTGGGAGGACGGGCTCCGTCGCTGGAACGAATCTCGAAGGGGGCGCCGGCCATCGCGGCGGGGGCCATCTCCTCAACGGCCAACTCCTCGATCCGGGCTTGCGGCGGCGGATCGTCTCGCAGCACGGTCAGGAACACGTCTACCTCGGGGGGCGAACCCTCGACCTCGATCCGCACGGTGCCGGCCTCGTTTCGCACCCAGCCGGCCAGTCCCAGCCCCCGCGCCGTGTTGTAGACAAACGGCCGAAAGCCCACCCCCTGCACGACGCCGCGGACGGTGATCGCCACGCGCCGGGTCGCGGGCGGAGAGGGCGTGGGGGGCTTCATTGCGGTGCGGCCCATTGCGAAAGCGTGATTGCGGGAGTTCCCCGGTGGTTGAGCCCCGGCGGCCACGCCGGCGTTCCCTCCAGTGTAAACGCGCCCGACCGCCCTGGTAAGACGTTCGGCGTCGAACGGGGCGGCGCTTTCGGCGGGGTCGGGAGACCCGCGCCGAACGGGACCGGCCGGCACGCGATTGGTTGTGGCACCCTCCCCGGGGGCTCGGTATCATGGAGGTCGACGCCGGCTGCCGCGCATGACCACGGCGTCGCGATGTCCCGCCCGCCGCGCTTGCCGCCCGCGGCTCTCACCATCCGCCGACTTTCCGGGAGAGGAACGATGCGAACGCACGTCGCCTGGACCTGTCTGAGCTTGGCCTGCCTGATCGCGTGGAGTCCGCCGGCGACCGCGGCCGACCAACCCCAATGGGGTCAGCTTCACAGCCGCAACATGGTCTCCGACGAAAAGGGCCTGCCCGAGTGGTTCGACCCGGGCCAGCGGGGCGCCTTTACCGGCGAGATCGACCTGTCCACCACGAAGAACGTCAAGTGGGTGGCCCAACTCGGCCGCCAGACCCACGGTACGCCCGTGGTGGCCGAAGGCCGGGTGCTGGTGGGCACGAACAACGAAGTTCCCCGCGACGAGCAGTTTCGCAAGGACGCCGGCGTGCTGATGTGCTTCGACGAGCAGACCGGCGAGTTTCTCTGGCAACTGGTAGTGCCCAAGCGCTTCGAGATCAAGAACTCCGACTGGTACTACATCGGGCTCTGTTCCTCGCCCGTGGTGGAGAGCGGCCTGGCCTACGTGGTCTCCAACCGGGCCGAGGTGATCTGCCTCGACCTGGACGGCATGGCCGACGGCAACGACGGGCCGTATACCGACGAAGGGCTGCACATGGCCGCCGCCGGCGTGAAGGCGACCGCCGTGGGCCAGCCGCCGCCCCAGCCGGGGCCCAAGGACGCCGACATCGTCTGGCTCTACGACATGGTGGCCGAGTTGGGCGTGCGGCCCCACAACGCGGCCAACTGCTCCGTGCTCTCCTACGGCGATTTTCTTTACGTCTGCACCTCCAACGGCGTCGAAGACACGCACAGCCGGGTGGCCAACCCCGACGCGCCGACCCTGATCGTGATCGACAAGAAGACCGGACGGCTGGTGGCGAGGGACAACTTCGGCATCGGCGGCGACATTATTCACGGCCAGTGGAGCTCGCCCGCGCTGGGCCAACTGGCCGACCAGACCGTGCGAATTTTCCAGGGGGCCGGCAACGGATATCTCTACGGTTTCGCCCCGGTGGATCCCGCCGCCGTGGGCGATCAGCCGCTGGCGATCGAAAAGACGTGGTGGGTCAACGGGCACCCCGCCGCACAGACCGAGGACAAGGTGCCCATCGAGCACGGCTACCGCTCGAAGAGCTACGAGGTGGTGGCCAACCCGGTCTTCCACCAAGGCCACGTCTACTTGGCGATCACCCAGGACCCCTTTCACCACCACCGCGAGGGCTGGCTGACCTGCTGGGACGCAAGCGGCAGCGGCGACGTCACCCGCTCGAACCTGCTCTGGTCGTACAGCGACACGGGCGCGTGCATCACCACGGTTTCCATTGCCGACGGTTTGGTTTACGTGGTCGGTCACGAGGGCGGGCTGCACTGCCTGGACGCCGAGACGGGCAAGCCCTACTGGGTCCAGCAGGTGGGCGGGCCGACCTGGGGCTCCACCCTGGTGGCCGACGGCAAGGTCTACCTGGGCACGGGACGCCGCGAGTTGTGGGTCCTCGAACACGGCAAACAGTTGAAGGTGCTCAGCCGAATCACCATGCGCGACCGCATTTTCACCACGCCGGTGGCCGCCAACGGCGTGCTCTACATCGCCACCTTCCGCGAGCTGTACGCGGTGCACGATCCGGCGGCCCGGGCGCGGGTTCTTGCGGAGGCGGCCGCCAAGAAGGCGGCGGCGGAAAAGGCGGCGGCAGAAAAAGCGAAGGCCGCGGCGGAGAAAAAGCCCCCGGCGGCCAAACCCAAGCCTGCACCGGCGCCTGCACCGCCGGCAGCCAAACCCAAGCCTGCACCGGCACCGGCGGCGAAAAAAGCTCCCTCGCCCCCGCCGGAGAAAAAGCCGGAAACACCCATGCCGGCCGAATCTCCGAAGCCGCCACCAAAGCCCGCCCCGGCGCCGCCGGCCGCAGAGTAGCGGTCGGTTCCCAAGCTGGAGCTTGGGAACCAGGAGAAGAGTGGTCGTGTTCGGCGCGGGTCTCCTGACCCCGCCGTGTGTCTCGGTCCCAAGCTCCAGCTTGGGACCGCATCCGCCGCGAAGCTCCGCTTCGCCCGCCGTGGAGTAAGATTCTCGGCCCACGGGTTCCCAAGCTGGAGCTTGGGAACCAGGAGAAGGCTGGAGCTTGGGAACCAGAGGGGAAGGAAAGGCTGTCGGACTCGTTCTCGGCGAGGCCCCTAGCGTTTCGCCTCGGCCTGGCGGGCAATCCAATCGGCCGCCTCGTCCATCCCCTGGCTGGTAACGGCCGAGATTTGGAAGATGCGGGCTTCCGGGGCCAGGGCCCGCATGTCGGCGACGACGCGGTCGACACTGAAATCGAAATGGGGTAGCAGGTCGACCTTGCTGATTGCCAGGGCCTGGGAGCCGCGGAAGATGGCGGGGTACTTGGCGATCTTGTCGTCCCCCTCGGGCACGCTGAGGATCACCATCCGCAGGTGCTCACCCAGGTCGAACCCGGCCGTGCAAACCAGGTTGCCCACGTTCTCGATCATCAAGAGATCGATCGGTCCGAGGTCGAGATTGCCGGCGGCGGCGGCGATCATCGTGGCATCGAGATGGCAGGCGCCGTCGGTGTTGATTTGGACCACGGGCACGCCCAGCTTTTCGATTCGCTGGGCGTCGATCGAGCCGGCGATGTCGCCCTCGATCACGGCCGGCGCCAGGCGGCCTTTGAGACGGACGAAGAGCGATTCCAGCAGGGTGGTTTTTCCGCAGCCGGGGGAGCCGACCAGGTTGACGCCGAAGGCGCCCGAGGCGTTGAATTTGGCCCGGTTCTCTTCGGCCAGTTGATCGTTGGCCTTGAGGATTTTCTTGGCGGCGACGATTTTCATGAGAGGGGTCTCCGATGGACGCGGCGTGGGGCAAATGTGTTCGGCGTGGGGCAAACGTGTTCGGCGCGGGTCTCCTGACCCCGCCGACGGCCTGACCGAAGGTCTCCCTGAATTCGCGTAAACAGTTGATGTGGGAGACCGTCGGTCGAATTCAGTGCGGGGTCGGGAGACCCACGCACAACTGGGTCGGGAGACCCACGCACAACGAGCCACACCGGTTCAAGAACCGGTGCCACCCGCCACCCACGGGGCCGGCAGACCCACGCACAACTACTCCACGTCGATCGTCTCCAGCAGCATTTGCTGGCCGCCGTCGAGGGAGATATCCACGCCGCCGCAGCAAGGGCATTCCAACACGAATTCGTCGATCTCGGTTCGCTGCCCGCAGGCGCGGCAAACGCACACGGCGGCCGGCTCGTCGATCACCAGTTCGGCCGAGTCGACCAGCGTGCCCGGCGAAAGCAGCTCGAAGGCGAAGCGGATCGAGTCGCTGTTGACGCCGGAGAGCCGGCCGATGGAGATTGCCAGCCGGCTCACCGGCCCGGCAGCCCCCGCTCGGGCGACCTCGCACTCGACCTGGTCAATCAGGGCTTCGACAATGGAAACTTCGTGCATGGCGGGGCCGGGATGTATGACTGCCGGCCGGCAGAGCCGGCCCTACCGGGTGTCAGTCGGTGGCCGCCAGTTGAATTCGCGCCCCTTCCAGCCGCACGGCCAACAGCTTGGCGATTTGCCGGGTAAGGCGAAAGCCCAAGAGGGGGTCCTGCTCGCAAAGGTCGCGAACTCTCTTGGCGTCCAGGCAAACCAGGTGCGTGTCCTTGGTGGCCGTGCCGATGGAGGTCGTTTTGTAGGGCTCGATCAGGGCCGACCAGCAGAGCAGATCGCCGGGTACCAGGGTGTCGACGGCGCGCTGCTCGCCGGTGCCCAAGAGATAGCGTATCTCGACCTCGCCCTCGACGATCACGTGCAAGGTTTCCGCCGGGTCGCCCTCGCGGAACATTTCCGTGCCGGCGGGCACGTCCTTTTCCTCGGCGATCATCGCCAGCGCTTTGAGGCTTTCTTCCCCCACGTTGGCGAAATAGGGATAGCGGCGGAGGGTCTCGGGAGAGATCATGGACGGGAGTCTCCTGGGGAATGGTCCAAAACGTCGAGCACTTCCTGAACGGCTTGGGGAATCGCTGCCGCCACGGCCGGCGTGCAGCTTTCGGAAAACGTCAGTATATCCTCGGCCTCGATGCCGACAAGGTGGATGTCTTCGTTCCGCGGCAGCGGGAGACCCGCCCGGCGGCCGAACTCCAGCGCCGTGGGCAGGTTGACGTCATGGGCCGAGGCGCTGCGCTGGGTGGGGACGGCACCGGGGGTGAGGTGATGAATGGTTCCCGGCGCCGCACCGGTGCAAATCGCGTCGACCACCACCGCCCGCTGGTATCCCACCAGTCGTTCCATCAGCCGCAAACCGCCCCAGTAGTCCTCGCCCACGTCGACCTGATCGCGGTCGGCCAACAGCGGTTTGAGCTTGCTGACCACGCGGAGGCCGACACTGTCGTCGCAGATCAACGGATTGCCCAGTCCCAGCACCAAGGTTTTCATCGAGATACGCTCCACCGGGCACGCTCCCCTGATCTTGATCTGGTTCCCAAGCTCCAGCTTGGGACCGAGATCGAAACTGGTTCCCAAGCTCCAGCTTGGGACCGAACGTGTTGATCTGGTTCCCAAGCTCCAGCTTGGGAACCTGGCGGCCCGAGGCTTCGCACCCTCGCGGACCGAGCAAAGCTTCGTCCCGCGTGCGGTCCCAAGCTGGAGCTTGGGACCGAGATCGGCTGCTTGGGACCGAGATCGGCTGCTTGGGACCGAGACCGCCGGCCGTGGGGAACGAGAT
>CAYZWG010000025.1:14981-25529 GCA_964481605.1 uncultured Planctomycetaceae bacterium
TTGGGACCGAGATCGGCTGCTTGGGACCGAGACCGCCGGCCGTGGGGAACGAGATACGGTGCCCTCCATTCTACGGACTCGCCGCGATCAGTCCAGAAACTGGGAGAGGGTCTCGACGACTTCGCCCTGGGGGTCGCGGATCGACACCTGCAAGGGCATCTGGCCAGGCAGGCTGTGGGTGGCGCAACCGAAGCAGGGGTCGTACGCCCGAAAGGCCATCTCCACCATGTTCAACAGCCCCTGGGAGACTTCTCCCTTGTGGATCAGTCCCTGGGCCGCCTTCTTCACCGACATGCAGATCGGCGCGTTGTTGTTCGTGGTGCCGACGATCAGGTTGACCTGGGTGAGAATACCCCGCTCGTCGGTGACGTAGTGGTGGGTCAGGGTTCCCCGCGGGGCCTCCACGCTGCCCACGCCTTCGTGAGGGGTGTCGGTGGGGATGGTGCGGTACTGGTCGCCGGTGATCTCGGCATCGGTGGCCAGTTGGACCCAGCGCTCGGTGGCAAACAGCAGCTCGACCAGCCGGGCCCAGTGCGTGGCCAGGGTGTGGTGGACCGGCTTGCCGCCCAGGGTTTCATACATCCGCTGGTATTGCTGTTGGGCCAGGGGGGTGGCCATGCCGTCGGCCGCGTTCAACCGCGCCAGCGGCGTCGCCTTGTAGACGCCCGAGTCGACGCCGTCCACGAAGCCCTTCCAACCCACCGCCTTGAGGTAGGGAAACTTGAGGTAGGACCAGGGCTCCACGCGCTCGGCGATGTGCTCCTGGTAGTCCTTGCTCTCGTACTTGACAAGCTCTTTTCCGTCCGGCCCCACCACGCGAATCTTGCCATCGTAGAAGTTGACGAGGTTGTTTTCATCGACGGTCCCCATGTTGTAGGTTTGGTGGGTGTAGACGTCGCCGGTAATCAGTTTGACGTAGTCGGTGTTGTTGAGAACGATGTCCTCGAACAGTTGGAGGGAGAACTTGGCGAACTCGATCGCCTCGCGGCCGCGTTGTTCGATTTCCTTTCGCTGGTCCTCGTTGATCCCACGGCTGACTCCGCCGGGCAGACCCCAGTTGGGGTGTACCGGCCGGCCGCCCATCAGCTTGAGCAGGTGGTGGCCGTCGCGGCGCATTTTGAGCACCTTGCCGGCCACGTCCATGCCCACCTTGTTGATCACGCCGAGGATATTCCGCTCGGCCGGCGGCGCGTTGGGCCCGACGACGAAGTCGGGGCCACCCAGGGCGTAGAAGTGCGTAGTATGGTCGGTGGCGAAGAAGATGCTGTAGAACATCTCTCGCAGCTTCTTGGCCACGGGCGGCGGCTCGACGTTCCACACGCCGTCCAGCGCCTTGCTGGCCGCCATGTGGTGGGCCTCGGGGCAAACGCCGCAGATGCGGTTGGTCAGGTTGGGCATATCCTCGGCCTGGCGGCCCAGGCAGAACCGCTCGAATCCCCGCAACTCGGGAATCTGCAAGTAGCAGTTCGCCACGTCGCCCTCTTCGTCCAGGAAGATGTCGATCTTGCCGTGGCCTTCCAGCCGGGTGATGGGGTCGATGGAAATTCGCTTCATCGTGCTGTTTCTCCTCGCTACGATGCGTCTTCTGCCGACGCCCGGGCATCGTCACCATTGCTCCCCGAGCCCAGCTTGCTTCGCCGCAACAGGCTGTGCGCCAGGCTGAACCGGTAAAAGCTGCCCACCGGATCGGGAATTCCCTCCCGGATAATCCGCTCGATCTCTTGGGGGTCCTCGGAGTCAATCACCGAGGCCAGCGCGCTCATCAGCCGGGCCCCGTAGTCGGCCACGTCGTTGTTGGGACCGTAGCAGCCGATGCAGGGCGAATTGACCGCCGGGCAGAGGGCCCCGCAGCCGGCCCGGGTAGCCGGCCCGCAGCAGACCAGCCCCTGTTCCAAGAGACACGTATCATCGTCCGGCTGAATCTCCCAGGTGCGGTGGAATTTCTTGATTTTCTTTTCCGTTCGCACGCGAGGGCAGTCGTCGCAGACGGTCGTGTCGGAACCGATGACCGAGCCGGGCGGGGGGAGCTTGTCCTCCAGGATGGCCACGATCGCCTCCCAGATGCGGTCGGCCTCGGGCGGGCAGCCGGGCAGGTAATAGTCGACCGGAACCGTCTGGTCCAGCGTTTTCAGGGTATCGTAATAGATCGGCAGGTAGAGGGTTCCCTCGGCCACGGTGGTCTCATGCTGGGGGACCGTGCCCTGGGGATTGTCGATCGAGGGGTTGTCGTGGTAGACGGTTTGGAAGCAGGCCTGCTTGCTGTCCAGGTTGGAGAGGCCGGGAATGCAGCCTTCGTGGGCGCAGGAGCCGAAGGCCACCAGCACTTTCGCTTTGCGCCGCAGCAGTTGGGCCATGTATTCCTGCTCGCTGGTGCGGATGCCGCCGTTGAACAGGCAGACGTCGATCTCGCCGTCGGCCATCTTTTCCACGTCGCGGACCTTGCCGTCGGTGGCACAGGGCCAGAAGACGATCTCGAAGTTCTCGGCGACGTCGAGGATTTTCGCGTCGATTCCCAGCACGGCGATTTCGCAACCGCCGCAGGAGGCGGCCCAGTACAGCGCGAGCTTGCCTTTCCGCTTGCCTTCGCTCATCCGTTCACCTCCATCGCCTCTTCGTGCTCTTGGACAATCGATTCCAGCGCTTGCCGCCGCTGGTCGCCTTCCTCCCAGTTGGAACGCCAATTGAGCGGTCCCAGCTTCTTCACGTCGCCCACGAACTGGCCGATCGCCTCGGCAAGCTGCTGCCCTTCGGCGGCACTTCGCCAGAACAGCCGCACGCGGGCCTCCTCGACACCCAGCTTGGCCAGCGTGTGCTTGAGCATCTGGTAGCGTCGCATGGTCTTGTAGTTTTGGTCGACGTAATGGCACTCGCCCGGGTGGCAGCCGGCCAGCATCACCCCGTCGGCGCCCAGCGACAGGGCCTTGAGCACGAAGGTGGGGTCGATCCGTCCGCTGCACATCACGCGAATGATGCGGACGTTGGGGGGATACTTGATGCGTGCCGAGCCGGCCAGGTCGGCCGCGCGGTAGGAGCACCAGTTGCACATGAATCCGACGATTTTCGGTTCAAAACGATCACTCATGCTGAAAACCTTCTCCGTGAGAAACCCGGCCGCGAGGGCCCCGGGGGGACTCCCTGTTTTTCACTACGCCGGTGTTGACTCCGGTGGGGCCGAGAGGGCGTCCCACAACGCGCCTTCGATCTGGGCGAATATCTGCTGATTGCTGAAGTGGGCCCCCGTAATCACGCCGGCCGGGCAGGCCGCCACGCAGGTGCCGCAGCCCTTGCAAAGCGCCGTGACGACATGGCTGACCTGTTTCTCTTGGTCGAACTCGATGGCCCCGTAGGGACAGAGGTTGTTGCAGATTCGGCAGCCCGAGCAGGCCTCTTCGTTGATCGTGGCCACGATCGGCTCGATCATCACTTTGCCCTTGGCGATCATTCCCTGAACGCGCGCCGCCGCGGCGGCACCCTGGACCACCGAGGCGGGAATGTCCTTGGCCCCCTGGCAGCAGCCGGCCACGAAAACGCCGTCGGTCATGGTGGCCACCGGGTCGAGCTTGGGGTGCCGCTCGGTGTACCAGCCCGACATGCTGCACGAGATGCCGCACTTCAGCCCCAGGTCCTTGGCGTCGGCCTGGGGTTGAAGGGCGCCCATCAACACCACCATGTCCACGGGAATCCGCCGTTGTTTGCCCAGCAGCGTGTCTTCCACCTGGACGATCAGTTTGCCTTCTTCCTCGGGGTTGCGGGCGGCGTCGGTCACTTCGGCCACCTTACCGCGGACAAAGTGCATGCCCTCTTCGAGCAACCGCCGATAAAACTCCTCGTAGTCCTTCTGGTTGGTGCGCATATCGATGTAGAAGGAGTAGACGTCGGCCTCGGTTTTCTCCATCACCAGGTGGCCGAATTTCAGCGCCGCCATGCAGCAGACGGCCGAGCAGTGCTTGTTGTGGTTGACGTCGCGGCTGCCCACGCAGTGGACGATGGCCACCGACTTGGGCTGGGTCTTGCCGTCGCGGAGCACGATCCGGCCGTCGGTGGGCCCGGCCGCGTTGCAGAGTCGCTCAAATTCCAGGTTGGTGAAGACGTTGGCCAGCCGCCCGTAGCCGTACTGCGGAATCCGCTTGCAGTCGAACAGGTTCCAGCCGGTGGCCAGGATGATGTTGCCCACCTCGACTTCCAGCACCTCGTCTTGCTGGTCGTAGTCGATCGCGCCGGTGGGGCAGACCATCGAGCAGACCTTGCACTTGCCGCGCTGAAAAAACGTGCAATTCTCCACGTCGATCACGGGGGTTCGGGGGACCGCCTGGGGGAAGGGGCTGTAGATGGTCTTGCGATACCCCATGCCCGCCTCGAAGTCCTTGTCCAGCACCTTGCGAGGACATTTCTCCGTGCAAATGCCGCAGCCCGTGCAGTCCTTTTCCACCACGTGGCGAGCCTTTTTGCGAATTCTCGCCTTGAAGTTCCCCACCGAGCCGCTCACCTCTTCCAGCTCCGAATAGGTCAGCAGAGTGATGTTGTCGTGCTGGCCGACCTCCGACATCTTGGGCGTGAGAATGCAGGCCGAGCAGTCCAGCGTGGGAAAGGTCTTGTCGAACTGGGCCATGTGGCCGCCGATGGAAGGGTTCCGCTCGACCAGGTAGACGTGGTAGCCGGCGTCGGCCAGCTCCAGCGCGGCCTGCAGGCCGGCGATGCCGCCGCCCACCACCAAGGTGGCCGGGTTGACGTCGACGTAGGTCGGCTTCAGCGGCTGCTGATACTTGACCCGCTCGGCGGAAGCCGAAATCAGCGCCTTGGCCTTTTCCGTTCCGGCCGCCTTGTCGTTGCAGACCCAGGAGACGTGCTCCCTCAGGTTGGTCATCTCGAACAGGTAGGGGTTCAAGCCGGCCTTCTGGCAGGCCCGGCGAAACGTCTTCTCGTGCAGGTGGGGCGAGCAGGCCCCCACCACCACGCGAGTCAGCTTGGCCTTGCGGATATCCTCCTCGATCATCGCCTGGCCCAGGGCGGAGCACATGAACTTGTAGTCCTTGGCGACGACCACGTCCTTGATGTTCTCGCCGGCCCAGCGGGCGACTTCCTCGACGTCGATCGTTGCGGCGATATTGCTGCCGCAGTGGCACACGTAAATGCCGACTCGCTCGGCCATGATGATTCTCCCGTCAAAAGCTTCCGCCCCGCGTGCGGTCCCAAGCTGGAGCTTGGGACCGAGATACCTCGATCCGTGCTACACCGGCATGGCCTGGAGCTTCTTCTTGATCACCGGCATCGCCGCCACCAACTCCTTGCCGAAGCCGAGCTTCTTGGGCGCGATGCCGAAGGCCAGCCCCAGCAACTGCGTGAAGTAGATGATCGGCATCTTGAACTTCGTGCCGAACATGCTGTTGACCCGCGGCTGATAGGCGTCCAGGTTCAATTGGCACATGGGGCAGATGCAGAGGATCATGTCGGCGTGGTAGTCGACGGCGCTGTCCAGCAGGCGGCGTTGCAGCTCGAACGCCTGCTCTTCGCTGATCTGGGGCATGTGGCCGCCGCAGCAATGGGCCTTGACCGGGTAGTCGACCACCTCGGCGCCCAGCCAGTTGAACAATTCGTCCATCTGCATGGGATACTCCGTCGAGTCGCCGATGGAAATGGGGCGGACCGCCTGGCAGCCGTAGTAGGGAGCCACCCGCAGGCCCGTCAGCCGTCGCACCACCTTGGCGCGAATCGCCGCTTCGCCGATCTCGTTGTGAATGATGTCCAGCAGGTGCCGCACACGGACCCGCCCGCCCTCGTAGTGCAGGCCTCCGGCGGCCAACGCGCGGTTGACCTTGTCGGCCATTTCGGCGTCCTCGGTCATCAGCTTGTCGACCTTCGCCAGGTTGCAATAGCAGGCCGCGCAGGGCGCCACCACCTGTTTCGCCTGCGGATCGACCAGCGCCAGGTTGCGGGCGATCACCGAGCAGGCGGTCAACTCGTCCTGCGAAAGGTATTCTGTCGCGCCGCAGCAGTTCCAGTCGTCGATCTCGGCGAACTCCAGGTCCAGGACCTTCGCCACCTGGCGCATGGAAAGGTCATACCCGGCAGCGTTGGCCTCCATCGAGCACCCCGGATAGTACGCGTATTTCACGATGTACCCCCAATCTCGCGGGCTTTGTCAATAATCGCTTGCAACTGGTCCAGGTTTTTGATCTTGGTGGGCGTGAGCGACATCCGGCCCCGGGTCAGCATGCCCAACCCCATGGGGCCCATCTTCAACATGGCGAACGGCTTGTTGAGCAAGTAGAACCGGCTGGCCAAGCCCAATTCGAAGCTGCGGCCGTACTTGTCCACGTAGTCGGTAAACGTCTTTGCCAAGGCCGGCGCGTCGGTCTGATGGGCCAGCCCATCGCGAATCGACAATCGCTTCAAGCAATACATCAGATCGGTGATGGGGATATTCTGCGGGCAGCGGGTGGTGCAGAAGTAGCAGGAGACGCAGCACCAGATGGTGTTCGACCGCAGCACTTCGTCCCGCTTGTTGGCATTGATCAGGGCAAACAGGGTCCGCGGCGTGTACTGCATGTCGGCCCCGTTGGGACAACTGCCGCCGCAGCTTCCGCACTGCAAACAGTGAACGATCCGCTCGCCGCCGGGAGTTTCCGCAACCACCTCTTGCAGAAACTCCGAGCCAAGCTTGTCGGCCTGTTGGGGTGTCATCCAAGTCCTCCGCGTTGGGGGCCGTGGGGCCGCGGGTGTTGGGTATCTTGGTGGGGTGGCCGTGGGTTAGCCCATCGTTTCGTAGCAAGCAGCGTGCCAAGCTGGCCGAGAAAGAAGCGGAAGAGCGAGAAGTGCCGTGCTGCAAACAGCTTGCGGAAAACTCTGCCCCGGACCCACGCCGGCGGTGGCCCGCGAATCGACGGAATTCCGTGGCCCAGGCCACGGAATTCCGCCACCGTAGGGCCGGCTGTGCCGGCCGGATCACGATCCGGCAATGCTGGGACAGGCCCGGATGCCGGATCACGATCCGGCCTACGGAACCGCCGGCCCTACGATCCGCACCCCCGGGCCGCGGAAAACTTGCCCCCAGCCACCGCGTTCGTTAAGATGACCGGCCGCCTGCCGTGTCGCTTGACCGCACGGCGAACCGTCCACAGCGAGGGACCCCCACGATGAGAAACACCGCCACCGCGATCGTCGCCGCGGTCGGGATGATTTCGGCGACACTTGTCCAGGCGGCCGATCGGCCCAACATTCTTTGGATTACCAGTGAGGATAACGGGCCGCAAATGGGCTGCTACGGCGACAAGTTCGCCGACACCCCCAACCTCGACCGACTTGCTGCCCGCGGGGTGATCTATACCAACGCCTGGTCGAACGCCCCGGTCTGCGCCCCGGCCCGCACCACGATCATCTCGGGCATCTATCCGCCCAGCACGGGTTCGGAGCACATGCGGAGCATGACCCGCCTGCCGAAGGGCATGTTGATGTATCCGCAATATCTCCGCCGGGCGGGCTACTATTGCACGAACAATTCCAAGGAAGACTACAACCTCGAGAAGCCGGGCCAGGTCTGGGACGAGTCGAGCCACAAGGCCCACTGGCGCAACCGCAAGCCGGGCCAGCCGTTTTTCGCCGTCTTCAACTTCACCATCAGCCACGAAAGCCAGATTCGCAAACGCCCGCACAAGGCGATCCACGACCCGGCGCGGGTCCGCGTGCCGGCCTACCATCCGGATACGCCCGAGGTCCGCCGCGACTGGGCCCAGTATTACGACATGGTCACCGAGATGGACGCCCAGGCCGGCCAACTGCTGAAACAACTCGAGCAAGACGGGCTGGCCGACGACACGATCATCTTTTACTACGGCGACCACGGCCCGGGAATGCCGCGGTGCAAGCGCTGGCCGTACAACTCGGGCTTGAGCGTGCCGCTCGTCGTTTCCCTTCCGCCCAAGTGGCGCCGCCTCGCTTCGCCCGACTACCGGACCGGCGGCAAGAGCGATCGGCTGGTCGGTTTCATCGACCTGGCCCCCACGCTGCTGAGCCTGGTGGGCATCGAGCCGCCCGGACAGATGCAAGGCCACGCCTTTCTGGGCAAGTACCAGACGGCCAAGCCGGCGTTTGCCTTCGGTTTTCGCGGTCGGATGGACGAGCGCTACGACATGGTCCGCGTGGTCCGCGACCAGCGCTACATCTACATCCGCAACTACATGCCGCACAAGATTTACGGCCAGTACATCGCCTACATGTTCAAGACCCCCACCACCCAGGTGTGGAAACGGCTGTACGACGAAGGCAAGCTCCGGCCGCCGCGGACCTTTTTCTGGGAGACGAAGCCGGCCGAGGAGCTCTACGACCTGGTGGACGATCCCGACGAGGTCCACAACCTGGCCGACTCGCCGGCGCATCAAGAGGTGCTCCAGCGGCTCCGCCGGGCCCACCGGGAGTGGGTCTTTCGGATTCGCGACGTGGGCTTTCTGCCGGAGGGCGAGATTCACCAGCGAAGCGCCGGCTCGACCCCCTACGAGATGGGCCACGATCCGCAGAAGTATCCCTTGGAGAAGATATTCCGCACGGCCCAGACGGCCTCGTCGCTGAGAGCCGGGGTGTTGCCCCAGCTTGTCGCAGCGCTGGGCGACGAAGACAGCGCGGTTCGCTACTGGGGGGCGATGGGCATTCTCATGCGGGGCTCGCCGGCGGTTGCCCACTCCACGCCCGACCTGCAAAAGGCCCTGGCCGACCACTCGCCCTACGTGGAGGTCGCCGCGGCCGAGGCCCTGGGCCGCTACGGCAGCGAGGCCGACGCCTCCCGGGCGCTGGACGTCTTGCTCCGCCTGGCACCGCTGGACAACAACGGCGTGTACGTCTCCATGGCCGCGCTGAACGCGATCGACTACCTTGACGATCGGGCGGCCCGGGCCCGGCAGGTGATCGTGCGGCTGCCGCAAAAGGACCCCGCCGTGCCCCGCCGCATGCGCGGCTACGTACCCAATTTAATCAAGAAGATACTGGCGGACCTGGACGAGTAACACGGATGGCCAAGAAAAGAAAAACGACCCCCCGCAAGACGGCAAAGCCGAAGCCCGAGTTGACCACCCGCGACAAGAAGACCATGGACCAGTTGGTGGCCCTGGCCGACGGCGTGGCGGCGGCGGCGGGCCGCAAGCGCGATCCCCACCTGGACATTCCCGCCCGCTCGCTCTCCAACGTGCGTTACAACACCAGCAAGCGCTTTATCGAGATGGGGAACAAGACCAACCGGCGGCAGCTCTTCAACCTTTCGCAGGCGAAGAGCTTCATGCAGACGATGCTCGTGGCCAGCGGCACCAAGCAGCTTATCGAGCAGGGCAAGACGACCAGCATTCGTGGTCTCTACTACCTTTTGAAGCACACCATCGAGGGCACCAGGGAGGAGACCTTCGGCGAGCAGTCGGAGTGCGACCCGGTGATCGAAGACACCGAGGTCCTGCTCAACAGTCTCCGCGAGGAGCTGCACCTTTACGCCCAGAAGAGGGGCGACATGGTGGGCGAGTTGGTGCTGCTGGACCGGGGCGACGAGATCGACTGCGCGCGGATGGGCTCGGGCGGCTACGGCATCCCCTCGATCGTCGAGCCCGAGGTGATCCAATTCCAGCGATGCGGTGCCCGCTTCGTGCTCCACGTGGAAAAAGACACGGTCTGGCAGCGGTTCAACGAGGACAAGTTCTGGCGCGCGCACCGCTGCATCCTCACCCACGGCGGTGGCCAGCCGCCCCGCGGAGTGCGCCGGCTGTTGCACCGGCTCCACCACGAGTTGAAGCTGCCGGTGTACTGCCTGTTGGACAACGACCCGTGGGGGTATTACATCTACAGCGTGATTAAGCAAGGCTCGATCAACCTGGCCTACGAATCGCAGCGGATGGCCATCCCGGGGGCCAAGTTCCTGGGCCTGAGGAGCAAGGACTTCGACCGTTGCGCCCTCTCCGACAGCGTGAAGATCAAGCTGAACGACACCGACCGTAAGCGGGCCAGGCAGATCGCCAACTACCCCTGGTTCGCCAAGAAAAAAGCCTGGCAGCGGGAAATCAAGCGAATGCTCGACAACGGCTTCAAGCTGGAGGTGGAATCGCTGATCTCCCGGGACATCAGCTACGTCACCGAGGACTACACGCCCCAGCGGCTGAAGGATCGGGACTGGCTGGATTGATCTCCGGCGGAAGCGACCGCGCGGGGGTGGCCCAGGTTCTTG
Source organism: uncultured Planctomycetaceae bacterium (assembly GCA_964481605.1). Taxonomy (GTDB): domain Bacteria; phylum Planctomycetota; class Planctomycetia; order Pirellulales; family Thermoguttaceae; genus CAYZWG01. The sequence continues at coordinate 25,174 of CAYZWG010000025.1, forward strand.
AACCTGCACCCGGCGGCAGATTCGTAGGGTGCGTGCTCGGCACGCACGCAGGAACTACGTCGGCGCATCGCGTGGGTGCAGAGCACTCACCCTACGTCGGCAGGAAGTCAGGGGAGCGGGTAGGCCGGGTTGCGACCCGGCATGGCAGAACGATGTTCGGCCGGCGCGCGGTATCTTGCCCGATCAATGCCGGGTCGCGACCCGGCCTACAGACTACCCACGGCGGGGTCGGGAGACCCGCGCCGAACGCTGACCTCTTGTGGCACCAGCCACACCGGTTCAAGAACCGGTGCTACCCACCGAATTCGAGCCACACCGGTTCAAGAACCGGTGCCACCCAATGCCATCCTCGCATT
>CAYZWG010000026.1:0-25512 GCA_964481605.1 uncultured Planctomycetaceae bacterium
GCTCGACTACACGATCGGGACCGATACGTTCCTCTCCACGCTTTACGTGGAAGGCCATGTGTTGCGGGGAAGGGATTGTGGTCCTACCCATTAGACCCAGAAATCACGGAAGGTTTCGAGTTTTTTGTGATTTCAGGTCGAAACCCTCGCTTGTTTAAGGTCTCTAGTACGACCAGGAAACGGGCCGTTCGTACGCGCGGCCTGTTTTTTTCTGCCACCCATGGTCGGGCACTTGACCCTGAATTGGGAATTGTGTATTTGTTCATCTGGATATCAACTATGTTCACAACAACGATCAAGCACGCGTTGAGGGCCTTGGTCGTGCTGTCGCGGCTGGAACCGGACGGTGTCATGTTGGGTCGCGACCTGGCAGCGGCGGCGAACGTACCGCAAAATTATTTGTACAAAATACTCCTTGATCTGCAACGAGGTGGCTTCGTGGTAGCAACTCGCGGCACGGGGGGCGGGTACCGGCTGGCAGTACCGGCCAGCGAGATTCATTTGATCGAGGTCGTGGAAATCTTTGCGGGTACGCGTGCTCGACCAACGTGCCTACTTGAGTGCGACCGCCTGTGCTCGGACGATAGTCCATGTTCGGCGCACGTGGCGTGGCGCGGAATTCGGCAGCAGATTGTCGAGTTCCTGGAGACAACGACACTCGCTGGGATTGCGTTACATGGTGGCGTGGGGGTATTGCCCTGTGGCGGCAAGAAGCGGCATGGAGAGGCTGACCGTCGTGAAAGCAAAACACGAACTGACTGATTCGCGCCGAGTGCGGGTTAGAGCGGGCCTTGGTTCATCCTTTCGGCCCGGCGCGCGGGTAATTGCCATTCTCGTGCTTGGTATCGCTTGCACGGCACCGACGGAAACCAGTTGGGCGCAGCAGGCGGCCGCCTATTTCCGCCAGAGCTGCGCCAGTTGCCACACGATCGGGGGAGGGCGCCTGGTCGGACCTGACTTGAAGGATGTGACCAAACAGCGCGACCGCACTTGGTTGATTAACTTCATTCAGAATCCGCAGGCGGTGATTAGCGGTGGCGACCCATACGCGCAGAAGCTACGGGACGAGGCCCGTGGGGTGGTCATGCCGACGGTGGTTGGCATGACGCCCGAGCTTGCGGAGGGCCTGCTCGCTTTGATCGATGCCGAGTCGAAGCTCGAACATTCCCACTTCGAGGGACTGAAGATTTCTGACAAGCCATTCACGCCGGCCGATATTGCCCGTGGCGAGACGTTCTTCGCGGGCCGGCAAGGTTTGGCGGCCGGCGGTCCCGCGTGCATCGCGTGCCACACTACGGGCCAGTTGGGGGGGCTTGGTGGTGGCCGGCTGGGACCCGATCTGAGCCGCGTTTTTGAGCGGTTGCATGGCCGCCGGGCGCTAGCGTCCTGGCTGTTGGCACCCGCCTCGCCGACCATGCGGGCGGTCTTTATCGAGCGTCCGCTTCGCGCTGAGGAGATCATGCCACTGGTAGCGTTTCTCGAGGAAAACGCGAAGCGGGGCGGTGACGACGAGCGTCCCCAGGCTCTTGATCTGTTGCTCCTGGCGCTGGGTGGATTGGCGGCCTGTGTTGTTTGTTTTGACACCATCTGGAAAGCGAGACTACGTTCGGTTCGCCGGGCGCTGGTTGAGGGTAGGCGATTGCGAGGTAACCGATGACGCGTCGGAGACGGGCAAATGTTCCCTGGATTAAGGACGAAGTCGATGCGAGGAAGCGGAGCTGGGAGGAATTCTACCGGAACCGCTGGCAATTCGACAAGATCATTCGTTCCACGCATGGCGTGAATTGCACAGGTGGCTGCACCTGGCAGATTCATGTCAAGGATGGCATCGTCACGTGGGAAATGCAGGGGCTGGACTACCCGTCGCTGGAAGCCGGCCTGCCGCCCTATGAACCACGCGGTTGTCAGCGGGGCATCTCCTTTTCGTGGTATTTGTATAGCCCGTTGCGGGTGAAATATCCGTACATCCGTGGCGCGTTGTACGATCTCTGGCGGCAGGCCAAGGCCGAATATGGTGATCCGGTTCAGGCGTGGGCCGCGCTGGTTGGCGACCCCGTTCAGCGCGAACGTTACCAGCGTGCCCGTGGCAAGGGTGGCTTCCGGCGTGTGGACTGGGATACGGCGGTGGAAATCATCGCGGCCTCAACGTTGCACACGATCAAGGTCCATGGCCCTGATCGCATCGCCGGCTTCTCTCCCATCCCCGCCATGTCGATGATCAGCTATGCCGCCGGGGCCCGCCTGATGCAACTGCTGGGCGGCGTGTCGCTCTCTTTCTACGACTGGTATTGCGACCTTCCGCCCGCGTCCCCCGAAACCTGGGGAGAGCAGACGGACGTTGCCGAGTCGGCTGACTGGTACAACGCGAAGTTACTGGCCGTGGCCGGGTCGAACCTGAATATGACGCGGACGCCGGACTGCCATTTCGCGGCGGAAGCGCGCCACGATGGCGCGAAGATGTGGGTCTTCTCGCCCGACTTCAGCCAGGTGGCCAAATACGCCGACGAATGGATCGGGCTCAATGCCGGGCAGGATGGCGCGTGGTGGATGGCAGTGAACCATGTCTTATTGACCGAGTTCCACCACCAGCGAAGGGTTCCTTACTTCGACGACTACGTAAAACGTTACACCGACTCGCCGTTGCTTGTGGAGATTGAGCCGAGCGGGGATAGCTACCGGCCCGGGCAACTGCTACGGGCAGCGCGGCTGGCGCGTTACGCGGACGTGGAGCATGGCCAATGGAAGTTCCTGGCCTGGGACGACCATGCCAACGAGCCGAGGATGCTGCAAGGTTCGGTCGGATTCCGCTGGGGCAGCGAGGATGGAAAATGGAACCTCAAACTTGTTGATGGCCTCGACGGCACGTCCATCGATCCGCGTCTTACCCTGCTGGACGGCGCCGAAGCAAAACCAAGCGTCCGGGAAGTGGGCGTGGAGCTGGATGATTTTGCCGAGGGCCGGGCAATCACCCGCGGCGTGCCGGTCAAGGAGCTGACCACCGCGGACGGCAAACGCATCTTGGTGACGACCATCTTCGACCTGCTGCTGGCGCAATACGGCGTGGACCGCGGGCTGGGGGGCGACTACCCGACCGGTTACGACGATGAGCAGTCTCCCTATACGCCCGCGTGGTCGGAACGGTATACCGGCATCGGGCGTGAGACGCTGCTGCGATTTGCCCGCGAGTGGGGTCGGACCGCGGAGCTGACCGAGGGACGTTGCACGATTATCACCGGCGCCGGCATCAATCACTGGTACCACGGCAACTTGATGTACCGCGCGGGAATCCACGCCTTGATGCTGTGCGGTTGCGTGGGGGTTAATGGCGGTGGTTTGGCGCATTACGTGGGCCAGGAGAAACTCGCGCCGGCCGAACCTTGGGGCGCGATTGCTTTTGCCAAGGACTGGTTTCCCGCGGCGCGTCTGCAAAACGCCCCCAGTTGGCATTACGTACATACCGACCAGTGGCGTTACGAGAAAGCGTTCACCGATTATCATACGGTGCCGAGTTCGCAGCCAGCAGGCGCGTTGGCGCACGGGCACACGATCGACTTGCAAGCGCGTGCCGTGCGCAATGGTTGGCTACCGTTCTACCCGCAGTTCGATGTCAGCCCCCTCGAATTGGCCCGGGCCGCGGCCGCGGCCGGCGCGGCCAGCGAGGCGGAGATCACGCGTTACGTAGTGGATGAGTTACATGCCGGACGGCTCAAATTTGCGGTTGACGATCCGGACAACGCCGCGAACTGGCCGCGTGTCTTCTTCATCTGGCGCGGCAACGCGTTGCTGTCTTCGGCCAAGGGCCACGAATACTTCCTCCGGCACTACCTCGGCACGCACGACAACATGGTCGCCGAGGAAATCGCCGGCGACAGCGTCACCGAGGTGCTCTGCCGTGAGGACGGTCCGCGGGGCAAGATGGACCTGATCGTCGACCTGAACTTCCGCATGGACACGTCGGCATTGTACTCGGACATCGTGCTTCCGGCGGCCACGTGGTACGAAAAAGCCGATCTCAACTCGACCGACATGCATAGCTTTATCCATCCGCTGTCGGCCGCCGTGCCCCCATGTTGGGAGGCCAAGAGCGATTGGCAAATCTTTCGAGCCATTGCCGGGCGGATTGCCGACTTGGCGAAAACGCATTTTCCCGAGCCGGCCCAGGATGTGGTCATGACACCGCTGGCCCACGATACGCCAGCCGAAATCGCCCAGCCGGCCATGGCCGATTGGCGCGCCGGCGAAGTCTCTCCCACGCCCGGCGTTACGATGCCCAACTTGAAGGTCGTCACACGCGATTATCGCAACCTGCTCCACCAGTTCGATGCGCTCGGCCCGCGCGTGCGGAAGTTCGGCCTCGGCGCGCATGGAACGCACTACGAGGTAGACGACGTTTACGACCAGGCCCTGCGGACACTGCCGACCGTCACCTTCGAGGGCGCGACCTATCCGTCCCTGGCCCGCGATGAAGAGGCGTGCAATCTGATCCTGCTACTGGCCACGGTGACCAACGGGGAACTCGCCTATCGCGCCTATCAGGACATGGAGCGGTCCGTGGGGCTTCCCCTGGCCCACCTGGCCGAGAAGAATCGCGGCGCCCGGGTGTCGTACAAAGAACTCCAATCGAGGCCATACCGATTGCTCAATTCGCCGATGTGGTCTGGGCTGGTCGAAAACGGCCGCGCGTATTCTCCCTATACCTACAACGTGGAATGCAAAGTGCCGTGGCGGACCCTCACCGGACGGCAGCATTTTTATCTCGACCATCCGCTCTACATCCAGTTTGGCGAGCATCTGCCGACATTCAAGCCCAAGCCATTGCCGACCGAGTATGCCGATCTCCGCTTCACCGGCGAGATGCGCGAGGCGAAGATGCTCAACTATCTCACCCCACACGGCAAATGGCATATCCATTCGACCTATGGCGACAATGAACGGATGACGGTCTTGTCGCGAGGAGTTGAGCCATTATGGCTGAACGACCGCGACGCAGCCGATTTGGAAATCGCCGACAACGATTGGGTCGAAGTTTTCAACGACCATGGCGTGGTCGTCACCCGCGCCGTGGTTTCCGCGCGGATCCCGCGCGGCATCTGCATCCAGTATCATTCGCCCGAACGGACGTTATCGGTGCCACGGTCGCCGTTGCGTGGCCAGCGCCGCGCGGGCGGCCACAACAGCCTGACCCGCATCCGCCTGAAGCCCAACCTGATGGCGGGCGGCTACGGCCAGTTTACCTACGGCTTCAACTACTGGGGCCCCACGGGCTGCAATCGCGACACGCAGATCCTGGTCCGCAAACTCCCAAAATTAATCTGGTAAGGGGCATTGAGCATGAATGTTCGTTCGCAGATTTCCATGGTGTTTCATCTCGACAAGTGCATCGGCTGCCACACGTGCAGTATTGCGTGCAAGAATCTGTGGACGGACCGCAAGGGCACGGAGTACATGTGGTGGAACAACGTGGAGACGAAGCCGGGCACTGGATTTCCCGTGCTCTGGGAAGACCAGGAGAAATTCTGCGGCGGCTGGAAGGTGAACAACGGCCAGCCGGCCCTCCGGTCGACGAGCAAGCCGGAAACCGTGTTCAACATTTTTCACAATCCGCACATGCCGAGCATGGATGACTATTACGAGCCATGGACCTACGACTACCAGCACCTGTTCAACGCGCCGGAGGGTCCCGACCAGCCTACCGCGCGGCCCATTTCGCGGGTGACGGGCAAGCATCTCGACATCCAGTCCGGTCCCAACTGGGACGACGACCTCGGTGGGTCCCCCATCTATGCCGAGAGTGATCCGAATTTGGCGGGGCTGACAGCGCAGCAACGAGCGCAGCTTTTTGCCGTCGAGCGCCTGGTCTTGTTCTATTTCCCCCGCATCTGCAACCACTGTGTGAACCCCGCGTGCGTCGCCGCCTGCCCTTCGGGCGCTCTCTACAAACGGGGCGAGGACGGCATCGTGCTGGTTGACCAGAAGCGTTGCCGGGCCTGGCGTGCTTGCATCGCCGCGTGCCCCTACAAGAAGATGTTTTACAATTGGAACACGGGCAAGTCGGAAAAGTGCATCCTCTGCTACCCACGTCTGGAAACGGGCCAGGCGCCGGCCTGCTTCCATTCCTGTGTGGGGCGTATTCGCTACGTGGGCGTGCTCTTGTACGACGCCGACCGGATCGAGGAAGTGGCCTGCTTGCCCGACGAGGACCTGGTGGAGGGCCATCGTTCGTTGGTCCTCGACCCGAACGATCCGGCGGTCCGCGGGGCGGCGCGGGAGAACGGCATTCCCGACGACGTGGTGGATGCGGCGCAGCGATCACCAGTTTATACCTTCGTCAAACGATTCAAGCTCGCGCTGCCGCCCCACATCGAGTATCGCACCCTGCCGATGCTCTATTACGTTCCACCCCAGGCCCCGGTTGTGTCCGCCACGCGTGAGAACGGGACCGTCGAGAATATGGCCACCGATCTCTTTCATGACATCGACGAGGCCCGAGTGCCGATCAAGTTTCTTGCCAATCTCTTTGGGGCGGGTTACGAATCGGGGGTTCGCTACGCGCTCCGCAAACAGAAAGCCGTCCGCTGGTACCGCCGGGCCGTCACGGTCGGCGACATCACCTTGGAAACGGCCAAGAAGATGTTGATCGAAGCCGGTTCGTCGGTGGACGAGGCGGAGGCGATTTACCGATTGACGTCGCTATGCACGTTCGAGGATCGATTTGTGATCCCGCCTATGCATCGGGAGCAGGCGGTCGAAATGCTTAAAGATCCGCTGCAACACCGCCAGGAGGTCGGCTTCGGGTTCCTTTCCGAGCCGAGCAGAGGGTTATGAGTTCGCCGGATCCACGGCCGTTTGATGCCCTGGCCGCCATCCTCCGCTATCCGGATGACGGTTATGCGCGGCGCGTGGCGTCTTGCGTGGAAGCGCTCACCACGCGGTGCGGCGCGGCCGCCGATGAGGTTCGCGCCTTTGCCCGCGAAACGGAAGATTTGCGCCCGGCCAAGAGGGAAGAATTGTTCACACGTTCCTTCGATCTCGACCCGATGTGCAGCCTGGACCTCGGCTGGCATCTGTTCGGCGAAGCCTATGCGAGGGGCCGGTTTCTGGTCACCGTGCGTGGGCTGCTGCGGTCGCATGGCGTCGCCGAAAGCGTCGAGCTTCCGGATCATTTGAGTCACGTGCTGCCATTGCTCGGCCGGATGGACCACGAGGCCGCGGGCCAGCTTGCCCGTCAAGCCGTGCTCCCGGCGCTTCTGGTGATGGAAAAAGCGTTCGCCGAATCCGACAACCCGTATCGTCATATCTTGTCCGCCACCCGGGCACTGGTCGACGAAACGTTCATTGCAGGAACCGCCGAGGCGTGCCATGACTAGCGCTTTTTCCGGGTTCGACCCGATCCTCTTCATCGTGCTGCCGTACGTCGCCCTGGTGCTGTTTTTCCTGGTGACCATCCAACGCTACCGAACACGCGCCTTCACCTATTCAAGCCTTTCGTCCCAGTTCCTGGAGAATCGTGAGCATTTTTGGGCGGTTGTACCATTCCACTATGGCGTCATCGCGATCCTGGCAGGGCATCTTGTGGCGTGGCTACTCCCCAGGCAGGTGCTGGCGTTCAACGCCAGCCCATTGCGGCTCTACGTGCTGGAGACGACGGGTTTGGCGCTGGGGCTGTTTACCTTGATGGGCCTGGTGGCGGCGATCGCCCGGCGCCTACGCAATGCGAACGTGCGTATCGTGACCACGGTTTCGGATTGGATTCTGTACACGTTGCTGCTTGTTCAAGTGGCCAGTGGCGTGTTGGTGGCACTGCTCCATCCCTGGGGCTCCTCGTGGTTTGCCGCTGCGGCAGCGCCCTATGTCTGGTCCCTCATCCGCTTGCAACCCGATATCGGGCTCGTGATCGGATTGCCCTGGCTGGTCAAACTGCACATTGCCAACGCATTTCTGCTGATTGGCCTCTTCCCGTTCACGCGACTGGTCCACATCCTCGTGACGCCGAATCCCTACTTATGGCGGCGCGCGCAGGTAGTACGTTGGTATGGTCAACCATCAAACGCGCCGCAAGAATCGAGGAGTACGAGGTGACGCGAATCAAGGGGACTCCCCAGCAAGGTTTAATTGGCGCGACTCTCGGCTTTTTCATCGGCTTCGCCGCGGTGTCGCTTTTCGGTCCAACGGCGCACCGTCTCCAGAAGATCATGGAACTGAGCCCGGTGCTCGTGGGACTGCTGGTAGCCATGCCGTCGCTTTCCGGTTCGCTGCTGCGGATTCCTTTCTCCGCATGGGTGGACACAACCGGTGGGCGTAAGCCTTTTCTGGTTCTGCTGGCGCTGTCGCTGCTGGGAATGGTCGGCCTGTTCGTCCTGCTCGATCTGCGTTATCCGGATCACATGAGTGCGGGTCTGTATCCCCTGCTACTGCTGCTTGGCTTCCTCTGCGGTTGCGGCATCGCAACATTCTCCGTCGGTATCAGCCAGGTGGCGTATTGGTTCCCCCAGCACCGTCAGGGCGCGGCCCTGGGCGCCTACGCGGGCATTGGCAATATCGCGCCTGGTCTATTCGCTTTCTTGCTGCCGTTCGCCCTCGACATCTGGGGACTGGCCGGTTCGTACCTGGCGTGGTTCATCTTCCTGGCGATTGGCACGGCGATCTACACGGGCATTGGACGCAACGCCTGGTTTTTTCAACTGGTTGATGGCGGCACAACTCCCCACGACGCGCGTGCGGAGGCGAGGCGCTTGGGCCAGGAACTTTTTCCCAGCGGAACGGTTCGAGAAAGCCTCGTGGTTTCAGCAAGCATCTGGAAAACATGGTTGCTGGTGGCCATCTATTTCACGACCTTCGGTGGCTTCATCGCCTTGACCGCATGGCTGCCGACGTATTGGCGTGAACTGTTCGCAGTCAGTGGCGTGATGGCCGGCACACTCACCGCCATCTACTCGATTTCCACATCGATTATTCGCGTCGTGGGCGGCTCGCTGGCCGATCGCATCGGTGGTGAAAACACGGCCATGTTGTTCCTGGCCATCATGCTGCTGGGGGCGCTCATCATGACCTTTACGCATTCCTTCGGTCTGGCGGTGTTGGGTGAACTTCTGCTGGCCATCGGGATGGGCGTGGGCAACGCGGCCGTATTCAAGCTCGTGCCGCAGGAAGTTCCCGAAGCGGTGGGTGGAGCGGCCGGCTGGGTGGGAGGACTCGGCGCCTTCGGCGGCTTCGCAATCCCGCCGGTCATGGGCCTGTTCGTGTCGGTGATGGGGCAACCAGCCGGCTACGCACGCGGTTTTATCGTGTTTGTCGGTCTGGCCCTCCTCTCCTTCGTCCTTGCATGGATCCTGAAACAGACGAGTGGAACACGCCAGCGCCAGGATGGCTACGCGGCGGGGGAGGGATCGTAACGTGGACAGCCGCATCCTGACCGCCATCCTCGTTGTCGCGGTGGTACTGTCCGCGGTGATCCTGATGCCACGGCTGACGGCCTACCACCTGCCCGGTAACCAGCAGGGCTATGAGCCCCAACAGCCGATCGCATTTTCCCACCGCTTGCACGCGGGTGAAATGAAGATCCACTGCCTCTACTGCCATTTCGGCGCCGAACGGAGCCGACATGCCGGTATTCCCGGGGCAAGCGTCTGCATGAATTGTCACCGCTTCGTCACCGCGCCGCTCGACGTGATTCGGGCCGAGGACGTGCGTGCGAAGAAAGAGCACCGTGCGCCACGCCACATCGTGGCGAAAGAAATCGCCAAGATTTATGATGCCCTGGGGCTGGACCAGAAGGGCCAGCCGGACCCCCGACAGAAACCGCGGCCAATCGTATGGACCCAAGTCGACACTCTTCCCGACTTCGCCTATTTCGACCATCGTCCGCATGTCTGGGCGGGGGTAGCGTGCCAGACGTGCCATGGACCGGTCGAGCAGATGGAACGTGTGCGTCAAGTTGAAGCGCTGACGATGGGATGGTGCGTGAATTGCCATCGCAAGGTGAACACGTCCGGCGTCAATGGGCGCAAGGTGGACGCCAGCACGGACTGTGTCACCTGCCACTATTAAGAGGTGTGGGATGTCGGAAAACCGGACCGCTCGAAATACCCCGCTTGCCAACGGGATCGACGCGGCTGCCGACCACGCGGCGAACAAGGAAGTCGTGGACCGCGGCAACGCCGCCCGGACCCGGCTGAGCCGGCGCGGGTTCCTCAGGGCGGCTGGGTTTGCGGTCCCGGCGTTGGGCTTGGCGGGGTGCGGCCGCGCGCCGGTCGAGAAGGCCGTTCCGTATCTCACGCAACCGGAGACGATCGTGCCCGGCGAATCGGTCTGGTACGCGTCGACCTGCGCCGGCTGCGAGGCGGCCTGCGGCACGCTCATCAAGAACCGTGACGGCCGCCCGATCAAACTCGAAGGAAACCGCGAACATCCCCTCTCGCGCGGTGGCCTCTGCCCGCGCGGGCAGGCCGCCGTGCTGGAACTGTATGATTCCAAGCGACTGGGGCAGCCACTGCGAGCGGGCGAACCCACGAGTTGGTGGGAAGTCGATCGGGACATTACAACCCGGCTTGCCGCAGCACGCGCTGCCGGCAAGCGGGTTCGACTGCTGACCGGCACCATCGTCAGTCCCACGCTGCAGCGGATGATCGACACCTTCCTGCACGGTTTTCCCCACGCGCGGCACGTTTGCTATGACGCGGTTTCTCGGTCGGCCATTCTGGACGCGCACGAGAAGACCCACGGCACTCGGGTGTTGCCACACTTTCGCTTCGACCAGGCCGCCGTGATCGTCGGTATCGATGCCGATTTTCTCGGGACCTGGATCGCGCCGGTCGAATTCACCATGGACTGGCAGCAGCGGCGGCGGCCCCAGCCCGACGCGGCGACAATGTCCTTTCATACCCAGATCGAATCACGGTTGAGCATCACCGGGAGCAAGGCGGATCAACGCTGGGCGGTCCGGCCAAGCCAACTGCGGCAGGTGGTCGCCGAGCTGACGGCAGCGGTTGCACGGCGGGCGGGAAACGGCAATGCCGACACGGAAATCGGCGCGGGTCCCGTGGAACACGCGGAGATCGAGCGGCTTGGCAGTCGCCTGTGGGCTGCCCGCAATCGGTCGCTCGTGGTCTGCGGTGTCAACGATCTCGATCTCCAACTCGCGTGCCACAACTTGAACCAACTGCTCGGCGCCTACGGCACGACAATCGATCTGAAGCGACCGTCCCGGCAGGCGGCCGGCAACGATCGCCAACTCGTGCAACTGCTTGACGAGCTACGCCGGAAACAAGTTGACGCCCTGCTGGTTCTGGGAGTCAACCCCGCCTACGACCTGGCGGCCGAAAAGGAGATTGAACAACTCCTGGCAACACCGTTGCTGATCAGTTTTGCCAGCCACCTGGACGAAACGGCCCGGCTTGCGCAGTTCGTGTGTCCGGACCACCATGTCCTGGAGAGCTGGGGGGACGCCAGCCCGGTCGCGGGGGTTGTCAGTCTCACCCAGCCGGCCATTGCCCCCCTGGGACAGACCCGGTCCGCACTGGAAACGCTGGCCATCTGGAGTGGCAAGCCGGCATCCGCCCTGGACCTCGTCCGTGAAACCTGGCAACGCGACGTGTACCCGGCTGGTAAGTCGGACGTTGACTTCCAGACGTTCTGGGACCGGGCGCTCGAACGCGGCGTTGCGGAGATTCCCGTCGCCGCCGGCAAGACGCCCACGGCGACGATGCCCAAGCCGAGTGCGGCCTCCGTCGCCGCGTTACCCAGCGACGCGTCGGCCCTGGAACTGGTACTCTATCCGTCGGTTGCCATGGCGGATGGCCGTCACGCGCACAATCCTTGGTTGCATGAATTGCCGGACCCGATTACGAAGTGCACCTGGGACAACGTCGCCGCGTTGTCGCCGGCCAATGCCGCGCGGCTCGGCGTCGTGCAGGGAGACCTGGTGCGTCTGACGTTGCAACGGTCCGCGGGCGCTGACCGGACGGTCGAGCTTCCAGCGTTTGTGCAACCGGGACAGGCCGAGGGAAGTGTCGCGGTGGCCATCGGCTACGGTCGCGCCGGCACGGACCGTTTCACCACGCTGGGTCCGGCGTGGATCGGGGCGCCGCGGCGATCCGACCCGGCACTACCGGTGGGGGCCAGCGTTGCGCCGTTGATCACCGACGGCCGGCAAGGCGGCCACAGGCGCTATCAGGGCGCATGGGTGAAGATCGAGCGATTGGGCCAACGCCGGCCATTGGCGCTGACGCAGACCCAGCACAGTCTGGACGTTCCCACGCGCCTCGCTTTCCGGGGGGTCGCACTGCGGGACGTGATTCATACCATGGACCTCGGCACGCTTGCCTCGGCCGATGCCCCACCGCATCCGGCCGAGCCGACCCTCTGGCCGGATGATCATCCGTATACCGGCCACCACTGGGGCTTGGTCGTTGACCTGAATGCGTGTACCGGCTGTTCCGCGTGTGTTGTCGCCTGCCGGGCGGAAAACAATATCCCCGTCGTTGGCAAAGATGAAGTGCGGCGGCGGCGGGACATGTACTGGCTGCGAATCGACACGTACTACGCAAGCGCCACGCGCCACTTGAACGTCGTGCATCAACCGATGATGTGCCAGCAGTGTGACAACGCGCCGTGCGAGACCGTCTGTCCCGTACTGGCCACGGTCCACAGTAGCGAAGGTTTGAATGAGCAGGTTTACAACCGCTGCGTCGGTACGCGCTATTGCGAGAACAACTGCCCGTACAAAGTCCGGCGTTTCAACTGGTTCAACTACCACCCAACGGCATCCCGCGAGGACCTGGCGCTCAACCCCGACGTGACCGTGCGCTCGCGGGGAGTCATGGAAAAATGCACGTTCTGCGTGCAGCGGATTGCGGCGGCAAAGATCAGCGCCAAGGGCAAGGGCGTGGCACTGCGCGACGGGGCGATCGAAACCGCCTGCCAGCAGAGCTGCCCGGCGGCGGCGATCGTCTTCGGCGACTTGAACGACCCGAAAAGCCGCGTTGCGCAACTGATGGCAAGCCCGCGGCGCTACCACGCCCTGGAAGAATTGGGAGTCCTTCCTTCCGTGGGCTATCTTGCGGTGGTCCGTCATGACCAGAACAAGGAAGGAAACGTTGCCCATGGCTGAACATGGCGATTCACTGTCGGGGCCGTTGATCCTGGGCGATAAATCACTCGGACAGGTCAGCAGCGAGATTCTGACTCTTGCCGAAGGCGGCGCCAGCCGGCTCTGGTGGGCGGGGTTGCTGGCTTCTTCCACACTCTTGCTCATCGGCACGGTTGCCGTCAGTTACGAAATCGCCACCGGCATTGGAACCTGGGGACTCAACAAGACCGTTGGCTGGGCCTTCGACATTACCAACTTCGTGTTCTGGATCGGAATTGGCCATGCAGGGACGCTCATCAGTGCGATTCTGTTTCTGCTGCACCAACGCTGGCGGACATCAGTCAACCGCTCGGCCGAGGCGATGACGTTGTTCGCCGTGATCTGCGCCGGCTTGTTCCCGCTCATCCACATGGGACGCCCGTGGCTCGCCTACTGGATGATACCGTACCCGAACACCCGCGGGTCGCTCTGGATCAACTTCCGCTCGCCGCTGGTCTGGGATTTCTTTGCCATCGCAACGTACTTCACGATTTCGCTGATGTTCTGGTATTTCGGCATGATCCCGGATCTGGCCACGCTGCGGACGCGGGCGAAAACCCCGGGAAAACGGCGGCTCGCCGGCATCTTGTCTCTTGGTTGGAGCGGGTCGAGCCGGACCTGGTTGCGTTACGAGACGGTCTACCTCTTGCTGGCCGGTCTGGCGACACCGCTGGTCGTCTCGGTCCATACGATTGTCAGTTGGGACTTCGCCACCGCATTGCTGCCAGGCTGGCACAGCACCATCTTTCCACCCTATTTTGTGACCGGAGCGATCTTTTCGGGCTTTGCCATGGTGCTGACGTTGCTGCTGATCGCCCGTAAGACCATGCGGCTGGAAGACTACATCACGGTCCGTCACGTGGAGGCGATGTGCAAGGTATTGATCACCACGGGGAGCATCGTGGGCCTGTCCTATGCGATCGAGGTGTTCACGGCACTCTATTCGGGCGATCCGCATGAATCGTTCGCGGTGATCAACCGTGCCCTGGGACCCTTGGCCTGGGCCTTCTGGTTGATGGTGGCATGCAACGTGGCCATCCCCCAACTGTTGTGGATCAGGCAGTTGCGCCGCAATATGGTCGCCGTCTGGGTCATTTCGGTGCTGATCAATGTGGGGATGTGGTTCGAGCGTTTTGTCATCATCGTGGCTTCGCTAGAGCGTGATTTCATTCCGGCTAGCTGGGCCTCTTACCAGCCGACGATCGTTGAAATCGCCACCCTGGCGGGCAGCTTTGGCCTCTTTTTCACCTGTTTCTTGCTATTCGTCCGATTCGTGCCGGTCATTGCCATTAGTGAAGTGAAGGGCGTGCTGAGCTACGGCCGCAACCAGCAGGAGGTCGAATCATGAACCGACGTTTGCTCACAGCCGCTTTCTCTACGGAGCACGATGTCCTTGCGGCCACGCGCGCCGTCCGCACGCGTGGCCTCGAAATCGTCGATGTGTGGAGCCCCTACGCCGTCCACGGGCTGGATCGAGCGATGGGTCTCAAACCGTCGCGGCTGCCGCTGGTCTGCTTCTTCCTGGGTGTGACCGGCGCGGTCCTGAAGCTCTGGTTCGAGTACTGGACCACCGCCAGCGACTGGCCCTTGAACGTCGGTGGTAAGCCCTGGGACTCCTTGCCGGCATTCGTCCCGGTGACCTTCGAAGTGATGGTCCTGTCGGCGGCGGTGAGCACCGTGGTCGCGTTCTTCTTTGCGGTTCGGCTGTGGCCCGGCAAAACGCCGCTAACGCCCGACCCGCGCGCCACCGACGACCGCTTCGTGCTCGTCTTGAAAGAACATGACAGCACTTTCGACGCGGCCGCCGTGAGCCGTCTGCTCGCCGGGTTCAACGCCTTTGATATCGATGAACGAGTGGTGGGCGAGGAGGAAATAGCATGAGCCGGCGGACATGGAACCAGACGCTGCTTGGCCTGGCGGTGGCGATGCTGCTGCTGACCATGGTGCTGCAGCCCCACCACGACAAGCCCAACTTTGAGTTTCTTCCCGACATGGCCCACCAGCCGCGTTGCAATGCGTTTGAAGCCAGTCCATGGTTTTCTGACGAGCGTACGCTGCGCACGCCGGTTGCCCATACCATCGCGCGTGGCAAGCCGCCGCTCCACTACGACAGCACGCCGGAAAGCGCGGCACGCGCGGGACAAGAATTAGTCAGCCCGATCAAATCCGATAGCGCCCCGGCACGGGCACGGGGCAAAGCGTTGTTCGAGGTCTTTTGCACACCTTGCCATGGCAGGGCCGGGCAAGGCGACGGACCGGTCGCGCTGCGTGGCTTTCCGCCACCGGCGTCGTTGCGCGCCGAAAAGGCAACCAAAATGCGCGCTGGTCAGATCTTTCATATCATTACCTACGGACAGGGCAATATGCCGGCCTACGCGTCCCAAATCACCCGGGAGGACCGATGGCGCGTCATCCTCTTCCTTCGAACGCTACAACAGCAGCAGCCGTCACCCAGCGTCACGAAGTAACGCACCTGACGGAGACCGGATTGAGCCAGGGGGGCCGCTGGGCGCTGGCCGCCGTGCTGCTCGGCGTGGCCATCAGTATGGTGGCCGCGGTCGCAACGCCGCAGCGACTTTGGCTGAACATTCTCGCCAATGGCCAGTTGTTGCTCGGCCTCGGCCTCGGCGCGGGCTTCTTCGTGGCACTTCTCTATGTCACCGGTGCGCGTTGGGGTGTGGCGCTGCGGCGGGTTCCGGAAGCCATCACGTGGTTGCTCCTGCCGGGCGCCGGGCTGACACTCGCCGTCGTGTTCATCCATCCCTCAACCTGGCCCTGGTTCAACGAGGCGCCGACCGGCAATCCAGCCCTCTGGTTTCGTGAAGCTTGGTTGCGCTGCGGTTTCTTTCAGGGCCGTGCCGTCGCCTATGTTGTCCTCTGGTTCGGGCTCTCAGCGCTGCTGGTCCGCGCGTCCCGAAAACAGGATCGGGATGGGCGGCTGCGGTGGACCATCTCCGCGCGTCGCTGGTCCGCCATCTATCTCGTCGTTTTCGGCATCACCGTCTGGCTCGCCACCACCGACTGGCTCATGTCCTTGGAGCCAGACTGGGCGAGCTCGGCTTTTTCGGTCTACCAATTCGCTGGAATCTTCTTGTCCGGCCTCGCCGCGGTCACCTTGGCCGTGGTTCGCCTTAGCGAAAACGGACCGCTGCACGGCGTCATTACCGCCGATCACTTGCATAACCTCGGCAAGTTGTTGTTCGCCTTTTCGGTATTCTGGGCTTACATCTGGTTTTGCCAGTTCATGTTAATCTGGTACGCGAATAAACCGGAGGAGATCGTCTATTTCATTCCTCGCGTGACCGGCTGGTGGCGGCCACTATTCCTGTTAAACGTCGGCATCAACTGGATCATCCCGTGCTGCGTCTTGCTCCGGCGGGAACCGAAACGGCGTCCCGCTGTCCTGGCGACAGTCAGTGTCTTGCTGCTGGCCGGCCGCTGGTTCGATCTCTATCTGCACGTCGACCTGCCCGCCCTGGGTAGCAGTCCAGCAATTGGCTGCGCGGAGATTGGCCCCGCATTGTTCGCCGGGGGACTCGCCATGCTGCTAGTAACAGCCATGTTTCGTCGCGCTGCCCCGGTACCGTTACGAGACCCGCTGCTCGAACAGCGTCTTGCACGCCATTGATCGCGCGGAACAGCGAAGCGCGATGATCGTCCCGTACAAAAAGTACGTTCCGATCACAAGCCGTTTGAAAACCGTTGGTTGGCGGCCGATTTCTCCCCGCGATGTGACTCGCAATGGTCACGATCGGCGAGTCATCGGGCGGAGGTCGGCAGCACCGCGCAGCGACGCTTACGGTCGGGTTGATCGACAGCCATCCATCGGCCACGATTCACGCGGCGTCACGGTAGTCGCGTTTCAGCAATCCGCCGATCCCCAGCTTCTTGAGTTCGCCCATGATCCGAGCGTGGCCCCAGCCCGTCTCGCGGGCCAACTTCAGAATCAGCTCGCGGATTTCTTCCTTGGTCCTTGGTCGGCCCATCTTCTTCTTGGGCTCCGGGCATTCGCCGGCAGCGTTACGGACCCACCGCCGGTAGGTCGCGTAGCTGACGATCGTGAGCAAATGCTTCAGCGCCGGCCCGATCGCCTGCCCCAGCTCGATAAGCTTTGTCTTCTCGTTGTCGGGAAGGCCGATTCTCGATTTTCTTCACGCGGTGGAGCATATCTACGCGGCGGTCCGCCAGCTACGACACAACCAGGAAGAAATCTGGCAGCTCCATCTGCAATGGACCGACGCCTGTTGGAAAGGTCGCGTGCAGGAAGTCATCTCGGAGCTGCTCGCCGAACAACAGCGGATCGGCGAGCCGCCGCCAGACGCCGATGAGAAAGATCCCCGCAAAATCATTGCCACCACCATCGGCTACTTCCGAAACAATGCGACGCGGATGGACTATCCGACCTATCGTCGCCAGGGCCTGCCGGTGACCTCGGCACTGATGGAGTCTTTCGTCAAGGAACTCAACCGCCGGGTGAAGGGAACGGAGAAATTCTGGAACGACGGCGTCAGCAGCGAAGCGATCCTACAAGTCCGTGCAGCGGCGTTATGCGACGATGACCGTTTGCATCACCACCTGCAAAACCGCCCCGGCAACCCATTTCGCCCCAACGCCCGCCGCCGTCCCCCTGTATCTGCCCACGCCAGCTAAGAAAGTGCGTTCCTGCACCCAAAGCTGACAGGAAGTCCGTTCCTGCACCCCGCTGCCGTCGCGGCAGTACACCTGCCTTGACTCGGACCGCCAAGATGCCCTATGCTGCCCCGCCAAGCCAGATTTCGAGCCCTGCCACCGCCGCCGGTCCCATGTCCCACCCCAACGGTCTGAGTTATCGAGCCCAACGATCCGCGGGCGAGCCAATCGCCAATCTGTTGATGGCCAAGACCTTGGCCCATCCCGAGCTGGTCTCCCTGGCGGCCGGGTTCGTCGATCAACAGACCCTTCCGGCCGAGCCCACCCACCAGGCCTTGGAGCATATTTGGACCTCTGGCGATCGGGCCCGCGCCGCCTTGCAATACGGAACGACGATCGGGTTTGCCCCCCTCCGGGAAGCCATTCTCCAGCGGATGCTGCGGGCGGATGGCCGCTCGGCCGGCGAGTTGAACCTGGCCACGGACCAGATCGTGATCACCGCCGGCAGCAACCAGCTTCTCTACCACGTGGGCCAGTGCCTGCTCGACCCGGGCGACATCGTGATCTGCGGCGCGCCTAGCTACTTCGTGTTCTTGGGCACGCTGGAAAACCTCCAAGCCCGGGCCTTCGGCGTGGAAATCGACGCCGACGGATTGATCCCCCGGGCGGTGGAGGAATTGCTCGAGCAGCTCGATCGTGGCGGCCAGTTAAGCCGCGTCAAGGCGATCTACGTGACGCCCTACTACGACAATCCCAGCGGGGTCAGCGTGCCGGCGGGGCGGCGGGGCGAACTGGTCGAGATTGCCCGGCGCTGGTCGCGCGATCATCGCATCTACCTGATCGAAGACACCGCCTATCGCGAGTTGCGCTACTACGGCGACGACATCCCCAGCATCCGCTCTTTCGACCCGGAAGGAAATACGGTCGTCGTGGCCGGCACGTTCTCCAAGTCCTTTTCGCCCGGAATTCGGGTGGGATGGGGGATTTTGCCCCCGCCGCTGGTCGAGCCCGTGCTGACGCAAAAAGGACACTTCGACTTCGGCTCGCCCCATCTCAACCAGGTGCTGATGCAGGCGATTCTCGAGCTGGGGCTTTTCGACCCCCACGTGGAAACCCTGCGGGCCAGTTATCGCGCAAAGATCGACGCGATCCTGGAGGCGGCCGACGAGTTCCTGGGCGGAATCGAGGGAGTCAAGTGGGTCCGACCCACCGGTGGCCTCTACGTCTGGCTCGAGCTGCCCGACGATGTCGACACGGGACTCCAAGGGAGGCTTTTCGAGACGGCCGTCGAGGAGGGCGTGCTCTACGTGCCTGGCTGTTACTGCTATCCCCCCCATGGCCGGCCGGCGCGAAAGAACATGATCCGGCTGAGCTTCGGAATCCAATCGTGCGAGAGCATCCGCAAAGGAGTGCGGGCCCTGGGCCGAGCGATCGGGCAAGTCGCGAACAACTAACGAGGACGGGAGGAGAGAACGGCCCCCCCGGGCCGGAGCCGGGGATCGAGTAACCACGCATGGGCGGGTGCCCCCGTAGGGCCGGCTGTGCCGGCCGAAACGTGGCGCGGGTGGCGGGTGCCCCTGATAGCTTGTCTATCAGGGCGGCGCAGCCGCAAGAGGCTTGTTCGGCGCGGGGCGGGCGGCAGTCCGGCACGTCGCAATCCTCGCCTCTTGTGCCTGCGGCACCCCGATAGCAGAGCTATCGGGGCCACCCGCGTAGGCTAAGTGGCGCTGTCATACCAGGAAAACCGTTTGGTGCCGGCATGTGGATCATCGACCGCTACGTTCTCCGACAGTACGTCTCCACGTTCCTCATCTGCTATCTTTGCCTGATGGGGCTGTACGTCGTGTTCGACGCCTTCACCAACATGGAGGAGTTTCTCCGTTGCGGCCACGAGCAGGGCAGCGTGCTCGGCCTGATCGGCTCGTTTTACGGCTACCGGTCGGTGCTCTTCTTTGATCGAACGAGCGGTTTGCTTTCCTTGGTGGCGGCGATGTTCACGGTCACCTGGATTCAGCGCCACAACGAGTTGACCGCGCTGATGGCCGCCGGCATCGCCCGCACCCGGGTGGCGATGCCGGTGATCGTGGCGGCGATCAGCATCGCGGTGGCCGCCGCGGCGTGCCGCGAGTTGGTCATTCCCCGGCTCCGCGACCAGTTGGCTCGGCGGCCGCAAGACCTGATCGGCGACATCGGCCAGAACTTGCAGCCGCGCTACGACAACCAGACCGACATCCTCATTCGCGGCGAAAAAACGTTCGCCGACCGGCAGCGGATTCAACAGCCCAGTTTTCTCCTCCCCGCCACGCTCGATCGCTACGGAAAACAGTTGGTCGCCGCGGAAGCATTCTATCGGCCGCCGGGGCAAGGACATCCCGGCGGATACCTGCTCTCGGCCGTTTCCAAGCCGGCCGGCCTGGCCCGCAAGCCGTCGCTGGCGCTGGGCGGTGAGCCGATCTTGATCACCCCCCGCGACGCGCCCGACTGGCTCCAACCGGACCAGTGCTTCGTGGCCAGCGACGTGACCTTCGAACAATTGACCGGCGGCAGGACCTGGCGGGAATACTCGTCCACGCTTCAGTTGATCCGCGGGCTGCACAACCCCAGCCTCGACTTTGGGGCGGACGTCCGGGTGGCGATTCACGCACGCATCGTTCAACCCCTGCTCGACGTGACGCTCTTGTTCCTGGGCTTGCCGATCGTGCTCCGCCGCGAGAGCCGCAATGTGTTTCTCGCCATCGGGCTGTGTGCCGGGGTGGTCTCCGTGTTCATGCTGGTGGTGGTCGCTTCCCAGTACCTGGGCACGATCTATTCGATCAGCCCGGCATTGGGTGCGTGGCTGCCGCTGTTTTTGTTCGTTCCCCTGGCGGTCCTGCTGGCCGACGCCATGCGGCAGTGATTCCCCACCGGCAGCCGGCTACGACATCCACCACGGCTTCTCCCCCCCGGACTTGCCTGCCGGCTTCTTTTGGGCGGGAGCGACGGCCGGCTCGCTGCCCGGTGGCCCGGACGGGGGAGCCGCCAACTCGGGCCGACTGGCCGCCTTCAGGCACTCGCCCGGCGTGACCAGGCCGTCGTTGTTGAGGTCGTACTGCGCGAATTCCCGGGCTTTCGAGTCCGTCCACGAGCCGGCGTATTCCGCCATCGTCACCTGGCCGTCGCCATCGGCGTCGTGGGCGACAAACCACTGGGGAAGCCCTTCCGGCAGCCGCTCGGTCGGCGCCAGAAAGCGATACGACCTCTTCTGCCGGGTCGGCTCGACGTCGCCACCGGGCCGGTGTGAGCCGCCGCGGTCGCCGTCGCCGCCACGGCCGCCCATCCGGCTGCGGACGTACTGGGAAACCCGCTCCATGAATTCGTCTCGGGTAATCACCCCGTTGCCGTCACGGTCGATTTCGCGCGGATCGCCGCGAATCTGATCCCATTCGTTCCGCTCCAACTTGCCCGAGCCGTCGCGGTCGTAGCGGCGCAACATCATTTCCGCAAAACGGCGGACCCGCTCTTGCCGCTCATCCGGCGAACCCGCACCGAAGCGACCGCCCCGGCCGGAGCGGTCCGAGCCCGGCGACGGGCCGTGGCCCGTGGTGGCGGCCGTCTCGGCCCGTTGGCCGAAACCCAGCACCGGCGGCAGGTCCTGCTCCACGCCGAACCCCGGCACGAGCGGTTCCGGCGGGGCCGATTTGCCGTGCTGGCCGCCCTGGTCCCCGCCGCCACCCATCCGCTCCGCCACCGCCTGGCGAATCTGCCCAATGGGAATGGGGCCGTCGACGTGGAGCCCGATCCGGGCTGCCAGAAAGCCCAGGAACCGGCGACGGTCCTCGGGAATCTCGCGCGGATCGAGAATCCCGTCGCCGTTGGCGTCCATGCTTCGCAACATGCCCTCCAGCCGGGCAAGGCGCTGCTCCGGCAACCCCATGCCGGGCGGTCCGAAGGGCCCCCCGGGCGGTCTCCCGGGAAAACCACCGGGCGGGCCCCCGGGAAAACCACCGGGCCGACCGGGAAAACCACCCGAAAATCCACGCCCCGGACCGCCGAATGCCTCCCGCCGCGGGCCTTCCGGTCGTCGCCCATCGCCGCGAGATCGCTCGCCGGGCGGGCGGCCCTCGGCCCGCACCGCATCGCCCGGCCGGCCGCCGTGGAAGCCCTCGCCACCAGGTCGGCGAAAGGTCTCGCCGCCGCGGCGGAACCTATCGGCGGGCCCGGCCCCCGGCCGCTCTGGACCGCCGCCGATCAGGCCCGGTCGGCCCCTGCCCTCATCGCGCGGACCGCGCAACGGCCCAGGCTGCTGAGCGTAAAGAACCGACGCCGCGAAAATCAAGCCGGCGGTGAGCGAACTTTGGGCAAAGCGTTGCATTCCACTCCTCCGAGGGGTGGTGGAGTCTCCGAGCATACTTCCAGTCTAACTACACGACACCAAGTTCCGTAGGGCCGGCTGTGCCGGCCGAAACGTGGCTGGCAACCGCGAAGTGCGGCAACCGGCTACGACAACTCCGGGAGGGCGAGGCTCCCGCCGAGCCGTGGTGGCGGCATTTACCCTGATTTCCCGGCTCGGCGGAAGCCTCGCCCTCCCGGTCCGTGCGAAAAAGCGTTGCCCGGGTAGAAACCGCTGGCCGCCTCCAACCTCCTACTCTCAGTGGAACCCCGAAAACGCCCGCGGGTTTCCCACCGCGGGCACAGAGCGAAACCTGTTTCCCCGGCTGGGGTTTATTCCAACTGTCGGAGGTATCTCACCCCGTTGTGGGAGCGCGAGACGCTTGCTGGAATCCCGTTTCACCCCCCCCAGAGGAGTTGATTGATGACACGAGCCCCTTCCTTGCGAATTTTGTCGCTGGTCGCGCTTTGTTTTGTTCTCGCGGTGGGCACCGCCCATGGCCAGCGGGGCCCGGGCCGAGGGCCGGGTGGTCCTGGCGGCAGACCGGGCGGATTCGGCCGCGGACCGGGCGGGCCGGGCGGATTTGGTGGCCCGGTCGGTCTGCTCCGATCGGAAACGGTCCGCCAAGACGTGGGCATCACGGAGGACGAGGCCCAGAAGCTTCGCGAGATCGCCGAACAGACGATGCGCGGGGTGATGGAGCAATTTCGCGGCCTTCGCGACCTGAGCGAGCAGGAGCGGCGCGAGCGTAGCCAGCAGCTTCGCGAAAAGGCCCAGGAGCGAATGAAGGAGTTGGAAAAGAAAATCGCCGACGTGATCGGCGGCGAGAAGTTCAAGCGTCTCAAGCAGATCGAGCTCCAGGTGCAGGGCACCGGGGCCCTGCGGCGGCCCGAAGTGGCCGAGTTTCTCGGCCTGACCGACGAGCAGAAATCGAAGCTCACGGAACTGGGCCAGCAGAATCGCCAGCAGATGCGCGGCATTTTCGAGGGTGTGCGGGAGATGCCGCCGGAGGAGCGGGAGGGCCTGCGGGAAAAAATCCAGAAGATTCGGCAGGAATTGGAGAAGAACTCCATGGCCGTACTGTCGGACGAGCAGAAACAGAAGCTCGGCGAGATGATGGGCGAGCCCTTCTCGCTCGACAAGCTGCGCGAGGAGATGCAGCGTGGCGGCCGTTTCGGCGGCCGGCGGCCGCAGGGGGGGCGTGACGCTCGCGGCCGTGGCGACCAGGGACGTGGGGATCGCCCCGGCGGTGGCGACCGCCGGCAACGGGCCAGATGACCGGGACCGATCACCTTGGGGGGGTGCCCGCCGGCACTCCGCCACGCTCATCGGCGCGAAGGGTCTTGGCACCACCCCGGATCGGCTCCCGGCCGATCCCGGGGTGTGCCGCTGTCTGGAATACATGGCGAAAATCGTGGACGCAACGCAACGCAAGGCTTAACTTGGAGATCAGGCGGACCGGCGGTCGGGTTCCCTGGGGCAAAGCACGCGTACTGCATGGAACGAATGGAAATCGAGCGATGGAAGCGGGCGAGATTCTGCTGAAAAAAGGCATCCTCGACGAGCGGCAGCTCGACATGGCGCGCCGCGCGCAGACCGATGGCACGCGGCTGGACCAGGCCGCCGTCAGCCTGGGGTTTATCACCGAGGAAACCGCGCTGAAGGCCCTGGGCGAGGAGGTCGGCGTGCCCTATGTCGATCTGGGCGACACGTTGATTGATCTGTCGCTCTTGAAACGCTTTCCCGCCAAGCTGATCCACCGCGAATCGATCTTTCCCGTCCACCAGAAAAACGGGTCCCTGGTGGTGGCCACCAGCGATCCGTTCAACCTCTACGCGATCGACGAAATCAGCGTGGTCACGGGCAAGGCGATCATCCCCGTGCTGGCCCGCGAGGAAGAGATCTCCAAGCTGATTAAGACCCATTTGGGCGTGGGCAGCGAAACGGTGGAAGGGCTGCTGGCCCAGACGGAAGACAGCCCCATCGAACTACTCGACGAGATCGAGACCGACGGCTCGGAGCTTTCCGAGATGGCCCAGGAGCCGTCCGTGGTTCGGCTGGTGAACGAGATTCTGCTGGAGGCGCTGGAATCGAGGGCCAGCGACGTGCACGTCGAGTCGGAGGCCGACGGTCTGCGGGTTCGCTACCGCATCGACGGGGTGCTGCATCCGCAGCCTGTGCCGCCGGAAATCAGCCGTTTTCGCGCGGCGATCATCAGCCGCTTGAAAATCATGGCCCGCATGAATATCGCCGAACGCCGCCTCCCCCAGGACGGGCGAATCCAGTTGAAAGTGGCCGGCCGGGAGGTCGACGTGCGGGTGTCCGTGCTGCCCATGATCCACGGCGAAGGGGTGGTGCTGCGGCTGCTGGACAAGAGTGCCATCGACTTCACCCTCTCCAAGCTGGGGATGCAGCCGAGAGTCCACGAAATGTACCGCCAGATCATCCGTTTGCCGCACGGGATCGTGCTCTCCGTGGGGCCCACCGGATGCGGCAAGACGACCACCCTCTACGGTTCCCTGTTGGAAATCCGCTCGCCGGAAACCAAGATCATCACCACCGAGGAGCCGGTGGAGTACAAACTCTCGGGGATTTGCCAGATCCAGGTGCATCCCAAGATCGGGCTGACCTTCGCCCATTCGCTCCGCAGCATTTTGCGGCACGATCCGGACGTGGTGCTGGTGGGCGAAATCCGCGACCTGGAAACGGCCGAAAACGCCATCCAGGCGTCCCTTACCGGGCACATGGTGTTCAGCACGCTGCACACCAACGACGCCGCGGGGGCCTACACCCGCCTGACCGACATGCAAGTCGAGCCGTTCCTGGTGGCCAGCACGCTGGAGGCGGTGATGGGGCAGCGGCTGGTGCGGACCCTCTGCCCGGACTGCAAGCAGCCTTACACGCCCCCGCCCAGCGACCTGCCGGAGGACTTCCCCCTCGACCGGCTCACCAGCGATGTCACGGTCTACCGGCCGGCCGGATGCTCGGTGTGCCAGCACCTGGGCTACCGGGGGCGGATCGGCCTGTTCGAGCTGCTGGTGACCACGGAGGAAATCCGCCGCCTGGCCCACGATCGGGCCAACACCTGGACCATCCAGCAGCAGGCCCGAAAACAAGGGATGCAAACCATGCGTCAAGACGGCTGGGAAAAGGTCCTGGCCGGGGTGACCAGCATCGACGAGGTGGTTCGCGTAACGAAAGAGAATCCGTATTAGCTTCGTAGGGCCGGCTGTGCCGGCCGAAACGTGGCTGGCGCCGGCGAAACGCGCTGGGGTGGCGCGAAACGCGCCGGGGTGGCCCCGATAGCTGTGCTATCGGGGTGTCGCAGGCACCGGAGGGCGAGGCTGGGGTGACGAAAATCTCTGCTATTGATGAAAGCCGTTCATCC
>CAYZWG010000027.1:0-1373 GCA_964481605.1 uncultured Planctomycetaceae bacterium
CCCGTTTGGTGTTCGGCGCGGGTCTCCCGACCCCGCCGAGAGAGGCTGTCGCCACTTGGGAGACCTGCACCTCGGCGCTTTCGGCGGGGTCGGGAGACCCGCGCCGAACGCTGGGAGAGAATATGCCCCACCGCTATCTCAATTAAACCGTTCCGCGGAAAACGGCACACTGCCCAAGTGATTTCGAGGACGCCGCCATGAAAACCATCTTCGCCACGCTCGTTGCGCTGATTCTGCTTGCCGGTCTTTCCGGTTCATCGGCACCCGCCGGCGAGCCGGCCGGGCCCAACCCCTTCTTCGCCCTCAGTAACGGCGTGATCGACGACGCCCACCCCACGCCCGAAAGCCAGGCCGCCCTGCTGGCCGAATTGGGCTACGACGGGATCGGCCCCTCCGGCACCCGGGGCGTGCCCGAGATGCTCGCCGCGCTGGACCGCCACGGGCTGAAGATGTACGCCCTCTACATCGGTGCCAACGTCGATCCGGATCAGCCGAAGTACGACCCCGGGCTGCCGGCGGCGATCGAGCAACTGGCCGGCCGCCAGACCTTCATTTGGCTCTTCGTGCAAGGGCGAAAGTTCCCGCGCGGCTCGGACGAAGGGGACGCCCGGACGGTGAAAATCGTGGGCGAGGTGGCCGACCTGGCGGCGAAGCAGCAGTTGCGGGTGGCATTGTATCCGCACACCGGCTTCTATATTCAGTCGGTGGAGGGTGCCCTGCGAATCTGCCAGAAGGCCCGGCGCGACAACCTGGGCGTGACGTTCAACCTCTGCCACTGGCTCCACGTGGGAAGCGACCACTCGATGAAGGAGCTGATGGAGTTGGCCATGCCGCACCTCTACGTGGTCACGATCAACGGTGCCGACGCGGGGGGCGAGAAGAGTTGGAGCCGGTTGATCCAGCCCCTCGGCCAAGGCTCGTTCGACGTGGCCGGCTTCCTCGGCACGCTCCACGGCCTCGGCTTCCGCGGGCCGGTGGGGCTGCAATGCTACGGCGTGCCGGGCAATAAACGCGAAAACCTGAAACAATCGATCAAGGCCTGGCGAGCGATTTGGGCCAAGCTGGAGCAATAGCCGCGGCGGACGAGCCGCATCGAGGGTGGCCGCGATAGCTTTGCTATCGGGGTGCCGCGGGCACGGGAGGCGAGCATCGCGGCGTGCCGGACTGCCGCACGCACGGGGAGCGGGGTCAGGAGACCCGCGCCGAACAGGGGGTCGGCAGACCCGCGCCGAACAGGGGCCCAGCGTTCGGCGCAGGGCTGCCGACCTCGCCGAAACCGGTTCCCAAGCTGGAGCACCGGTTCCCAAGCTGGAGCTTGGGAACCAGGCGCGCCGTGGAAGGCGTGCTGCCGGAAGCTGGAGCTTGGGAACCAG
>CAYZWG010000027.1:1473-3088 GCA_964481605.1 uncultured Planctomycetaceae bacterium
GGAACCAGGCGCGCCGTGGAAGGCGTGCTGCCGGAAGCTGGAGCTTGGGAACCAGGCGCGCCGTGGAAGGCGTGCTGCCGGAAGCTGGAGCTTGGGAACCAGTCCGGGACTTTGGAGGTGTGGACGTGGCGTGTCGACGGAGCCAATGCGTTCTGCTTGGCGGGATGACCTGCGTCCTGCTGGCCGTGTCCGCGGCGGCGGAACCGCTGGGCTTTCGGGTCCGCCTGGACCCGTCCGTGGCCGATCACCCCGTGGACGGCCGCCTGTTCGTGTTCCTCTCCCGGCGTGCCCGGCCCCAGCCGCGGCTGGGGCCCAACTGGTTCCGGCCGGAGCCGTTTTTCGGCCGCGATGTCAAGCACTTTGCCCCGGGCCAGACCCGCGCCGTGGACGACTCGGCCGACGGTTTCCCCCAGCGGCTATCCCGGTTGCCGCCGGGAAAGTACCACGTTCAGGCCGTGTTGGCCCACAGTCTTGATTCGCCCCAGCCGGGCCGGGGCGAGGGCAATTTCTACGGCCCGGTGGCGAGCTTGTCCTTGGACCCGGCCGGCTCCGGTACGGTCGAGCTGGTGCTCGACCGGGTGGTCGGGCCGCGGCCCCCGCCCAAGTCGGATTGGCAGGTCGAGGTCAAGCTCCCCAGCCGGCTCCTCTCCCGGTTTCACGGCCGGCAGGTGATCGAGCCGGCGATGGTGATTTTGCCCCCCAGTTATCACCACCGGCCGGAGAAGCGATACCCGGTGGTCTATATCATCGGCGGGTTCGGCAGCGACCATCGC
Organism: uncultured Planctomycetaceae bacterium; assembly: GCA_964481605.1. Taxonomy (GTDB): domain Bacteria; phylum Planctomycetota; class Planctomycetia; order Pirellulales; family Thermoguttaceae; genus CAYZWG01. The sequence continues at coordinate 2,247 of CAYZWG010000027.1, forward strand.
GGCGGCCTGTGGCGGATTCTGACCGGGCCGCGGGAGCCGCGGCCGGGCGAGGTCGAGTTGATTCGGGTGATGCTCGACGGGCAGTGTGCCTGGGGCCATCACGTCTATGCCAACAGCGCCACCAACGGTCCCCGCGGCGATGCCCTGGTGAAGGAGATGATCCCCTATATCGACGGGCATTTTCGCACGGTGGCCGCGTCCTACGGTCGATTCATCACCGGGCACAGCTCGGGCGGTTGGGCCTCGCTCTGGCTCCAGGTGGCCTACCCCGACACGTTCGGCGGCGTGTGGAGCTTTGCCCCGGACCCGGTCGATTTTCGCGACTTCCAGCGGATCGACCTCTATGCCGATCCGCCGCAAAACATGTTTCGCGACGGCCGGGGTCGTCGCCGGCCGATCGCCCGGCGGGGGAGCGCGCCGGTGCTGTGGTACGACGATTTCTGCCGCATGGACGATTGCCTGGGCCGGGGCGGGCAGTTACGCTCGTTCGAGGCGGTGTTCAGCCCGCTGGGACCCGATGGCCTGCCCCGGCGGCTCTGGAACCGGCGAACGGGCGCGATCGACCCGGAGGTGGCCCGGGCGTGGCGGAAGTACGACATTCGCCTTCGGCTGGAAGAGAACTGGGACGAACTTGGGCCGAAGCTCCGGGGCAAGCTGCACGTGATCGCGGCCGGGCAGGACACGTTCTACCTGGAGGGCGCGGTGCGGCTGTTGGCCAACACGCTCAAGCGGTTGGGCAGCGACGCCCAGATCGAAATCGTGCCGGGGGCCAACCACGGCAGCGTGCTTTCGTCCGAGCGGGTGGCGGCCGTGCGGCGACAAATCAGCGCGAGCTATCGGCG
>CAYZWG010000027.1:3188-9626 GCA_964481605.1 uncultured Planctomycetaceae bacterium
CTCGCCGGCAACAGCATGGGGAAAACGCGGAATATGCGAAAGAACCGGGCAGAGGCCCCCCCGATTTCCGGTGGAACTGCCCTTGAATCGCTCGGCACAAATCCCTAGCATCCGCCCGCCTTTCCCAACGGACGGTGTCTTGGTCCGCCCGTACCCTTCGTCTCGTCAACTCGATTTGGGCAGTATCCGTGTCTGGATTCTTCCATGCGCCCCAGGGTGCGCTGATACGGCCGCTCGGGCGGTTCGCTCTGATCGTGACCGTGGCGCTGGTGGTGGCCGGCTCCCTTGGGGCCCAACCGCCCCGGGAGAACGACTACCGTGCCTATCCGCTGCGGTACAAGTCGGCGGCCGACGTGGAGCAGATGCTGCGCGACATTCTGCCCGACCTGGGCCGCACCACGCACCTGATGGCCGATCTGAAGACGAACCAGATTCTGCTCCGCGGTTCGCCCCAGGCCCACCAGGTTGCCCAGCAGTTCATCAACTCGGTGGACCAGCCGGCGGCCCCCCAGCGGCAGTCGGAACGGGCGGTGGTCAGGGCCTATGCCTGCGAAGCGAGCCGACTGAAAGAGACGGCCGCCCGGCTACGGACGCTGTTTTCCGGCTTCGGCGTGCGGGTGGCGATCGACCCTCGCTCGCCGCAGTTGCTAGTGATGGCCCCGCCGTCGCTGCACGAGGTGATTCTCCGCCAACTGGCCGCGATCGGCCCGCCAGCCGGGCGGCAGCCGGCAGCCGGCTCGCCGTCTTCGCGGCCGGCGACGCCAGCCCCCCGCATGACTCAGGCCGAGGGGGCGCTGGCGAAGATGATGGCCCAGCGCCAGCCCAGACGCGAACAATTCGTGGCCCTGGCCAACGTCGAGACGTCGGTGGTGGAGGCCAGGCTGAAGGACATTTTCGGTACCCGGCTGGAGCGGGTCTCCAACGGGCAGTCCGGCTGGCCCGATTATCTCCTGGCCGACGCCCTGGGCGACCACCTGGAGATTCGCGTGGATCGCCAACGAAACGGCCTCCGCGTGTTCGGCAGGGCGTCGCTGACCGATCAAATGGTGCGGTTGATTCGCACGCTGGACAGTCCTCGGCCGGTTACGGGTCGCAAGATCACGGTGCTTCCGGTTGGCCGTGCCGACCCGGCCAAGATCGAGGAGGCCGTGGAAGCGTATCGCATGGGCAAGGGGGGCACGAGCCGGCGCACACCGGGCGCCGACCAGCGGAGCGAGTTCGACTACGGGAACAACGGCATTCAGTTGGTTTCCTACCTCTTGCAGGAGCCTGCCCCGGCGGCCCAGCCCGCCGCCCAGGGCCCGCCCCAGGAGCAGCCGCCGGAAGAGGAACCCCAGCCCGTTCCCGAATTGGGTAGCGACGTCGAGTTCGAGATTCTGCCCGACCTGGACGTGATCATTCTGCGAGGCCGCGAGAGCGACGTCGACGAAGTCACGCGGCTGATCGAACAGATCGAGCGAATCAGCGCGGAGACCGTCCCCAAGATCGAAATCTATTACCTCAAGCACGTCCAGGGCGAGGCGATCTCCACCGTGGTGGCGCAGATGATGGTCGACCTGCTGGGTGGGCGGCAGGGGCGGGTCGCCGTCACGCCGCTGGTCAAGCCCAACGCCTTGCTGTTGATCGGCTGGGGCGAGGCCGTGAAGACGGTGAAGGAGCTGATTCGCAAGCTGGACCAACCGGTCAGCCCGAATACGCAGTTTCGCGTCTTCCGCCTGAAACACGCGCCGGCGGCCACCATGGGGACCACGATCTTGCAGGCCTTTGCCGACCGGGCGGGGCTGGGGCCGCAAGTTCAAGTCACCCCGGAGATGCGAATCAACGCGCTGGTGGTGCGGGCCTCGCCGCGGGACATGGCCGAGGTGGAGTTGATGATTCGACAACTCGACACGGACCAGCCGGGGGCGGTGACCCAGACGAGGATGCTCAAGCTGAAACACTCGCTGGCCGCGGACCTGGCGATCACCATCCAGAGCGCCATTCGGGCCGCCGCCGGGGGAGTGGGCACGCAGAAGTCGAGCGCCTTGGAGTTGTTCGACCTGGAGGGCCAGCGGCTGATTCGCAGCGGCGTGCTGGCCGACGTGGAGGTGACGCCGGACGTGCGCACCAACACGTTGATCGTCTCCGCGCCCCAGGAGAGCATGGAGTTGGTGATGGCCCTGATCGAGCAACTCGACTCGCCCTCGGCGGTAGCCCAGATCAAGGTTTTCCGCATCCACAACGGCGACGCCAGCGCCCTGGCCCAGATGCTCCAGACGCTGATTCCCTCGGCGGCCGGCACGGGCACGGCGCCCCAACTGCCGGGGGCCGAAGGCGAGACCACGCTGGTGCCGGCCCATTTTTCCATCGACACCCGGACCAACAGCATCATCGCCACCGGCTCGGAAGGCGACCTGAACATCATCGAGGCCCTGCTGCTGAAGCTCGACGAGGAGGACGTGGAGAAGCGGGTCAACCAGGTTTACCGGCTGAAGAACGCGCCGGCCTTGGACGTGGCCGATTCGATCAACGAGTTCTTGCGGAGCCAGCGGGTGATCCAGCAGGCGGCCCCCGGCGCGATGAGCCCCTTCCAGCAGATCGAGCGGGAAGTGATCGTGGTGCCCGAGGTGGTCAGCAACTCGCTGATTATCAGTGCCACGCCGCGCGTTTTCGAGGACATGATGGAGTTGGTCGAAAAGCTCGACGAGCAGCCGGCCCAGGTGATGATTCAGATTCTCATCGCCGAGGTGAGACTGGATAATGCCGACGAGTTCGGCGTCGAGTTGGGTCTGCAAGATTCGATCCTTTTCGACCGCAGCCTGCTGGGCGATCTGGAGAAGATCTCCAGCACGGTCATCCAGTCGGGCTTGACCCAGGTGACCACCGAGGAGATTGTCGCCGCCAGCAACAAACCCGGCTTCCTCTTCAACAGCCAGCCGAACAACGAGTCGTTGGGCAACACGGCCGCCCAGAAGGCATTGGCCCATTCGGGGGTGATTGGGTCGCAGGGGGTCACCAACCTGGGCGTCAACCGGATCAATTCGGAACTGGGGTTCGGCGGGCTGGTGCTTTCGGCTTCCAGCGAGAGCGTGAGCCTGATGATCCGCGCCTTGCAGGAGAGCAAGCGACTGGACGTCCTCAGCCGGCCCCAGGTGATGACGCTGGACAACCAGCCGGCTTTCATCCAGGTGGGCAAGCGGGTGCCGCGGATCACCGGCTCGACCGCGCAAACTCAGGGCCTGGTCAATACGATCGACCTGGAAAACGTGGGGCTGATCGTGGGGGTCACGCCGCGAATCAGTCCCGACGGCAAGGTGGTGATGGAGATCGACGCGGAGAAATCGGAACTCGACCCGATCAGTACCGGCATTCCCGTGGCCGTCTCCGGGGGCACCGAAATTCGCTCCCCCAGCGTGAGCGTCACCACGGCCCAGACGACCGTCAGCGCCGCCGACGGCGAGACGATCGTGCTGGGCGGCCTGATCAGCAAGAAAACCTCCTTGATTCACCGCCGCGTGCCCATGTTGGCGGATATCCCCGTGCTGGGAAACCTCTTCCGCTTCGACAGCGAAATCTGCAATCGCACCGAGTTGCTGATCATCCTCACGCCCCACGTGATCACCGGGCAGGAGGAAAGTGAGCGAGTCAAACGGATCGAAGCCGCGCGGATGCACTGGTGCCTGGCCGACGTGAACGCCTTGCACGGCGACTCGGGGTTGGTCGATCTGGCGGCCGGGCCGGATACCGACGGCAGCGGCGAGACGATCTATCCCGACACCGACCCCGGCGGCAGCGGCCAGATCGACCCCCACGACCCGGACGCCAAGCTGGATGTCCTCCGCCCCCCGGTGATCAAGGCCCCCAAAGCCGGCCCCACGCCGGCACCCACACCGGCACCGCCCCCGGAGAGTTCCAGCCGTTCGGGCTGGGGCCTTTTCAAGTGGTTCCGGCGGGCCGAACCCCAAGGCGGTGAACGGCCCTCGGATGACCTTCGCTCGGCCGCGCCATTCGTCCCCCCGGCCTCGACGGTGGACCAAACCAGCGATCTTTCGGCGGGACCGCGACTGGCCCCCGGCGGACCGCAAGCCTCGGATACCCCCAAGGCACGGCCGACGAGCGAGGTCGATCCGCGGGTGCCCCAGCACGATGGTTCCTACGAACTGCCCGTGGCCCAGAGCGGCTCGGCCGACAATTTCCCCTATTCACCCTACATTGCGGGCGATCCGGCCCGGGCGGCCGGTAACCCCCAGGGATATTGAACCCGCAGCGAACACTCGTAAGTTCTTACGAAACGTACTCGTTACGAAGCTCCGGCTTCGTAACGCAACTGGCGTCAAGCTTGACCTACTCGTTACAAAGTTGCCGTAGGGCCGGCTGTGCCGGCCGGTTGCCGCACTTCGCCGGCGCCAGCCACGTTTCGGCTCCGCACAGCCGGCCCTACGGGAATATTGAATTCTCAAGACAAGGCAAGGTCCGTGGTGAAGTGGTCAGGTAGTCCGGGGAGGGTGACGGGTTGGGCGCTGGCGGCGATCCTCGCCGCCACGGCCGGCTGTAGCACGATGGAGCTGCCGGAGCACTGGTCGCTCCCCGGCTCCGATGCCCAGCCGCGAGTGCCCGCAACGCTGACCGAGGTCTGGACCGACACGGTGGTTTACAAGGCCGACCAGAAACCGATTCGGGGATTCGCCGGCCGCCTGATGTTCTACGCGCCGAAAAAGGCCAAGCCCGTCAAGGTCGACGGCACGGTCACCGTGTACGCCTTCGACGAGGAGTGTGAAGACCCGCTGCACGAACCGCCACTTCGCAAGTTCGTTTTTCCCGCCGAGAATCTCGAACACCACTACAGCAAGTCGGAGTTGGGCCATTCCTACAGTTTCTGGCTGCCCTGGGACGCCGAGGGCGGTCCCCGGCGGCGACTCACGCTGATGACGAAATTCCAGCCGCGACTTGGCCCTCCCATTATGTCGAAGCCGACCACGCACGAGCTTCCCGGCTCGTTGGACGAAGAACCGCCCAACCCGCTCGTTCAGCAGTTCAAGCGGCGTTACCAGGGCGTTCGTCCGGCATCGTACGAATCGCCGGTCGAAGCGGCGACAGGTGCCTCGCGGCAGGAATCCGACAAAGAGAACTCGATCACCACGACCACGATCAATCTGCCGCCCAGTCTTGCCCACCAGATGAGAGCCGCCACGGGGGTGCCGGCTTTTGGAGCGAGGGTGATGCCACCTTCCAATGCGGCTCGGACGACCCCGCCGCCGGCAACCGGGGCGGCCTCCACGGGCATCCCCCCCGGCGCGGCCGGCACCGCCGCCTTGGGCGGATCGGGTTGGTCGACCCGGGTCAGCGCTAGCGATCCCCGCCTGGCTCGGGCCCGAGTGCCGGCCGGGTTGGCGGAGCGACCTCGACCGGGAGGACCTCGAGCTCGTTTTTCACCTCGGAGATACCCGGCTCGAAGAGCAGCATTAGGGCGGCCAATTTCTTCTCATGCGCGGACGCAACCGCTCCCCGCAAGGTGGCTGACCGCCCTGCCATCGACACCTCGAATGGCCGCGTGGAATGAATCGAGGGCGACAGCTCCAGGCTTCTCGCCGCCACCAGGCCCACCGCCGGAGCCGGCGGCCGAGTGACCGCAAAGCCAAGCGCCAGCCGCGGACGGTACATGCCCAACCGCGGAGGAAGGGCCAACTGGCGGTTGACCGTGGGCGTGGGGGCAGTGCGAACCAGGTTGCCCTCCACCGCCGAGCGAATCGCCCCCTCCGTCTCGCCCTGCTGCATACCCACGAATCCCTTCAATTCGCGCGAGTCGGAGCCGACAAAATCTCCCGCGCTGCGGTTCTCCCGCAGATAGCGAGCATTCTCGTCGATGAATTCGTCCGCGACCGGTTTGCTTTTCGAAGCGGTGGAACCGCGGGGCTTGCGGTTGCCGGCAGCCCGCTCGCGGAGACTGACGATCCCCGACCGACCGGAGCGCCCTTGGCTGCCGAACAGTTGGGCCTCGGCCTGGGCGGCCACGACCAACGCAGCCGACAGAAACACGGCGGTACGGACCGATCGAGATCGTTTCATCGCACGTTCCCTCCGAATTGCCCTCCGACTGCAATATAGCAGCCCATTTCGATTATACCAGATCGACCGCCGCGGCCAAAATCGCCCCCCCGCGGGCCGGGGCCGGCACCTCTCGGTCCCAAGCCCGTAGGCCGGGTCGCAACCCGGCACTTCTCGGTCCCAAGCTCCAGCCTGTAGGCCGGGTCACGACCCGGCACTTCTCGGTCCCAAGCTCCAGCTTGGGACCGCATCCGCCGCGAAGCTCTGCTTCGCTTGCGAGGAAGTCACACGCCACGCCGGTAGGTTCCCAAGCCGGAGCTTGGGAACCAGGAGAATGCCCAAACCTGTAGGCCGGGTCGCGACCCGGCACTTCTCGGTCCCAAGCTCCAGCTTGGGACCGCATCCGCCGCGAAG
>CAYZWG010000027.1:9726-13491 GCA_964481605.1 uncultured Planctomycetaceae bacterium
TCACACGCCACGCCGGTAGGTTCCCAAGCCGGAGCTTGGGAACCAGGAGAATGCCGGAGCTTAGGAACCAGGAGTAAGCCGGAGCTTGGGAACCCGAGGGTAACCTTCAAGGGCCGCTGGACGCTCGTCAGTGGTAACCCGAAGCGTAAGCGAGGGATTCCAGGCTGGCGATTCTCCCTCGCTTACGCTTCGGGTTACAATGGGCGTCGTTCCTGGCCGTTCCGCTATCGGGGGGGTGCCGGCGAATTGCCCTGGAGCCAAGAGACGGGATTCGGTACGCTGGCTGCCCTTGAGGACCGCCAACCAACGGGTCGCTTTGTGCTGGGACACGGAGCCGCAGGGCTGCCGGGAGAGGGACGATGTCGAGGATGTCGCTTCTGGTGCTGTTGGCCGCAGTCGGGGCCGGAGGCTACTATTTTCTCACCCGCTACCAGGTCGAGGGGTGGGATCATCTCGAGTTGACCCAACGCCCGGCCAGGACGACCGGTCAGCCCGGGGATGGGACCGACCAATCTGGGGGGAACGGCAAGGGGGCGCTCTCGCGGTCCGCGCTGGAAAAGAAGTCGCTCCGCATCGCCACGGTCAACTTGGGGCCGCTCGATCGCAAGAAACTGAATACCCGGCACGTCGCGGCCCGGCTGGTCGATCTTTTCCGCCGCTACCACATCGTCGCCGTGCAGGACGTCCGCTCACACACCCAGGGCCTGATGCTCGACCTGGTCCAACGGATCAATGCGGACGGGGCGAAATACGATTTTGCCATTCCCCCCCGGGTGGGCCGCGAACCGGTCGAACAGTATAGCGCGTTTGTTTTCGATTCGGCGGCGGTCGACATCGACCGGGAGACCGTCTACGAGGTGGGCGACCCCTCGGAGCAGTTCGTGCACCGGCCGCTGGTGGCGTCGTTTCGCGCGGCGGGCCCCCCTCCGCTGGAGGCCTTCACTTTTACGCTGGTCAACGTGCAGGTGGAGCCGACGCGGCTGGAGACGGAACTCCGCCTGCTGGCGGACGTTTTCAGGGCGGTCCGCGACGATGGCCGGGGCGAGGACGACGTCATTCTGCTGGGATATCTGGGCGTCGACGAGCGGCATCTGGGCGAACTGGGCGAAGTGCCCAACCTGATGTGGTGTGTCACGGGCATTCCCACCACCACACGCGGAACCCGGCTGAGCGAAAACATCTTGTTCGACAGCCGTGCCACCGTCGAATTCAACGGCCGGTCGGGAGTAACCGACCTGATCAGCGAGTTGGACATGACGATTCGCGAGGCGGTCGAGGTCTCGGAGCATCTGCCCGTTTGGGCGGAGTTCAGCCTCTTTGAGGGGGGGCAGATCGGTGGGTTTGCGGAAGACCCGCAGGGAGAACCCCCCCGATAGGACCAGTCTGCCGGACGAGCCTGCCTGTCGGCCGAGGTGGGCGGAACGGCCGGCCGTGGGACGTCGCGCCAGGCGAATCTCAAGGACCGGGCGCCGCTGCGGGACGCCTGGGCTGTTTCTTGGCACCGTCTCCTCAAACCGGGTGGTAAAAAAGGGGGCGCGGTCGTCGTACAATAGGGGCTGGCATGGATTGGTCGCCTGCGTTGCTTGGACTTGTCTTGTCCCCGGGGGGAGAGATCATGCGCTGGTTGGACGTGGAAGAGCAAGACGACGTTGATGTGTTGGATCCGGTCCGCGTCGAGCGGAGCAGACCCGTGGAGGATGAGGAGGCGGAGGCGTTTGCGGCGATTTGTGAGCTGGCCAGTCCGGGGCCGATGCTGATCGACGATGTTGCCACGGGGGAGGGGTCCCCGGTGGCGACTTTGCCGGACGGGCGGCGGATCATCTGTGTTTGTGGGATGGAGGTTGCGCCCGAGCAGGCGTGTTGCACGATCGAGGCCAACGCGCGGCTGTTCTGCGAGGCCCGCCACATGGTGCTGCGGCTTCTTCGCGACCGGCAGCACTGGCGGCGGCGGGAAAAGGAGTTGCTGGAGCGGATCGCCTCGCTGGAAACGCAGCTTGCGGAGCAAGGCCGGCCGGCCGATCCCGGGCGGTCGGGCAAGGGGAGTTCGCGTCCGGCCGTGCCACGTTAGGCAACTCGCAGGAAACAGATTGTACCCAGCGCTCGGCGCAGGTCTCCTGACCTCGCCGAAACCGCCGACCGCAGGTCTCCCCAGCACGGGTAGGTTGTTTCCCGGGACTTGCCTTCGTTTCCGTTGCGGAAAGTCGGCCGGGCGGGGCGCCGCCCTGATGACGGCAAGCAAACGTGGGTTGGGTTGTGCGCGAGTCTACCCGTGTAGTTGCCCCTGCTTGCTCGTGGCGCGGTCCCCTCCGTCTTGCCCTAGGGCACCGTTCGGCACTCGGGCAGGGCCGTCTTCAGCCGCTCGAGGCCCTCGTCGGTGACGCCCGTCTGACGCAGATCAACACGCTTCAAATGCGCAAGTCGCGCGAGCCGGTCGATCGAGGCGTCGGTGATGCCCAGGTTGAGCTGGAGGATCAGTGTCTGGAGTTTCTTCAGACCGGCCAGGTGTTCAAGGCCGAGATCCGAGAGGCCGCAGTCGCGAAGGTCGAGGTAGACCAGGTCGGCCAGCCCGGCCAACCGGGCCAGCCCCGCGTCGGTCACCTGCGACTGGGCAAGCTCCAGGCGTTGGAGGCCGGCCAGCTTGCCCACTCTCGCCAGGGCCGCGTCGTCGACGATCGTCTCGCTCAGGTTGAGCGCCTCCAGCGCCGGGCAATGGCCGAGATATCGCAGGCCGCTTCCGTTGATCGCCGTGTCGCGAAGCGACAGCCGGCGCAGGGTCCGCAGCTTGCCCACGTATTCCAGCCCGGCATCGCTGATGCCCAGGCAGCGAAACAACGTCAACTCCTCCAGGGCAAGCGGTTCCAGCCGCGCGAGGCCGGCGTCGGTCACCGCCGAGTTCTCCAGCGTGAAGGCCTTCAATGAGGGCATTCGCCCCAGCGTGGCCAAGCCCGCGTCGGTGATCCCGTAGCCCCGCAGCCGCAACACGGCGAGATGCTTCAAGGCGGCAAGGTGCGCGAGGCCCGCATCGGTCACCGCGTCGCAGCCGCGCAGATCGAGAAGGCGAAGACCAGCAAGCCGCTTCAAGGCGACCAGCCCGCCGTCGGAAAAGGCGTTGTCCAAGAGCACCAGTCGGGTCAACCGGGGAAAGGCGGCGAGATGGCCCAGCGCCACGTCGGCCAGCCGGCTGTTTCCTTGCAGGTCGAGCGATTCGAGGTGTTCGAGCGCCGCCAGCTTCTCCAGCCCGGCGTCGTCGATCGCCGTGCCGATCAGGCCCAGTTCCGTGAGGCCGTCGCACCGGCGGATGGTCTCGACCGCGGCGTTGGTGATCTTCTCGCCGTAGAGTCGCAAGTGGCCGAGGTGGGGAAGCGCGGCAAGCAGTTCGACGTCGGCATCGGTGGGCGTCTTGCGATCCAGCCGGCTGCCGGCCAGGTCGACGCCGGTCAGATTGCCCGCCGCGTCAAAGGCCAGCGTGCCGCCCAACTGGTCGACTCGCTCGACCGCCTTGACGAATGAGGGATCGGCCGCCTCGGTCGCGCCGCCGGCGCGGATCGCCTCGACCCATTCGCGTTGGGTGGGTCCGCCGGAGGGCCTGCGAGCATCGCCTTTCGCACCGGGCGACACGCTTTGAGCGTCTGGGCGGCAGCCGATCGCTCCGACGAGAACGAGGCAGAGTGCGGCCGCGGTGTGCCAGCTTCTTGCCGGGTCGCTCATTTGCAGACGCCCTCTCACAGAGTCCACGGTGGGCGCATCGGCCGGGCCCGGGCCATC
>CAYZWG010000027.1:13591-21750 GCA_964481605.1 uncultured Planctomycetaceae bacterium
GTCCACGGTGGGCGCATCGGCCGGGCCCGGGCCATCTTGGCCGCCTCCTCGTCGCCGACGATCCGTTCCCCGGTCCAGTCCCAGGTGATTTTTCGCCCGCTGCGGACGGCAATGTTGGAGAGGAGGCTGATCAGGTCGGAGCGGACGGCGTCGCCCACGTGGCTGACGGGCCGGGCACGCGACTTCACCGCGTCGATGAAATTCTGGTCCTGCCGGGGGCTTTCCACCAGGTGGACGTCGTTAGGCCCGATGGTGGATTCGAGCAGCGACTTGGGCTGGGCGTCGATCCCGCCGCGGCGGACCTGCACCCAGCCGTCGGGCCCGATAAACTTGGTCGAGTCGCCGCCCGGCGTGAAGCTGAACTCGACCTTGCCCAATTTGCCGTGGAGGTCCCAGTTGTAGACCGTATCGTAGAGTCCCGCCTGGGGAATTTCGCCGCTCCCCTCCAGCTCGATCGGGCCCGACAGATCGGCGTCGCTGCCCCAGACCATGATATCCAGCGGGTGGGCGCCCCAGCCGCCCAGGTAGCCGATCGAATAGTCGTAGATCCAGTAGGTGCCGGGCGGGTTGCAGCGGTTGGCCGTGTAGGGTTTGAGAGGGGCGGGGCCAAGCCACATGGAGTAGTCCAGGTCGTTGGGCACGGGAATCTCCGCGGTCGAGCCACCCTTGCCGCCGTTGGGGGCGATCACCTCGATGCGCCGCAACTCGCCGATCCGCCCGCTGCGGACCAACTCGCAACCCAAGCGGCAGTGTTTCATGCTCCGCTGCTGGGTGCCGTACTGGAAGATGCGGCCCTTTTCCCCAAAGAGCTTGCGGCAGAGGAGGTCTTCCTCGATGGACACACCGAGGGGTTTTTCCACATAGGCGTCCTTGCCCGCCCGGGCGGCCCGATTGGCGATCGGCACGTGCCAGTGGTCGGGGGTGGCCACGACCACGGCGTCGATATCGTCGCGGGCGAGCAGTTCGCGGAAGTCGGCGTAGGCCTTGCCCTTGATCATCGCGGCGGCGGCCTGGCGACGGCTGCGGTAGGCATCGGCCGCGGCCACGCTTTGGGCTCCCTTGCAGTTCAAGAAGCCACGCAGGAGACTGCGTCCCCGGTTGCCCACGCCGATGTGCCCCAGGGTGACACGCTCGCTGGGCGGCGGGGTGTCGGCGTTGCCCAGGGCGGTGGAGGGAATCACCGCGGGCGCCGCGGTGGCGGCGGCCAAGGCGTGCAGGGCTCGCCGACGGGAAATTCTTGCTTCGAGCATGGCGTGATCCTCCTGTGGGCCGGGTGATCGACGGTGTCTTGCGCCAGCATAGCGGGCGACGGCGGCCCGTGCAATTCGCGGCCGGACGGCCAAGTCTTCGCAACATCCTTGCGAAGCGGGTTTCGAGACCTTCGATCGGTCGTGCGGCGGGGTCGCCAGACCCGCGCCGAACGGTAAGGCCGGCTGTGCCGGCAGGTTGCCGGGTTCGCAACAGGGGTGGCCCAGGTTCTTGAACCTGCACCCGGCGGCAGCCGGCAAGAAGTCAGCGTTCGGCGAGGGTCTCCCGACCCCGCCGCGCCGCGGGTGGCAATGCCCGGGCGGTGTTCCTATTCGATGGGTGGAGTGATTTGCGCTGGCCTCTTGTGACAGAGCCACCCGCGGTTCAAGAACCGGTGCCACCCGCGCCGCGCCGCGGCCTGCCTTACGAATCTCCTTCCACCAGCATCGCCGTGCCGTAGACGAGAACTTCCACCCCGCCCGATTTGTGCGCCTGCTTACCCCGAATGGTCGAGGTCTCCAGGCGGACGTTCCAGACCAGGTTGGCGCCGGCTTGGCGGGCTTGGCGGAGCATGCGGACGGTGGCCTCGCGGCGGGCCCGCTCGACCAGCGTTTCGTAACTCCGCACGCGGCCGCCGACGAGGTTTCTCAACCTGGCGGCAAAAACTTTGAAGTAGTCCGTGGCAATCACCACCTCGCCCACCACCAGCGCCGGCCGGCTGGCCTTCCAGTTGTCTGGAAGCCGTTTCATGCCGGAAACCATGATCCCCGAGAGCTGCCGTTCCCACGCCTCCAGGCGGCGGAAGTGGGCCGACTCGATCGAGCCGCCGATCAAACCGCCGATCAACAGGCCCGCCAGAAGCGGGATCAGCGAAATGGCAAGATACACCAGAACGCCCAACAGGACGACGATGAACTCTTCCATCACATCTCCCGGCAAGAAAGGCGTTGCGTGGTCTCCGCCCCGGTCCAAAGACCATCGGCGGCTCTACCGCTGGACGACGGTCGCCGGCGCCGGCTCGTCGGCCAGCACGACCGCCGTTCCGTAGCAGTACAGTTCGGCCGCCCCGGCCGTGATCGAGCTGGTGGCGAACCGCACGTTGAGCACCGCGTTGGCCCCTACCTGCTCGGCCTGGTCGATCATTCGCTGCATCGACTCGCGGCGCGACTCGACCAGCAGTTCCGTGTATCCCCTCAGTTCGCCGCCGAAAACGTTCTTCAAGCTGGCGGCAATATCGCGGCCCACGTGCTTGGCGCGAACCGTGCTCCCCTCGACCAGGCCCTTCACCGCGACGATGCGTTTGCCGGGCACGAATTCCGTATTGACAACGAACACCGATGCTTCTCCCTGGCTGGACCCCGGAGGCGGAAGAGACGAGCGATACGGCCTTGATAGCGGCGCCGCGGGGGGTTGTCAATCAGGGCGGGCCGCAAGCGGCGCTACTCGGCCGGACGGACTTCGACCTCCAGCGACCCGGCGTTGTCGTGCAACTCGCCGGCGGAGTCGTTGATCTTCAGGTAGAGGGTGCCGCCTTGGTGCGGCCGCAGGGCCACGCCCAGCCCCACGGCCGTCGGCCGCAACAGGGCACTGAGGCCGCCGGAGGGCGCCTCGGGCCGCACCGCCCCCAGCAGCATCCCCAGCGGCCGGCCCTGGTAGTAGCGGATGGAAACCCCCCCCGGCTCGCTCCACCAGATTTGCGGCCGGTCGGCCACCTGGTAGCGTCCACGGGCGTCGAGCCGATAGGCTTGCCCCGCCTCCAGGCGGAGACCGGTATTCTGCCAGCCGCGATCGGCGGCCACGCGGACCACCGCGCCCTCCGGCGGCAGGGGTTCGCCGGGGCTGAAATCGATCGCCGTCCGCTTGACGTCGTAGCCGTATTCCAGGTTGGCCACCAGCAGTTGCCACTCCTCGTCGAGTTGGGGCCAGTCGTCGTGCATCACGCGGAAGAAACGCGCGGAGAAATCGCGCTGGTGGACGCCGCGCGAGAGCCCCCGGAAACGATCGCGATAGCGTGGGTGGTGGTCCATCAGCAGGGAGGCCGCCCAGCACCAGGCGTAGGGATCGAGTTGCCGGTGGGCGGTGCCGTCGTAGGCAATCACCCCCTCCAGCCGCATGGCGTGGTGCTGGGAGCAGGCCTGCTTGATGATCTTGATCCGGCCCCACATCGGCGTCTCCTGCTTGGTGCGGGGCACGACGTTCATCGTCAGCCGCCCGTTTTCCCAGCGATGGGTGCCCAAAAGCTCGGCCATGCCCTCCATGTACCAGGGCGGCCCGCACGACTTGAGCACCGTGTTCATGAAACCGTGCGTCCCCTCGTGCAGGAGCAAATGGCGACGGTAATACGCACTGGGCTGCTCGTAGACCCAAAGCCGGTCGTTGCGCGAGTAGCCGTGCTCAAACGGCGGCAGTTCCGGCGGCAACAGCCCGGCCCGGCGAAAGCGGTCGCCGTCGACCATCAGGAAACCGGTCATTCGCCAGCGGGGGTGGGCGGCCGGGTCGATGCGAAAATACTCGCACCACTGGGGAAACGCCTGGTCGAAGACCTCCGGCAGGACGCGAACCTCGTCGTCGAGCGGGTGATCGGTCCAGAGCACGATCCGCCGACCTTCCAGCTTGCGAATGCCCTCGGCGGCCGCCCTGGCCTCGTCGACCGTCGAGGGTGCCAAGCCGGGAATCCAGCGGCTGGCCCCGTCGTGAATCTCCGTCAGGTCGGCCAGCGAGCGCTGCCGGGGCGGCTCTGCCCGCGCCGGGCTGGACATGGTCGGCAAGGCCATCGCCACCAGCAACCACGCGGCCGTCGCCCCGACGCCCCGAATCGGCCGATCGCCCCGATTTTCACCCATCAGCATCCCCTCTTTCCGCGGCTCGCCCACTTTCCATCGCCACCGGCGACCGCAGCCGCCAGACCCATTCTCCCCGGCACCAGACCGGGGGGCGGGAGTGCCGAACTTGTGCTTCGGCCCAGGCTAACATACTATTCTACTTATTCTACGATGTTTCCGCGCGATTCGAGCCAACATTGCCGGATCGTGATCCGGCGCCCGGGGTTGTGCCAACATTGCCGGATCGTGATCCGGCCGGCACAGCCGGCCCTACGACTGAGCCGATTGGCCAACGACAGGAACATCCCGCCAACGAAAGGCCCCCCATGCGCCCGTATCCCACGGCCCTGTTCGTCGTGCTCTTGCTTTCGACCGGCTGCTGGACGAACACCCCCAACGACGTGGTGGTCTACACGGCACTGGACTCCGAGTTCTCCACGCCGATCTTCACTGACTTCACTGCCGCCACGGGGATCACCGTGCGGGCCAAGTTCGACACGGAATCGACCAAGACGGTGGGGCTCGTGCAGGCGATTCTCGCCGAGCGCGACCGCCCTCGTTGCGACGTCTTCTGGAACAATGAAATTCTCAACACCCTGCGGCTGCGGCGCAAGGGGCTGCTGGAGGCCTACGTGCCACCCGTCGCCCAGGCGTATCCGCCCATGTATCGTTCGCCGCAAGGACTCTGGCACGGTTTTGCCGCCAGGGCACGGGTGTTGATCGTCAATACGGATGTGGTGCCGGAAGACCGGCGGCCGCAATCGATTGGCGACCTGGCCGATCCGAAATGGCGGGGCCAGACCGCGATCGCCAAGCCGCTGTTCGGCACCACCGCCACCCACGCCGCCTGCCTGTTCGCCTTTTGGGGCGAGCCGGAGGCCCGCCGGTTTTTCCACCGGCTCAAGGCCAACCAGGTGCAGATTCTTTCCGGCAACAAGCAGGTGGCCCTCTCGGTGGCCGCCGGCCGGACCGCCTTCGGCCTGACCGACACCGACGACGCGATCATCGAACAGGAGAAGGGGATGCCCGTGGCGATCCTTTATCCCGACCAGGGCGAGGACCAAATGGGCACGCTGTTTATCCCCAACACGTTGGCCATCATCCGTGGCGGTCCTCATCCGCAGGCCGCGCGGCGGCTGATCGATTACCTCTTGGCACCGGCGGTGGAGGGCAAGCTGGCGGCCGGCCCCAGCGCGCAGATTCCGCTGAACCCCGGCGTGCGGGCGCAACTCCGCGTGGAGACACCCCGGACGATCCGTGCCATGCAGGTCGATTTCGAGCGCGCGGCCGAAGCGTGGGACACGGCGGCGCGGTTTCTGCGCGACGAATTCACCGGCGGAAAGTAGTCGACGAGCCGGCGCTACGCCCGGTGCGTGAGGATCGTTTCCAGCAGCCGACTTCGAATCTGCTGGATTCTTGCCGGGCTCTCGATTTTGTTGCCGTGGCGATCGGTGACGTAGAAGACGTCGACAACCTGGTCGAGATAAGTGCCGATTTTTGCCCGACCAACCGATAGCTCCAACTCGAACAGCGCCCGCGTGACCCGGTAGAGGAGGCCCGGGCGGTCGGCGGCGAAGATATCGAGGATGGTGTATTGGCGGGAGGCGTGGTTGTCGACTTCGACGCGGGTTTGGGCCACGCTGATCTTGGGTACCGCCTGGCCGCCGACTTGCCAGGTGCGGCGAAAGGAGGGGACGCCGGCCGAGAGCAGGGCCGTTTGCAGGGCCCGATCCACTTCGTCGAACCGTTCGTCGGGCGGGCGTCCCGAGTAGTCGGGATCGACCACGTTGAACCGGTCGAGCACGAAACCTTCAGCCAGGGTATGGATTTGGGCCGAAAGGATCTGCAAGCCCTTGCTGGAGAGGGCCCCCGTGAGCCGATGAAAGATTCCCGGGGCCACGTCCTCGTGGGTGGCCACGGTGATGCGGATGGTCTCCGTTTCTTCCAGGTAGTTGGCGGCCACCCGGACTTGTCCCCGATCCAGCCCGGCCAAGAGGGCCAGTTCGTCGGCGATCTGCTCTGCGGTGGAATCGCCCAGCAGGGCTCGGGGCAGCTCGTCGACCGGCGGAACGACTTGCTCGAGTCCGCGTCGGCCCAGCGCCTGTTGCACCGCCTGCCGCCGCGCTTCCGCCTGGTCTTCCTCGCTGTCGCCGGTCAGGTGGGCCAGCGTTCGCCGGTAGAGGTCGGCCAGGACGTCGGTCTTCCAACTGGTCCAGACGCCGGGGCCCACGGCGCCCAGGTCGGCCGCCGTCATCACGAAGAGCATCTTCAACAACTCGGGCGAGCCCACGTCCACGGCAAAACGGACGATCAATTGCTCATCCGTGCTGTCGCGGCGGAACACCAGGTGGTTCATCATCAGGTGGTTGGCCACGAGGAACTCCAACGCGGCGGCCTCGTCGGCCGGCAGTTGCAGGCGGCGGGCCGCCTCGGCGGCGATCCGGCGTCCCACCTCGCTGTGCTCCTCCGCATACCCCTTGCCCAGGTCGTGCAACAAGAGCGCCAGGTGGAGCACGCGCTTCTGGCGGATGTCGCGGTAGGTGCGGCCCAGCGGTCCGTCATCCAGCCGCATGTCGGTGGCCCGGTCCACCGCCCGGAAACAATGCTCGTCGACCGTGTACTTGTGATACTGGTTGAATTGGAGCAATCCCCGCGCGTGGCGGAAGGCGGGCAGAAACCGCTCCAGAATTCGCACCTCGTGGAGCAGGCGGAGGAGGTCGCCCAGCCGGGCCGGATGGCCCAAGAGGGAGAGAAAGTGGGTCAAGGCCGCCGGAGGCACGTCCTCGCCCAGCCGGGCCGCCGACTGGCGCACGGTTTCCCAGGTCTCCGGCTCGATCCGCTTGTCATAAAGATTGGCCAGGTCGACCAATTGCATCACGGCAGCAAGGTCGCTCGCCAGCCGCTGGTGGCCCTTGGTCCCCGCGGCGATCAGGGCCGGGCCGACGCGATACCCGCCCTCCACCCGGTGGCCGAACAACCCCGCCGAGACCGTCGATCGCCGCGGTGAAATGCGGGCCTTGGAAAGAAACCGTGCCACCACGTGGCTCACTTCACCCGTGTGGCGAAAGTGATTCCGCATGAACTGCTCGACCGGCAACATGCCCGAGGTGGCACGGTAGCCCCGTTGCTGGCAGAGGCGTAGCTGCTCCACGCGGGAGAGGACGTCGCTGGACCGCCCGGCGTGAAAGTGCATCTCGTTCCGCAAGTGGAGCAGGTACTGGTTGGCCCGGTCCAGCGTCAGCCGGTCCTCGGCGGAGAGGACACCCATCGAGGCCAGCGTGTCGGGCTGGGCGTTTCCGTAGCGGATTTTTCCGATCCAGCGAAGTTGCTGGATATCGCGCAGCCCGCCGGCCGACCGCTTGATGTTCGGCTCCAGCAGGTAAGCGGTTTCGCCGTAGCGAATCCGCTCGCCCCGGCGTTCCTTTTCGACCGAGGAGATCAATCGTGCGGCATAGCGCCGGATTCGCCGATCAAACATCCGCTGGAAGCCGGCCAGCAGCTCCGGATTGCCGGCGAGGAAACGAGATTCGATCAGGGAGGTGCAGATTTGGGCGTCCTCGCAGGCCAGGCGGCAGGCTTCTTCCGGCGTCCTCAAGCTGTGTCCCAGCACCAGCCCCAGGTCGAAAACGTCGCGAAACAGCCGCTCGGCCAGGGGGCGGACCCTGTCCATCTGCCGCCGGGGGGCCAGCAGCATCAGGTCGACGTCGGAAAAGGGCGCCACGTCGCGGCGCCCGTAGCCCCCGTGGGCCACCAAGGCGAGTTGCCCGGCCAGGCTGCCCGGCCTCTGCGTGTCGAGCCTTTCCAGCAACGCCCCGTAGAGGTCCAGCAACACGGCGTCGCGAAGATCGGTGGTGGCGGCACAGATTTCCGGCCCGCCGGCCCCCTCCTGGTGACGCCGGCGGAGCGCATCGTAACCCTGGGCCAAACGCTGCTTGCCGCGGAGGATGTCGTCTCGCAGGCGGGACATCAAGTGGTCGTGTCGGTTGGAGGAGAAGCACGGAAGGCACGTTGTGCGCGGGTCGCCCGACCCCGCACGGAATTCGACCGATGGTCACGTTGTGCGCGGGTCTCCCGACCCCGCACGGAATT
>CAYZWG010000027.1:21850-25099 GCA_964481605.1 uncultured Planctomycetaceae bacterium
AGTCAACACGCAGGGGGTGGGACCGTGCGTGGCGTCAGATGAAGATGTAGCCCTCCTCCCCGTGTTGGCTGAAGTCGAGCCCTTGAATCTCTTCCTCCTGGGTCACCCGCAAGCCCATCGTGGCGTCGAGGACCTTTAGCAGCACGAAGCTGACCCCGAGTGCCAGGGCCCAGGTGGCAGCCACGGCCACGATCTGGTTGATGAGGATCGTGCCGCCATCGACCAGGCCCAGCGGGTCGGTTCCGCCGGCCACGTGGCGGGTGGCGAAAACCCCGGTCAACAGCGCGCCCAGGGTTCCGCCCACGCCGTGTACGCCGAACACGTCCAGCGAGTCGTCGTATCCGAAGCGGGACTTGATCGCGGTGCAGGCATAGAAACAGACCACCCCGGCCGCCGCTCCGATCAACAGTCCCGAGATCGGCTGCACGAAGCCGGAGCCGGGCGTAATGCAGACCAATCCGGCCACCACGCCGGAGCAGGCACCCAACAGCGAGGGTTTCCCCCGGGTGATCCACTCGCAGGCGGACCACGCCAGGCCGCCCGCCGCCGCCGCGAAATGCGTTGCCGCAAAGGCGCTGGCCGCCAGGCCGTCGGCCGCCAAGGCACTGCCCGCGTTGAAACCGAACCAGCCCACCCAGAGCATGGCGGCGCCCATGGCGGTGTAGGTCAGGTTGTGGGGCGGCATCGGCTCGGCGCCGAAGCCCAGCCGCTTGCCGATCAACAAGGCGCAGACCAGGGCCGTAACGCCGGAACTGATGTGCACCACCGTGCCCCCGGCAAAGTCGAGTGCCCCGCCGATGGGGAAATAGTCGTTGCCGTAGGCCAGAATCCCGCCGTCCCAAACCCAGTGGCACAAGGGGCAATAGACCAGCGTTGCCCACAGCAACATGAACACGGTCATCGTGCTGAACTTCATTCGTTCGGCAAACGCCCCCACGATCAGGGCCGGCGTGATGATGAAAAACATGCCCTGGAAGAGCATGTGGGTCAGGCGGGGGATCGAGCCCTCCAGGGGAGCAACGCCGTTGACCATCTGCACGTTGTGCATCAGCAGGAATTCCCCGTTGCCCAACAGCGGCCCCGAGCCGCCAAAGGCAAGCGTGTATCCGTAAACCGCCCACACGACCGTCATCAGTCCCATCAGGAACACGCACTGCATGAACACGCCCAGCACGTTCTTCTTGCGAACCAGGCCGGAATAGAACAGGGCCAGACCGGGCGCGGTCATCATCAACACCAGCGCCGCGCTGGCCAGCATCCAGGCGTTGTCTCCGCGGTCGAGTTGAGTCTCCGGTGGGGCCGGCGCTATTGCCGCCGCGACCGATACGCTCTCCGCCGGCGGGGCCGCCTCGGCGGCAACCTGCCCCGGCGCTGCCGAAAAACCGGCGAAGAGGACGACCATCGCCAGCAAGGACGTCAACACACCCTGCAAGAGGGAACTTCCGCCAGGCCATAGGATTCGTTGTTTCATGCTCCGCACCATGTCTGGGAAAAAAGGGATGGAACGAGACCCTCTCCGGCCCACTCGACCAGGGGCGAGAAAAGACGGGTTGCGCATCCCTCCCACGGAAACACCTTTCGGCGACTCCCCGTAAAAGGCAGCCAACCTGTTTTTTCCTCCCGGAGATCGCGCAGGCGTCAACCCCGGGCTGGTCCGCCCAACGAGCCGCCGGAGGCGGTCCCCGGCGGGCGGATGGATCGAGTGAGTCGAATCGCCGATGTCGACAACGTGGCTCGGGCAAGGGCGATCGCAATTGGCGTGCCAATTCGCCCCGCCCCGACCGGCGGCCGATTCGTTAGGTCCTTGCTCGGCAAGGTGTTAGACGAATCCAAACTCCACGGTGGAAGAGTCCCGCCGAATGCCCGCGGAACCACCGGCTGCGCACGCATTAGGCAGTCGGCGATGGAAGAATGGGCAGCCGAACGGTCCGCCTCCGCGTTCGGCGAGGTCGGGAGACCCGCGCCGAGCACTGCCAGGTCGGGAGACCCGTGGCTCTCGTTCCCAAGCTCCGGCTTGGGAACGCCTTTCATCGTGGCTCCGCCTCCAGTTGCCGGAGGCCCGGCAAATGGGCAAGTTGATGATCGGTTGCTCCCCAGCAGAGCTTGGCGCCGGTTGCGTTACGAAGCCGGAGCTTCGTAACGAGTGGGTTTCGCGGGGATTCGCGGAGAATCGCAACGACGCACCCTGCGCTGGGTAGCACTACGTCCGCTTCCGCCAGGGCACGTCGGAGAACCTCGCCTCGAGATTGGCGGCCCGGGCCAGCACAAACAGCAAATCGCCCAGCCGATTCAAGTAGGCCAAAAGCAGCAGGGAAATCTCTTCTTCGCTTTGGCGGACCAGTGTCACCAGCCGTCGCTCGGCGCGGCGACAGACGGCCCTGGCCAGGTGCAACTCGGCGGCTGTTCGCGTTCCCCCCGGCAGAATGAAATCCTTCAGCGGCGGCAGCTCCGCCTCCAGGCGGTCGATGTCGGCCTCCAGGGCCTCGATATGCTGCCGCTGGACGGTCCGCGTGCCGTAACGGCTTGGCTGGGGCGTGGAAATCTCCGCCCCAATCTCGAAAAGCTCGCTCTGAATGCGGCCGATCACGCGATCCACCAATCCGGTGGGAGAGCCCGATCGCACCACCCCCAGCAGGGCGTTCAACTCGTCGAGACCGCCGAGGACCTCGATTCGGGCCATGTCCTTGCCCACCCGGGGGCCCCGGTGGAGCCCCGTCTCACCCAAGTCGCCGGTGCGGGTGTAGATTTTCATGCGTTTCACCCCCGTTGATTCTGTTCATCGGTGCAGGAAATATAATAATAGTTCGAGTGCGTGGCCAGCCGGGCGCCCCGGCGGCGGTGACGAGTGACCGGCCATGTCGCGGCCGATGCGCTGCCCGTCTTTTTCCCCCGCGGAAGAAAACTGAAGTCTACCAGCCGGAATACGTATCAAGCGCACACTGGTAACCTACTTTCCGCACATCTGAGCTCCAATATCTGTTGAATTTCAGGGCGGCCGGTCACTGGGTGTAGCGGGTTGCGGGGACATGGAGGAGACGGCGGAGTTGGCGCTGGAACGGGGTCAGTTGGGGGGAAGAGGTGCCCTTGACCGCCGGCGGGGAGCGTTAGCACCGTTCGAGAAACTATGGTCAGGTTTGTGGGAGATTGAGGGGTCAGACTCGGTTTTCGGACGCAGTTTGGGATAGTAAACTGGGAGCATAGCCCGACCTTTGCGAATCGAAAACCGAAAACCGGGTCTGTCCCCAGATT
>CAYZWG010000028.1:0-11253 GCA_964481605.1 uncultured Planctomycetaceae bacterium
GTTCTGATACCAGTAGCCGTAGTCCTGGTGCCACTCCCAGGCCCCGCCCACGCGAGGCTCCTTGAGCATCAGCTTCGAGTGATAGTGGTAGACCTCGTCGCCCAGCAGTTGTTCCATCGCGTCGACGATCCGGCGCGAACGTGAGACGACGCCGAACAGGTCGTCGCCGGGGTGGTTCCAGAGCGAAAGTTTGCTGGGGCGGCCTTCCGCGTCGCACGAGGCGTAGGCGTGGTCGAGCGTCGCCCGGTCGGTCGTGGCGGTGCGAATCAACAGCTCGGTCTCTTCAGCGTCGAACAGCGCTGGGACGATCAGGTATCCGTCGCGGTGGAACTGCCCGATCCGGTCGGCGGTCAAAGGTCGGGTGTTGTCGGTGGGAATGGTCGGCGGCATGGCTCTGTCGATTGCGGTGGAGGGGAAAGGAAACGGGCGGGCGTTCCCAGGTTGCCGTGGCGAGGGTACGGAATCGTAGGCCCCCACGCTGCCAAGGGCAAGCCGGACGCTCCCCCCCGAACGGCGGACGGAGTCGGTGCGTCGTTGCATGGTCGTGCCAGATTTTCCGTTTTTTTCGCCAGATTCTGCCTTGACGCATTACGACCGTGGTCATAAACTGATTTATGACACACGTCATAAAGGAGCGGCTTCATGGCCAAACGACAAGGGACACCACGCCTGTCGGGTGCCGAAATGAGCCTCGTGCGGATGCTCTGGGAGCGGCAGAGCGTGACGCTCTCCGAGGCCCATCGGGCCATGCAGGAGCGTGGCGAGAAGATCGGCTACACCACGGTGCAAACCCGGCTGGAGCGGCTGGTTCGCAAGGCAGTTGTGGTCAAGGACCCCCGCCGGCCGGCGAAGTACCGTGCGGCGGTGGTTCCTGACCAGGTGAGCGGGCCGCTGTTGGACCTGCTGGTGCAGCGGGTGAGCGGTCCGGTTCCGCTGATGGCCCATTTGCTCCGCGACCCGTCGCTGACGGAAGAAGACTTCGCCCAGGTGAAACGGTTGATTGCCCAGGCGGAAGAGGCCAATCGGCGGCGTCCGTCGGAGGAGAGCTGACCATGCAACCGTGGCCAACGATGCTGGTCGGCGTGCTGGCCCAGGCGGCCCTGGTGCAGGTGATCTCGGTGCTGCTGGTGCGATCGTTGATCCGCCCGGTGGCAGCGGAGTCGCCGGCTACGTGTCGCATGGCCTGTTTCCTGGCGGTGTTGCAGGGGTGTCTCTTGGTTCCGCTGACCATTTCCATTCCCTGGTACGATCCGCCCAGCGAGGACGCTGCCGTGGTGTCGGCGGCGGTGCTGCCGGAAGTCAAAACGGCAACCGCTGACAGCAGGCCGTTGCGCGGCGGCAACGCCCGGGCCGAGGGCGGCGATTCTTCGCCGGGACAGCGGGCCGAGGCCGAGAGCACGTGGTCCGCGGTTTGGCGCGGGGTGGCCTCCCGGGCGAGCCGGTTGCTGGCGGCGATTTGGCTCGTGGGCATGGTCGCGCTGGCCGGGCGGGCGGTGCTGGGATATGGACGTTTTCTCGCCACGCTTCCGCCGCGTTTGCCGTGTCCCCAGCCGTGGCGGCAGCAGTGGCTCCGCCTGTGGAGCCGCCACGGCCGCGGGCGGGCGATTCCGCTGGAGATCACCCGGCGGCACGGGCCGATGTTGTGCCTTCTGCCGTGGGGCTACCGGCTGTTGGTGCCGGAGGGCTTTTGGCACGCCAGCACACCCCGGCAGCGCGAGGTGGTGCTGCGGCATGAAATCGCGCACTGGCGACGGGGCGACGTGTGGAAATCGTGGCTGGTGCGTCTCTTGGCCCTTCCCCAGTGGTTCAACCCGGCCGCCTGGTGGGCGGTTCGTGCTTTTGAGGAATCCGCCGAATGGTCGTGCGATCGCATCGCCGCGTCGACCGTGCCGGAGCGAACCGACTACGCCAAGGCGCTCCAACGGCTGGCCGCCCTGGGGTTGCCGCTGGGAGTGGTCGGTCGCTGCGCGCACTGTCATCCGCTGGTAACTCGGATTCAGTTTCTACTTTGTTCCCCCAGTGAGGAGAGGTTTGTGATGAGAAAGACACTGATTGTCGGGACGGCCGCTGCCCTGATGCTGGTGCAAGCGGTTCGCGTGGAACTGGTCGCCAGGGGAGAGGAACTCACCCGGGCGGCGGCGGAGGAAAAAATCGCCCAGTTCGACCAGCGGATTGACGAGTTGTCCGATAGCGCGGACGGGCTGGGCGAAAAGGCCGACGCGCTGGAAGAAGAGGTCGAGGCCAAGATCAAGTCGCTCGAAGCGCTGGCCGACGAGTTCTGGAACCTGAGCGGCGAGACGCAACGCCGCGCCGCGCTGTTCGAGACGGGTCTGGAGGCCAGCCAACTAGAAGCGATCAAGGGTGCGGACAAACTGGGCGACGAGGGAATCCTGCTGCTTGCCTTGGCGGCGGAGGAGTCGCCACACCAGGCGGTGCGCCGCAAGGCCCTGGAGGAGGCGGTGGGGCTGGGCAAGAAGGGGTATCCCGCGCTGGTTCATAGCTACGAATCCCTGCCCGAGGACGACCGCGTCTTTCTCGTTCGGGCCCTGGGCAAGAACGCCACCACCGAGGATCTGATCGGGTTGCTGCTGATCGTCCAGGACGACCAGAGCGAGAAGGTCCGCAAGGCGGCATTTGAGGCCGGCGTGGCAAGTCCCCAGGGGCTGCTGTTCGTGGCGGCCTTGGCCGACGAGGCGGACCACGCCGGCGACGAGCAGGTTGTCGAATTGATCGAGACGGCAGCCAAGAAGATCAAAGGCGAGGACGGTTTGCTGGTGCTTTACGCGGCCGCTCACGGCAAGCCGGCGCACCAGATCGCCGCGATCAAGGCGGCCGTTGCCCACAAGCAGGAGGGCCTGGTGGTGCTGGTTCCGGCCTTCGACTCGACCGACCCCGAGGTTCGCGCACAGTTGGTGTGCGCGGCCAAGCAAATCGGCGGCAACCTTGCCCAATTCGTGATTGACGAGGCGCTGGGCGATTCGAATGCCGAGCTGCGCGAGGCGGCCGAAAAGGGCTTGAAGGACGCCGAGGCCAAGCAAGCTCCGCAACCTCAAGCGGCCAAGGCCAAGAAGCCCGCGGCGTAAAGGCAATACGGTTGAATGAGGGCCCGGCACTCGGCGCGGGCGGGGTCAGCAGCCGGCGCGGGCGGGGTCAGCAGCTCTCGTTCCCAAGCTCCGGCTTGGGAACGCATTTCCGCGAAGCTCTGCTTCGCCCGCAGTGGAGCAAGACCCTCGATCCCCTGGTTCCCAAGCCGGAGCTTGGGAACCAGGGGGAAGAACCGGTGCTACCCAATGGAAGGGCGAGGCTCCCGGCTTTCCGCAAGACGGATTCAACGGTTTCCGCCTCAATCCTGGTGGAGGTACTTGGCGACGAAGGCCACCGCGTCGCCCACCGTCTTCACGTCGAATGCTTCTTCCTCGTCCATTTCGATGTCGAACTCCTCCTCGAAAGCGGCGATCAATTCCACGCTCTGCATCGAGCTGGAGCCCAGGTCCTCCACGAATCGGGCTCCGTCGACGACTTGCGAGGGTTCCAGGTCGAGCGTTTCCGCCACCACCTTGGCCACTCGCTCGTGCACGTTGTCGGCCACAGTCTCTGCTCCTTGCGGGCCCCTCGCCGGGGGCTCCTGCGATTACGAAAAAATCCTCTGCTTGAAGCGATCCACGCGGTCTTCAAGGGCCTCGATCTCGCCCTTGAGCTGCTCGACGAATTTGTTGGTATCGAGTCTTCCCCGCACGGCGGTGAAATCGGCCGCCACGTCGTCCGGCGTGCCGTCCTGGCCGAACCCGGTGTGGCTGGCGTCGCTGAACTCCTTGTTGGCGTCGTTGAGCACCAGGCGGAGGAACTTGCCGCGGGTTTTTCGATAGAGATCGGCCGCCTGGCGGAGCTGCTCCGCCGAGACCTCCGACAGATCGGTTTCAAACACCTTGCAGTAAGTCCTGGCGACCCAGGCCCATTCATCTCCCGCGTAGGCGGCTTCGATCTGGTCGAGTTCCGCCTCGAAGGCGTCGACGTCGGGAACCGCGCCTTGCTCGATCGCGGCGCACAGTTGCTCGAGTCGTGCCCGCGGCATCAACTGCCCGCCGATGTCGAGCCAGTCTTCGCTGAAGACGGCTTCCGGCGAGCCGGCCAGGTGTGCCCCCAGCGGTGTCGTTGCCTCCGCCCCGGCCGCCTCGACGCGGCTCAAGAGCTTATCCAACAGGTACATCTGAATGGCCGAGCGGTAGAATTTCCTGCCCGTGTTGAGGAGCACCCGCTTGATCTCGGCTCCCTGGATGGTGACCGACTCGACCGACCGCTCGGTCTTGGCGTAGACGCCGGACAAGAGAGCCGCTGCGGCCATCATTCGCCCCACGGTAAAGGGGCTGAAGACGTCGAAGGAAATGCGATCCCGCAGCACGGCCCCCTTGCGCCGGTCGCGGGCCGGCCACTTGGCCCCGTCGCGCATCGTGCCCACGGTGGTGAGGTTGAAGCCGGGCGTGAGCAGGCAGCGTCCGGCCGGGTTGGCCTCGATGTAGCTAAAGGGCAGGTTCCCGGTGTCGAACGTGCCGGTGTGCTTCCCCAGCACCACGCTGAAGGGCCCCACCCGGCAGGGCCACATCAGGTAGCTGAACGAGCCCGTCTTGCAGCCGCGCTCGAGTTTGCCCTCGTGGACCGGTCCCAGCTTGTAGAGGTGGTTCGACTGGTTGGTGCCCGAGCCGGCGTTGTAGAAGCTGAACAGCCCGGCGATCAGCAACGTCGACTTGTGGTGGGTCACCGTGTAGGGTCCGGCGAACACGCTGCACGCTTCCCCGTGGAAGCCCTCGCAATTGGCGAAAAACAGCGAGCCCTCGCAGGAGAACTGCTTGCCGATCCGGCATCCCTGCCCGATGTAGCAGCGGTCGATCACGGCCCCGCCGCTGACCTGCGAGGCTTCGGCGATGATGAAATCCTTCGCCTGCACGTCGCTGCCGACCAGGGTGGGCGCGTCGATGCTACTGAGCAGGGTGCCGTTGTGCAACAGGCTGGCCCCGTCCACGACCGCTCCTTCGCCAAGGTTGACGTCGACGATTTTTCCGGCGTTGGAAATCCGCGCGCCGCGGCCGATGGTGCCCTGGTCGGCGCGGGCTTTTTCCGCCTCGGCCCGGGCAATCGCTTGCAGCTTTTCGATCGTCTCGGTGCGGTAGCGGTGGAGACAGAGCAGGTAGGCGAACTGGCTGTTGAGCCGGTTGAAGAGGACGACCTCTCGTCCTCCGCCCTCGTTGACGAGCTCGATCTCGACTCCGTTGCCGAAGGTGGCTCCGGGGCGGGTTTCCAACGTGCCCACGTTCTCGATCAGCGAGTGGGAGCCGATCCGGTAGTTGGCCAGGTGGACGCCCACGTTGGCGATTCGCACCGAGTCGCCCACGGAGCAATTGTGGAGCGCGGCGTGGTAGATTCCGCAGGGTTTTTCCGTGCCCGCCTCGCCGGAGAGCGTGCCGCCGGTGCTACCCAACCGGACCGCTCCCGAGAACTCCGCGTTCTGCACGCGACGGGCGTCGAAGGGATCGGCCACTTGAACCCGCGACCAGTCGGCACAACGGCAGCCCTGCCGGGTGAGGGCCTCGATTTCCTCGTTGGTCAAACGTCGACCACCGCTTGTTTCCGCCACGACGATTTTCCCTTCACTTGGGCTGCTGCTTGGACTGCGATTTCGTAGGTGTCGGCCGCGATGGCCTCTTCCTCGTTGGTGGGAATGACCAGCACCTGGACCTTGCTCTGGGGGGGGCTGATGGGGCCTTCTCGCCGGGCGACCATCTGCTGGTTGCGGTCAGGCTCGACCACCAATCCCAGCGGTTCCAGTCCCGCGCAGGCGGCCTCGCGGACGGCGGCGGCATTTTCGCCGATTCCCCCCGTGAAGACAACCGCGTCGACCTGCCCCAGCACCGCCATGTAGGCCCCAAGGTATTTCTTCAGCCGGTAGCTGAAGATGTCGATCGCCAGCCGGGCCCGCCGGTTGCCGGCCTGGGCCTTTTCAAACAGGGTCCGCATGTCGTTCGATTCGCCGCTGATTCCCAGCAGGCCGGACTGTTTGTTGCACATCGCGTTCAAGCTGGCCATATCGTAGCCGTGCTCGGCCAGGTAGAAAAGGATGGCCGGGTCGAAGTCGCCGCTCCGCGTGCCCATCACCAGCCCTTCCAGCGGGGTCAGTCCCATCGACGTGTCGATCGAGCGGCCCTTCCGCACCGCGGTCACCGAACAGCCGTTACCCAGGTGCGCCGTGATGCAATTGATCTCGTACTTGGGTTTGCCCAGCAGTTCCGCCGCGCGGCGGGCCACGTAGCGATGGCTGGTGCCGTGAAAACCGTAGCGGCGGATGCCGAACTTTTCGTAGAGCGCGTAGGGGAGACCATAGGTGTAGGCGGTCTGGGGAATGGTGGCGTGAAACGCCGTGTCGAAGCAGGCCACCTGGGCCACGCCGGGCAACCCGTGGATGGCCGCGTGGATGCCGGTAAGATTGGGCGGGTTGTGCAGCGGGGCGAGGTCGGCAAACCGCTCGATACTGGCGATCACCTCGGCGTCGATCGGCACCGACCCGGTGAACTCCTCTCCCCCGTGGACGACCCGATGGCCCACCGCCCCGATTTCCGTAAGCTGGTCGAGCACCCCCTCCGCCCCCACCAGCGTGTCCAGGATCAGCGCCATGCCCTCCTGGTGGTCGGCCACGTCAACCGGCAAGCGTCTCGTCTTGCGCCCCTGCCGGTGCTCCAGTACGGCGTCCGGCTCGCCGATACGCTCGACCAGCCCCTTGGCAAGGACTTCCCGCTGGGGCATCCGGAAAAGCTGGTACTTGATCGACGAGCTGCCGCAATTGACCACCAGCACCTTCATCACGCGATGGGATTCGACCACGAAAAACTCCATTTACACTTGGGCCAGGCAGATCGCGGCGGCGGCCACGATGTCCTCCGCCCGGGCACCACGGGAAAGATCGCTGATCGGCCTGGTGAAACCTTGCAGAAAGGGCCCGATGGCTTGGGCCCGGGCCAGGTATTGCGTCAGCTTGTAGGCGATGTTGCCGGCATCGAGATCGGGAAAAATCAGCACGTTGGCCCGCCCGGCGACCGGGCTGGGCTCCTTCACTTTGCGGGAACCGACGGCGGGGACAATGGCCGCGTCGGCCTGAAACTCGCCGTCGATCTTCAATTGCGGCGTCCTCTGCCGGGCGATCGCCACGGCCTCGCTGACGCGGTCCACGCGGGCGTGCGAGGCGCTCCCCTTGGTGGAGAACGAGAGCATCGCCACGCGGGGTTCCTCGTCGAGCAGCTTGCGGGCGCTTTTCTCCGAGGCGATGGCGATGTCCGCCAGTTGCGAGGGGGTGGGCGCGACGTTGACGGCGCAGTCGGCAAACACCAACGAGCGGTACGGCTGGCCTTGAAAATCGGGGACCACCATCAAGAAAAAACTGGAGGGGGTTTCGATTCCCTCGGCCAATCCCACCGTGAGAACGCCCGCCTGGATGACCAGCGTCGTGGGGCTGGCCACTCCGGCCACCATCGTCTGGGCGTCGCCCCGGGCCACCATCATGCCGGCGAAGTACAAGGGCCGCTTGACCATTCGCCGAGCAACTTGAAGCTTGAGGCCGCGCTGCCGGGCGTAGGCTTGCGCATAGGCATCCAGCCACTCGCTTTGGGCCGGCTCGATGAGGCGGATTCCGTCCAGCCCGACGCCCGCCTGCCGGGCCGCCGCCGCGGCTGCCTGGGGATCGCCCAGCAACACCGGTTCCGCGATGCCCTCGTCCTTCATCCGGCGTGCGGCGGCCACCACCCGGGCGTCGTGGGCCTCGGGCAGCACCACCGAGTGGCCCCGGCCCTTGACCGACTCGATCAACTTTTCCAGCGTGTTCACGGTATCCCTCGTGGTCCCGGCTACTGCGAGGGGGCGCCGGGCTTGTTGGCCTCGATCCATTCGTAATACTCCCGCATCCGCAGCTTCGCCGCCGCCGGCTCGTCGATGAAAACCTGGGCATCGGGGTGCAATTGCAACGCGCTGGCGGTGATCATGCTGGTGACCGGACCCTCGACCATGGCGGCCACGGCCTCGGCCTTGTTCTCGCCATTGGCCACCAGCAGCACTTCCCGCGACTCCAGGATCGTGCCCACGCCCATGGTGATCGCGTAGATGGGCACGTCCTCGATACGGTCGAAGAAACGGGCATTGTCTTCGATCGTCTGGCGGGCCAGCGTCTTCAGCCGCGTTCGCGACGCCAGCGAACTGCTGGGTTCGTTGAATGCGATATGCCCGTCCGTGCCGATCCCCAGCACCTGCACGTCGATCCCC
Organism: uncultured Planctomycetaceae bacterium; assembly: GCA_964481605.1. Classification (GTDB taxonomy): domain Bacteria; phylum Planctomycetota; class Planctomycetia; order Pirellulales; family Thermoguttaceae; genus CAYZWG01. The sequence continues at coordinate 8,299 of CAYZWG010000028.1, forward strand.
CCGCACTCGGTGATCCGTTTCTCGTACCACCGGCAAAAGGCCTGGTAGTTCTTGGTCGTGCCCGAGGGAACGTGGATTCTCTCCTTGGGAACGTTGATGTGGCGGAACAGATTCTCCTGCATGAAGTAGTGGTACGACTGATCGTGGCTGGCGGGCAGCCCCACGTATTCGTCCAGGTTGAAGGTCGTCACCTGGGAAAAGTCGAGCCCTTCGTCCTGGTGCAAGCGAATCAATTCGCGGTAGAGCCCCAGGGGGCTGGAACCGGTGGCCAGCCCCAGCACCGCGTTGGGCTTGGTGTTGAGCCGATCGGCGATCACTGCGGCCGCCTTTCGGGAGAGGTCTTCATAGGTCTTGGAAATCATCACTTCCATTGATCCATCCTTTCGGTCTTTCCGCTGTCGGGGGGGGGGCTGGCGAGGCGTCTCTTGGCCAAATGGGAAACGGCCGGCCGGGCCGCCCGGGCGAGCCACGGGCCGGACATTATTAACGCACATGTTAGTAAAATAACCGCTGGGCCCGCATTCGGCAACCCCCCCTCTGTCCCCTGAAAGGCGGCCGGCGGAAAATGGCTTACAGCCAATTTCGTGGCCGGATTCGCATTTTGTAGCCGCACTGGCAAGAATTCGGTTCTTCGCATTGCGGCTGCATTTTTGCGAATCCAGCTATGGGCAAATCACTTCCGGCCGGTCGACAAACGTGAAATTGCCGACCACGACGAGCCGAACGACACCCCTCTCTCGTGGTGGTTGGGCCACGCTCCCGGGTTGCAATCCTTTTGGACCTGCGCAAAATGGGAATGGAAGAGTGGATCTTCGTGCGTGTCGCCAGGGCCAGGCTCCTGCCGGGGGTGGAAATCGCGACCAATGCCGCTTTTTAGAACCAGCCGACGATTGACTAGCCGATTCGCGGGGCCGCGTTTCACGGCGGCCCTCGGTTTTCGAAGTGGAAACCGGTAAGTTGTTTTTCGGCCATCCCTTGCGGCGCAGCGGGAGCCTCGCGCTGCCGGCTTTCCACGACAGAAACCCAACAACGTGAGCAATAACCACCCTGTCTTGTCCGCCCAGCAGAGCCAAATCCTTCGCGTCCTTCGCCGTGAAGGGCCGTTGAGCCGATCGGAACTGCACGTGCGGACTTCGCTGCGGCCCAACACGGTGGGCGACCATGCCTCGCAGTTACTCGCCAAGGGGTTGCTGAGCGAGCGGGTCGCCGCCGCGGAGGGCCCCGGGCGGCCACCTCTTCCCTTGAGCGTCAACACTACGGCACGACACGTGCTGGGGGCCGCCATTCGCCCCGGTCACGTGGAAGCGTGCCGCTTGAACCTGTGCGGACACTGCCTCGGGCGGCTCTACCAGCGGGCGATTTTGCGGCCGGAGGATACGATCGGCACCGCCCGGCAGTTGCTGCTCGAATTGGTCAACGAGCAGACCTTTCTGATCGGCCTGAGCACCACGGGCTTCGTCAATCCGTCCAACCGGGAGATTCTTCTTTCCTCGGCGCTACCGCGGCAGAACGTGGCCTCGCTGGACAGCCTGCTCGACGTTACCGGCGACAAACCGCTGGTGGTGGAAAACGACATGCACGCGCTGGCCGCCCGCTGGCTGCAAGAGCATCATCGCCAACTGGAAGAGGACGTGCTGCTGGTTTATCTCGACGACGGGCAACTGGGGTCCGCCTTGCTGGTCCGGGGCGAGCCGAACTGGGGATGCCTGGTGGGAGGCAATGAGCTGGGCCATACGCGGCTGCCGGTGGAAACGGCCCCCTGCTACTGCGGCCACAGCGGATGTATGGAACGTATCTGCTCGACCGAGTTTCTCCGGCGACAGGGGGCCGCCGAGGGAGACCTGGCCCAGCATATCGCCCACTACGACGGTTCCGATCCGGCGCTGGGCCGGCTGATCGAATTGCTGACCATGGGATTGGCCAACGCCATCAATTTCATTCGCCCCCATCGGGTGGTGCTGGTGAGCCAGTTCACTCGCCACGGCCCGTTCATGGAAGCGCTGATGGCGGAGGTCCGCCGGCGGGTGATGGCCGCCTTGGTGAACGTGGTCCAGTTTCACTACTGGGACCAGGCTGCCACGAGTGCGGGCGAAAATGCCGGATGGCTGGCGCTGGCGGCCATTTACTACCCCAACTGGACCAAGGCCATTCTCACCCGTCCGGACACGGCCCCGGCCAAAATCGTTGACCGACCAGCGGAAAAGCGGTAGGTTCGTGGGTGGTTGGTGCGGTCGACACGGACATCCCAGCGGAGGGGCAAGTGATGTCGGTATTCTGGTTGACGCTGGTCGTGGCGGCAGCCCCCCCGGTCGTGGCAGCCCCCCCGGTCGTGGCAGCCCCCCAGGCCGGGGTGGTCTCCCAGGCCGGGGTGGTCGCTCCGGCGGCTTCGGTCGCTTCTGAGCCGCAAGTTGCCGCGGCCATTCCGCCTCGATCGGGGGTCGAGCTCCGCGACGCCGTGCGGGAGGCCTTGCGGCGCTGGGCGCGGCCCTCCGACTCCCAGGCGGACGCGGCCGCCGAGGAGTTGCTGGGGCTGTTTCGCGAGTTGGGCCAGGATCGACGCCTGGCCCGGGCCCAGCGGAAGCATTACGCCATGAAAGTCCGCGGCCGGCTGCTCCGGCTGAGCGATCAGATCTCCAAGCGGGTCGCTCGGACTCGCCGCCTGGCCAAGGTCGAGCGATCGAAGGCCGCGCCGGAACACCTGCGGAAGGACCCCGGCGCGGACCACGTGGGCCAGCAGCTTGGGGCGCCGCGGCCGGTGGGAGGGCTGGCCGGCGGCCCGGCCAACCGCCCGCCCGGCGGACGACCCAGCGACGACTACGGCCAGCAATTGGTCGACCTGATCCAGAAGACGATCGCCCCCGACACCTGGGACGTCAACGGCGGCCCCGGCACGATCTACTATTGGCGGCCGGGCAGGGCCCTGGTGGTGCGGCAAACGGAGGCGGTGCACGAGGA
>CAYZWG010000028.1:11353-15392 GCA_964481605.1 uncultured Planctomycetaceae bacterium
ATTGGCGGCCGGGCAGGGCCCTGGTGGTGCGGCAAACGGAGGCGGTGCACGAGGAGCTCGGCGGCGTGCTGCGCCAACTCGAGCGGGCCGGACAGTAGTCGGTGTGTCGAACCGGTTTCGCGGGGGTTCCCAAGCTGGAGCTTGGGAACCAGTGGGAGCGTGTTCGGTCCCAAGCTCCAACCCCCCACTCGGTCCCAAGCTCCAGCTTGGGACCGCATTTCCGCGAAGCTCCGCTTCGCCGGCGGTGAGGCGAAACGCTGTGGCCGGGGGGTTCCCAAGCCGGAGCTTGGGAACCAGTTGATCGCTTGGGAACCAGTTGATCGCTTGGGAACCAGTTGAAGCCGGAGCTTGGGAACCAGTGGATCGCTTGGGAACCAGTTGGAGGCTGACGATTGCGAACCCGTGGGGCCGGCCTCGCTTGTTTTCTCGCGCCCGGGCGGCAGAATAGACGGTATCTGTAGCACCTTGGGGGAAACAGGCCGGCCCATGCACGCGGAAATCATCGCCATCGGCGACGAAATCACCAGCGGACAACTTCTCGACACGAACACCCCCTGGCTCAGCCAGCGGCTGGAGGAGTTGGGCGTTCGCGTGCTCTATCAGACCACGGTCGGCGACACGCTGGAGCCGATGGCGGCCGTGTTTGGCCAGGCCCTGGACCGGTCCGACCTGGTGCTGGCCACCGGGGGTTTGGGTCCCACGGCCGACGATCTCACCCGGGCGGCGATCGCCCGGGCGACCGGCCGCCGGCTGCTGGCCAACTCCCAGGCGATGGAGCACATTCGCGACATGTTCGCCCGGCGAAAACGCCCCATGCCCAAGCGGAACGAAGTTCAGGCGATGTTTCCCGAAGGTAGCCGGATGATTGCCAACCCCCACGGGACGGCCCCGGGAATCGCCCTGACGGTCCAGCGTGCCGGGCGGAGCGCCAGCCGGCTGTTCGCCTTGCCGGGCGTTCCGGTGGAAATGAAGGAGATGTGGTACCAGACGGTAGCCGGCCGGTTGCGGGCGGCCGGTGTGGGGGGACGGATCGTTCGCCACCGCAACATCAACTGTTTCGGGCTGGGGGAGAGCCAGATCGAGGCGATGCTGCCCGATTTGATTCGCCGCGGCCGCGTTCCCACCGTGGGGATTACCGCCAGCAAGACCACGATCATCCTCCGCATCGCGGCCGAGGGCGCCACCGAGGAGGAGTGCGACGCCGCCATGGAGCCCACCGTGGCGACGATCCACAAGTGCCTGGGCAAGCTGGTCTTTGGCGAGGGGGACGACGGGCTGGAAGACGCCGTGACGCGGCTGTTGCGACAGCAGGGCAAGACGCTGGCCACCGCCGAATGGGGAACCGGCGGGATGGTGGCCGAGTGGATGGCCTCGGTGGAAGAAGCCCACGGCTACTACCTCGGCGGCACGGTGGTGGCCGGCCCGGCGGCACTGCAACACGCGCTGGACATTTCCGCCGAGTTGTTGGTCCAACACACGGCCACCAGTGCCGAGGTGGCCGCGGCGATGGCCGAGCATTGCCGACGGCGGTTCGGCGCCGACCTGGCGCTGGCGGTGAGCCGGTTTCCGCGGTTCGCCCCCGAGGCGGCGGCCCCCAAGCCGTTCTACCTCGCCCTGGCCACCGCCGACGGCACCCGCACCCGGTCGCGCCCCTTCGCCGGCCACCCGGCGCTATTGAAGATTTTTTCGGCCAAGCGGGCGTTGAACCTGGCGCGGCTGGCACTGTTGGAGACCGATTCGTCGTAGGGCCTGGAATGAACACCGTGGCCAATAGGGCGTAGGCCGGATCGTGATCCGGCCTACGGTGCTCATTGACATCAAAGGACTTGTTCGGGGAGAATCAGGAAGTGTCTTAGACCGAACGGTCTACGAACAGGGTTATGCACTTATTCATGCACTTATGTCGTCGATGCTGCGTTTCCTTATGCGGCGTCTGAGGTTTGTTTCGAATGCCAACAATTCCGGGTATTGCCGGCCCATACCGATTGTTCTTCTACAGCTTCGATTGCAACGAACCAAAGCACGTCCATCTGCGTCGCGAACGTAAGACCTGCAAGTTTTGGCTTGAGCCGGTCGTCCTCGGAGCAAACAACGGATTCTCCGCCAAGGAATTGAACCGAATCAGAAAGGTGGTCGTTGACAATCTGGATCGCATTACGGAGGCGTGGGATGAACACTGTGGCCAGTAGCGAACCACGAATGATGGCGATGAATGTCACGGAGGATTCAATCATTGCGGAGCTTGAGGATGGGCGCACCATCAGCGTCCCGCTCGCATGGTCTTGGCGATTATCCGAGGCGACACCCGAGCAGCGCAATCACTTTGAAATCATCGGCCATGGAGAGGGAGCCCATTGGCCCGATATCGACGAAGACATCAGTATCCGCGGAATGCTGTCCGGCGTGCCTGCACGTCCTCCCAAAAAGCAGGCAACCACGTCGTAGCGGCGCCTAACAAATCGCTGAAGCCGCCGTGGCTGCTTTGTCGCCGGCTTCGATGGTAAAGGGAGTAGGCCGGATCGTGATCCGGCGCTGCTGGGGCAATGTTTGGTGTGGGTGCCGGATCGTGATCCGGCCTACGGTTCTTTCGGCGGGGTCGGGAGACCCGCGCCGAGCGCTGGCGTTGAACCAGAGCGGAAGAGACCTGATGGCAAAAAAATCGAAGAGGGACTACGATCTCCAATCCTCGCCGGCGGGGCGGGTCGCCGCGCCCAGGCTGGCTTATCGGCCGCGCGACCCGAAACGCTACCGACCGGGCATCGGCCTGATCGGCTGCGGCGGCATCACCCGGCACCACCTGGCGGCCTATCGCAAGGCGGGCTACAAGGTGGTGGCGCTGTGCGACGTCGTGGTGACCCGGGCGCGGAAGCGCCGCCGTGAGTTCTACCCCGACGCGGCGGTCTACCGCGACTATCGCGAGGTTCTTCGGCGCGACGACGTGGAGGTGGTCGACCTGGCCGCCCATCCGCACGAGCGGGAAGAGTTGATCGAAGCGGCGCTGCGGGCCGGCAAACACGTGTTGAGCCAGAAGCCGTTCGTGCTCGACCTGGGGTTCGGCCGCCGCATGGCCGACCTGGCCGATCGCCGGGGCGTGCGGCTGGCGGTCAACCAGAACGGCCGCTGGGCACCCCATTTCAGCTACATGCAGGAGGCGGTTCGGGCCGGGCTGATCGGCCGGGTGGGTGCCGCGCACCTGTCGGTCCACTGGGACCACACCTGGGTCAAGGGCACCCCCTTCGAGAAGGTCCGCCACTTGATCCTCTACGACTTCGCCGTCCACTGGTTCGACATGCTCACCTGTTTCATGGAAGGCCGGGAGCCGGTTCGGGTATATGCCTCGACGGCGCGGAGCGCGTCGCAGAACGTGGCCCCGCCGCTGTTGGCCCAGGTGCTGGTCGAGTACGAGGGGGCCCAGGCCACGCTGGTCTTCGACGCCGATACACCCTTTGGCCCCCAGGACGAAACCTACCTGACCGGCACCCGGGGCACGATCGCCAGCACGGGACCCGACCTGAAGAAACAGAAAGTCACGCTCACTACGGCGGCCGGCCGAGCCAGTCCGCGGCTGTTCGGAAGCTGGTTTCCCGACGGCTTTCACGGCACGATGGGCGAGTTGTTGTGCGCCGTCGAGGAAGACCGCCAGCCGGCCCACAGCGCCAGAAACAATCTCCACACGCTGGCCCTCTGCTTTGCCGCCGTGGCCAGCGCCGACCGGCACAAGCCGATTGTCCCGGGCACGGTGAGGCGAATGCCCGAGTGAGCCTATCGCCGGCGGCGGGTGGAGCGGCGGGTCAGGACGTCTTCGTATTCGGCCAACAGGACGGCGACTCCCAGCAGAATCAGGGCGAGCCCGATCGGCCCCCATCCCACGGCCATGAGGAAGACGCCGAGGACCAGGGCCACGGCACCCGCCGGTCGTCCCGCGTGGCTCCCGCTCCACCATCCACGTTGGTTGTCGGTCATCGAATCGCCCCGCGGCGAACGCGGTCATCCCTCGGCGGGGTCGGGAGACCCGCGCCGAACGTTAGTTTGCAGGCCG
>CAYZWG010000028.1:15492-24469 GCA_964481605.1 uncultured Planctomycetaceae bacterium
CGGTCATCCCTCGGCGGGGTCGGGAGACCCGCGCCGAACGTTAGTTTGCAGGCCGGGTCGCGACCCGGCATTGATCTACCGTGCCGGGTCGCAACCCCTACATGCTTCGCGCAATAGTTGCTCCGCCTGGGCCGCGACGTTCTCGGCGGTCAGCCCGAAGTGTTGCATCAGCACGCCCGCCGGTGCCGATGCCCCGAATCCCTTCATGCCCACGAAACGCCCGCCCGAGCCGATGTACTTGTGCCACCCTTGCTCGATGCCGGCCTCCACGGCCACGCGGCAGGTGATCTCCGGCGGCAGGACTTCGTCGCGGTAGGCTTGCGGCTGGGCGTCGAACAGTTCCCAACTGGGCATGCTCACCACCCGCGCCTGGATGCCGGCGTCGGCCAATGCCTGCCACGCTTCCAGGCAGAGACCGACCTCGCTGCCGCTGGCCAGCAGGATCACCCGCGGGCGGCCGTCGGCGGGGTCGGCCAGCACGTAGGCTCCCCTCGCGGTCTCCCGGGCGGGGCCGAGCAGGTGGCGGTCGAGGGTGGGCAGGTTTTGCCGCGTCAGGACCAGCGCCGCCGGCCGGTTCTCCAGCGCCAAGGCCGCGCGATAGGCCTCGGCCACCTCGTTGGCGTCGGCCGGACGCAGCACCACCAGGTTGGGGATCGCCCGCAACGCCGCCAACTGCTCGACCGGCTGGTGCGTGGGGCCGTCCTCGCCCACGCCGATCGAATCGTGGGTAAAGATATAGAGCACCGGCAGTTCCATCAGCGCCGCCAGCCGCATCGCCGGCCGCAGGTAGTCGGCAAACACGAAGAACGTGGCCGCATAGGGCCGCAGTCCGCACAACGCCATGCCGTTGGCGATCGCCGCCATGGCATGTTCGCGAATGCCGAAATGGAAGTTTCGGCCGGAGCGATTTTCGGCGCTGAAATCGCCCGCTCCGTCGAAGGCCAGCATGGACTTGTTGGAGGGGGCCAGGTCGGCCGAACCGCCCAGCATCCAGGGAATGTTGCCAGCCACCCGGTTCAACACCTTGCCCGAGGACGCCCGGCTGGCCATCCCCTTGGCGTCCGGCTCGAAGGTGGGGATGTTTCCATCCCAACCATCGGGCAGCTTACGCCGCAGGATCAGGTCCAACTCGGCCGCCTGTCGGGGGTATTCCGCCCGATACCGCTGGAAACCGGCCGTCCACGCCTGGTGCTCGCTTTCGCCGCGGGCACCGAGGGTATCGCGAAAATGGGCCAGCACCTCCTGGGGCACGAGAAACGGCTCGTCCGGGGGCCAGCCGTAAGCCCGCTTGGCCAGCCGCACTTCCTCTTCGCCCAGCGGAGCCCCGTGGGCCGCGTGCGTGTCCTGGGCATGGGGAGCCCCCCAGGCGATGTGGCTGCGGACGACGATCAGCGTGGGCCGATCGTGCGTTCGGTCGAAGCGGTCCATCGCCCCGCGAAGCGCGCCGAGATCGTTGGCGTCGTCGACCGTCACCACCTGCCAACCGTAGGACCGAAAACGCGCGGCCACGTCCTCGCTGAATGCCAACGAGGTTTTGCCCTCGATGGTGATCTTGTTGTCGTCATAAATCCAGCAAAGGTTGGCAAGCTTCAGGTGTCCTGCCAGGGAGGCCGCCTCGCCGCTGAGACCTTCCATCAGGTCGCCGTCGCTACAGAGGGCGTAGACGTTGAATCCGAACAGTTCGAATCCGGGCCGGTCGTAGCGCGCGGCCAGCCACGCGGCGGCGATCGCCATGCCCACGCTGGAGGCGACGCCCTGGCCGAGCGGGCCGGTGGTGATTTCCACGCCGCTGGTGTGGCGATACTCGGGATGTCCCGGGCAGCGGCTGGCCCATTGGCGAAACCGCTTGATCGCCTCCAGGGGCACGGCCGGCTCGTCCAACGGCCGGCAGTCCTCGCCAAGCTGCTTCACCCCGCCCAGGTGCAAGAGCGAAAACAGCAGCATCGAGGCGTGCCCACAGGAGAGCACGAAGCGGTCCCGCCCGGGCCAGGCCGGCTGCCGCGGGTCGTAGCGGAGCCGCTCGTTGAAAAGCACGTAAGCCACCGGGGCCAGCGCCATGGGCGTGCCGGGGTGGCCGCTGGAGGCCGCCTGCACGGCGTCCATCGAGAGCGTGCGAATCGTGTTGATGGCCAACTGTTCAAGATCGTTGGTCGAAACTGCCATGTTGTCTCCGCGTTACTACTTGGGCAGCGCCACTTTGAACTCCTCCCCGCCGGCACGAAGAAAGACAGTGTACAAATTCTCGCCTCGGTTCGTCAACGTGCACGAGCGGCCCTCGGGGGCCATGCTTGACAGGGCGGGCGGGGCGGCCCGGTTCGTCACGGTGCTGCCGCGGGCGCGGCGTGAGGACAGCGACTTTCGCCGCCGGGCAGGAGAAATGCCCCGGCCTGTTGGGTGGAGTGCCCCAGCCCAGATGCCGGATCACGATCCGGCCTACGACTGTCTCCAAGACTTGACCCACTCACTGCAACTTTCGGAAGCCAGGTGCCCCCTGGGCAGCGCGAGGCGCCCGCCGCACCGGGTGAGTTCGGTTGTGCCGATGATACCGCCGGGGTGGGTGTCGAATGAGGTCTTTTCGCACACCTGATGGTGGGAAAAAGCCCCCATGTTGCCAAATTTCATGCTAGCCTTCTCATGGTGGCCCAATGTGCGCCTGGGGCGATCCTTCACCCTGGGTGGCTGCGTATGTGGAAGGGAGCGAGTTGTGTGTCGCCGGGAAGGGTCGCCGGCCAGCCGTTCGTCTCCCCCAAGGCTTCCATCAACCTCGACGTTGGCCCAGAGATTTCGCCATGCGGCGGTCCGTGTCGGCAACCCGCCTGATCGCTTTGGGGGTCGTCTGCTGCGCTTTGGCGCTGGACGGTTGTGCGTACAGCCGACTGCCGCGGATCGATCCCTCCGGCCGGCGCTTGTTCATCACCGAACCGATGGCCGCGCCCGGAACACCGGCCGCCCCGGGCATCGCCCCAATCGTCCCTCCGACCGTTCCCCCAACCGTTCCCCCAACCGTTCCCCCAACCGTTCCTCCCCGCGTTGCCCCGACCGCTGCCCCGGCTGTTGGCCCGCCGGCACATCCAGCCGTTGGCCCGCTGGCGGGGACCGGTTTCCGCGAAGTTCCCGGTGCGTCGCCGGGCAGCCGTCCCCGCGCGCTGATCGTCTGTCCCCAGCGGATCGTTGCCCCACTCGGCGGCGAGGTGATTCTCGTGGCCTCGGTCCAAGGCCAGGACCAGTATCTGCGGACCAACGAGCCGGTGCAGTGGATGCTCGACCCGGCCGGCGTGGGACAATTCGTGGGCGTGGGCAAGGGCTCTTGGACCGATCCGCTGGTGGGCGATTTCAGCCGGGCCAGAAAGATCGGCGGCACCTACGCCGTCAACAGCACCTCGCGAAGGGCGCTGCGGCTGACCCGGGGCACACCCGATGCCAACGACGATGTGCCGATCCACCGCGGCCAGACGTGGGTCAGCGTCACCTCGTCGGTGGAGGGAACCAGCCACGTGACCGTGTTCGCCCCCAACGTTTATGCCTGGCCGGAGCGGACCAAGCACGCAGAGGTCCACTGGGTCGACGCCCAGTGGAGCTTTCCGTCGCCGAGCATTACGTCGGCCGGGGCCCGCCGCAGCCTGAGCACCATGGTGGTCCGCCAGTCGGACGGCACACCCCGGGCCGGCTGGATTGTCCGCTACGAAATCACGGGCGGTCCCCCGGCCGGCTTCGCCCCGGACGGCGCCAACACGATCGAAGTGCTCACCGGGGCCGACGGCCGGGCCGTGGCCGAGATCTTTCAGCCCCAGCCCGCCCCGGGAACCAATAAGATCGCCATCCGCGTGATCCGCCCGGGCGCCGGCGGTCGTGCCGACGACCGGCTCAGCGTGGGTAGCGGCTGCGTGCTGCAAACCTGGTCGGCCGCCGACTTGGCCGTCCGCGTAACCGGGCCGCCCCATGCCAGCGCCGGCACGCTGCTGAGCTATCGCATCGAGGTCTCCAATGCCGGCGATTTGCCGGCCGAGGGCGTCGAGGTCCGAGCTACCGTCCCCACCGCGGCAAGCTACCAGACGAGCAGCCCGCCCGCCGAACAACTCGCCGGCCGGCTCCGCTGGAACTTGGGCCGGCTTGCCGCGGGCGAAACGCGGACGCTCAGCGTCGACCTGCGGGCCGCGCAGCCGGGGACGATCGAATTCTGCGCCGAGGCCACCGCCGCGGGCGGCCTTTCGGCCTCGGCCTGCGCTAGCTCGGCCGTCGACGTGGCCGAGCTGGACCTGCAAATCCTCGGTCCCACCCGGGCGACCGTGGGCGACAACGTGACGTTTGAAATGGTGGTCACCAACCGCAGCCGGGTGCCCGCCACGGGACTGATTATCAAGGACACCTTCGACGAGGGCCTCGAACACGAGATTCAGAAACGTCGCATCGAACGCGACTTGGGGGATTTGGCCCCCGGTCAATCGATCACCGTGGGGGTGACGTTCCGGGTGGCCAAGTCGGGCGAGCTTTGCCACACCGTCCAGATCACGGGGGCCGGGGGGGTGCGAACTTCGGACCGCGCGTGCCTGACGGCCGTTGAACCCGCCGCCGCCCGGCCGGCGACTCCGCCGCCGACCACGGCACCCGGCGCCATGCCGCCGCCTTCCTACCCCACGCCCACTCCGCCCCCGGGGGAGACGGCGCCCCTGACCTCACCTCCGGCCCAAGCCCCGGGCACCCCGCTTCCCGGCGAACATCCGCCCGCGGGCCAGCCCGAAACGGGGCCGCCCGCCGGGACGTCCGGCCGCCAGCCGGCTCCGCTGCCGGGAGCCCAACCTGAAACGCCTCGGCCGCCGTCCCGGGTGGCCATCTCGGTCACCGGCCCGGCAGGTGGGGCCGTGGTGGGAGAAATCGCCGCCTTCGTGATCAACGTCACCAACGAGGCCTCGGCCACGCTGACCAACTTGACCGTCACCTGCCGGCTCGATCCGGCGCTGGTGCCCGAGCAGGCCACCGGGGGCTACCAGCGGCGTCCGCAGGACGGGGCGTTCGTCTGGACCACGGCGACCCTGCCTCGCGACCGGGTGGCCCAGTTCGAGGTCCATTGCCGCTGCGCCCGGGAATCGGCGGCTGCCTGTGTTTATGCCTCGGTGACTACGCAACAAGGGGCCAGCGACAGCGATCAGACGTGTGTCTCCGTTCGCAACCCGCCGGCGCCCGGCGAGGCGACGCTTTCCTTGACCGTCGACGCCTTGAACGAGCCGGTGACGGAAAAACAAGAGTTCACCTATCGCGTTCGGGTCGTCAACACGGGCACGAACGACGATCACCAGGTCGGCCTGACGGTTAGCCTGGCGGACAACCTGGTGCCGATTCGCCTCCGCACGTTCGGCCCCACGAACTACCAGATTCTCGGGCACACGATTCGATTCGAGCCCATCGACACGCTGCCGGCCGGCCAGTCGGTCGAGTATCGCCTTCGCGTTCGGGCCGAGACCGCGGGCGACGCCCCGCTCAAGGCCCAGGTGGCCAGCCAAAACCTGGCCGTGCCCGTCACCAAGGAGGTGAAGACCTCGGTTCTGAGGAGACGATAGGGATTGATGAATCCGCCATCGCCTGCCGCCGAGCAGCCGGTCCCATGCCCCGCTTCGTAATTCTCCAGCACGATTATCCGCAGCAGCTTCATTGGGATTTGATGCTGGAGCGAGAGGGCGTTCTGGCCACCTGGGCGCTGCGGCTGCCACCCCAGCCGGAGCACGTGATCGAGGCCACGGGACTGCCCGACCATCGCATCGCCTACCTCGACTACGAAGGGGCGATTTCCGGGGGGCGGGGCACGGTCGGCCGCTGGGACGAGGGCACCTACGAGTTGCTCGACCAAACCGATGCGCGCTGGGACTTGACCCTTTCGGGCGGGAAGATTGAGGGCCGCGTGGTGCTGGAAAAGACCACCGAGGCCGCCAACCGGTGGCGCTTCACGTTCACGCCCGGGTAAGCTCGGCGCGCTGCCGGCCGATCCACGGTATAATGGGGGAAGCCGGCGTGGGCCGATCGGTTTCGTATTGCCGTGCAGAGTTGTTTGCTGCAATTCTCCGTAAAGCCTTACGAAACCTACTCGTTACGAAGCTCCGGCTTCGTAACGCAACGGGCACCAAGCTTGGACTGACGGGTGGCCCAGGTTCTTGAACCTGGGCCGGCGGCAGCCGGCAAGAGGTCAGGCCAGCGGGTAGCAACGCTGAGGCGGCGTTCCTATTCCATGGGTGGAGTGATTTGCCCTGACCTCCTGTGGCAGAGCCACACCGGTTCAAGAACCGGTGCCACCCACGAATAAAGAAGTTCACGGCAGTGGGCCGCCGACCCCGCCGAGAGTCGCCTTGTGGATTCGCCAAACCCCCGGGGAAATCCTCCCTGTGAGCAGCAGTAGCACCACGGATCGAGACGCCGCGGCCTGGGGCCGTGACCCGCCGCCGCTGGTCCGCTGGCGGAGTTGGCCGCTGGGCGAGCACCTGGTCTGGGCGACGGTCGTGCTGGCGGGCCTGGCCGCCGTGGCCGCCGTGGTCTACCTCCGCACGGAACGGGTCTACCTGGCGGCGATGGCCACGGCGGCCGTGGCCACCTGCGGGTGGCGGTTCTTCCTGCCGGTGACCTTCGAGCTCAACGCCGACGGGGTCAACCAGTGGGTTTTCGGGCGGCACCGCCGCGTCCGCTGGCACCAGGTGCGGCGGCACCGGATTTACTCCGCCGGGGTCCTCCTGCTGGCCCACGAAAAACCGAGCCCGATCGACGTCCTTTGGGGACTGTTCCTGCCTTGGGGACGCCGCCGCGACGAGGTGATGGCCCAGATCGAGTATTATCTCGACCCGGCGGAACAAGACTGAGGGGGGCGGCAATCGGGAGCCCAGCGGGGATTGACGCCCCGCGGCCAATCCTGGAGACTAAGGACTTACCCAAGCGGGGCTGTAGCTCAGTCGGTAGAGCAACGGACTTTTAATCCGTAGGTCTGGGGTTCAAGTCCCCACAGCCTCACTTCGACTTTATTCGGGAGAATTGCTGTTGCGCAAAGCTGTTGCGCAAGCAGCGAACGCCGCAGTCCCCAGCTTCGTTTGGGCTTGCGGCCGGGTTACGCTTTGGCGCCCAGCAGCCAGGTGAGAATCCCCTTTTGGACGTGCATCCGGTTGCCGGCTTGCCGGACCACGACGCTGGCCTGGGAATCAATCACCTCGTCGGTCACCTCTTCACCGCGGCGGGCCGGCAGGCAGTGCATGAAGTAGGCCCCCTGGGAGGCTTGTGCCATCAACGCGGCGTTGACCTGAAAGGCGCCGAAATCACGCCGCCGCCGTTCCGCTTCCTTCTCCTGGCCCATGCTGGCCCAGACGTCGGTGTAGACGGCCGCCGCCTCGCGGACGGCCTCGGCCGGATTCGTGGTGACCACCAATTCGAGGTCCGGCACCTGGCGCCGGAGCAGATCGAGAAACGCCTGGTCGAACTGGTAGCCTTCCGGCGTGGCCATGGCCAGCCTCATGCCGACCTTGCCGCAGCCCAGGGCAAGGCTGCGAGCCACGTTGTTGCCGTCGCCGATCCAGGCCAGGGTGTGCCCGCGCAGTGAGCCCAACAGCTCGCGGAGAGTGAACAGGTCGGCCATCGCCTGGCAGGGATGGGCAAAATCGGTCAGGCCGTTGATCACCGAGCACGAGCAATACTGAGCAAGCTCAGCCACCGTGTCGTGGCTCTTGGCACGAACCACGATCACGTCCACGTACTGGCTCAATACGCGGCCAAAATCGGCCACGCTTTCCCGCTTGCCGAAACCCACTTCGGCGCCCAGGAACATCACGCTGCCGCCGAGTTGCGCCATGCCGGCCTCGAAGCTGACCCGGGTTCGCAGGGACGGCTTCTCGAACAGCAGGGCCATTACCCGACCGGGCAGAAGCGGCTCGCGGAGGCCGTCCCGATACTTGGCCTTGAGGTCCTCGGTAATCGAAAAAATGCGTTCGATTTCGGCCGCGCTGAGGTCACTCAGGGTAAGGAGGTGTGGCATGGTGCCGTCCCCGGTTTCGGTTTCGCCGTACGGATGTTGTGGATCGTTGCGCGGCGGAGCATGGTTTGCTTCCCGTCACGCCTTGAAAACCCGGACTTCCCCAAGAAAGCCCTTCGCCGGCCGGCCATGCCGGATTCCATCAAGATTCCCGGCTGCCCTGCGACTTGAGCGCGCCGGCCAGGATATCGCAGCCCTGGTGGGCTTGTTCCTCGGTGAGGTTCATCGCCGGCAACAGCCGGATCACCGTCTGCTGCGTGCAGTTGACCAGCAGCTTGCGTTCCATGCAGGCCTTGACCACGGGCGCCCCCTCCACGGACAACTCGATGCCGATCATCAGGCCCAGCACGCGAATCTCGCGAATCACGTCGCACTCTTCCCGCATCGCCTCCAGGCGAGTCTGGAACAGGCCGCCGAGTTTGCCGGCGTTTTCCAGCAGGTTCTCCTTTTCGATCATCTCGATCGCGGCGATGCCGGCGCGGGCGGCGATCGGATTGCCGCCGAAGGTGGCCGCGTGCATGCCGGGACGGAGGCTGGGGGCGATCTCGGCGGTGGTCAGCATGGCCCCCCCGACGATGCCTCCGCAGACCGCCTTGGCCAGCGTCATCACGTCGGGAACGACGTGGAAATGCTGATAGGCGAACCAGTTGCCGGTGCGTCCACAACCGGTTTGCACTTCGTCGAAGACCAACAGCAGATCGTGTTCATCGGCCAGCCGGCGCAACCCTTGGAGAAAGCCGTCCGGGGGAATGCGGATGCCGCCCTCTCCCTGGACGGGCTCCACCATGATCGCCGCCGTTTCCTCGTCGATCAGCTTGGCCACGGCCTCCAAGTCGCCGAAGGGGGCGTAGACGAACCCGGCCATCAAGGGGCCGAGCCCCTCGTGGTACTTGGGTTGGGCCGTGGCCGTGGTGGAGCCCAGGGTGCGGCCGTGGAAGCCCCCCTCGAAGGTGATGATCTTGTAGCGATTCTTGGGCGTAT
>CAYZWG010000029.1:0-12348 GCA_964481605.1 uncultured Planctomycetaceae bacterium
GATCCGTTCGACACCTAGCCCTGAGAAACCCCAGGCCGGTCGGCAGAGCCGGCCCTACGCACGGAACGCCGCCATGCACGTACTGTTTGCCAACACGGGAGTCCAGGTGATTTGCACGCCGCTGCGGGGCGGAAGCCGATACCAGGCGGCGCAGATCGGCTACGGCTGGCAACGCTGCCGCTGTGCCCCGGGCGGCCGGGCGGAGGAAGACACCCCGCCGACCGAGTACCCCTTTGTTCAGTGGCAGGTGATTCAGGCAGGCACGTCGAAACTCTTCCTCGCGGTGGACACCACCTGCGGCGACCCCGAGGTGGGCTACTTTTGCGAGGCTGGCTCGCTGACCGGCGACTTCCCCATTCGGTTGGAGGGGATTCTGGACCTGCAAGGCAAGCCCCTGCGGGGGGCCGGGCCGCTGGATGTCTGTATCCGGTCGGCGGCCGCCACCGCCGGCGACGCCAAACATGTGCACATGGTGATTGATTTCGGCAACAGCCGCACCGGGGCCCTGTTGCTGGAAATGACCGGCGAGATCACCCAGACGCCACAGATGATGCCCTTCGAGCTGGTCAACCGCTACCACCTCGACGCCTGGGACGAGGAGGGGGCCTTCCAGAGCAAGCCCTCGGCACGCTGGTTCTCCTCGAAAACCGTCTGGTGCAATACGCCCTACCTGCCTCCGCTGGTGCGGAAGAAGACCGAGTACCACGCCGTGGAGTCGGAGAACGGCGGCTGGTTCGCTCGCGGCAGGAAGAAGCGGAAGCAAAACAAGGTCGAAGTGTCGGTGACCCCCACGCTGTTTGACGACCTTTCCATGGTTCGCCTGGGGCGCGAGGCGGACGACGTCACCCAGGTGATGCGGGTCGACGGCGACTTTCGCATCGGCTTGAGCTCGCCCAAGCGATACCTTTGGGCCGCCGACGCCAGTTGGCTGGAAGGCGCCAACTGGCACATGGCCGATCCGGCCGACCGCTGCCAGAGCGGCACCTACGCGGCGCCGCTGCGGGGGCCCTATCTCCGCTTCGTCCACGAGGACGACCGCGACTTCCTCCTCGACGAGGACGGCCCGCCGGAGAAGGACTTCGCCAGCGAGGCGCCCCACAAACCACGGCACGCGCCCCGGGCGATGATGACCGCCGCACTTTACGAGCTACTCTGCCAGGCCTACAGCTTCGTCAATTCGCCCGGCTACCGAAGCGCCAGCGGCGACGCCGGCCGATCGCGCGAGATTCGCACCCTCACCCTCACCTATCCCAGCGGCATGATCGAGGAGGAGCAGCGACGCCTGGCCGCCCAGGCCCAAAAGGCGATCAACATTTTCGCCCTCACCCTGGGCAAGCACCAGCGGGTGGAGCCGGAGTTGAACCTCAGCATCGACGAGGCCAGCGCGGTCCATCTGACCTACATCTGGAGCGAGCTACGCCTGTTGGGCCAGGATCCCCGCCTCTGGTTCGCCGTGCTGCGGCAGGATCGGGGCGAACCGGTCAAGCCGCAAGCCCAGCAGCCTCCGGCCGAGGTGGTCGCTCCGGCGGCCCGCCGCCGCGGCCGGCCCGGCGGTGTTCAGCGGCCGGGCGGAGCGCCGCCGCGGCGGCGGGCGGCCTCGGCAAAGAAGGAGGAGGAGTTCGGCGACGCCGCCAACGAAATTCGCATCGCTTGTATCGACGTGGGCGGCGGCACCACCGACCTGATGATCGCCCGCTACAACTTCGAATCGAAGATCGACGACGCGATTCGCGGCTACGTGCTCCACCAGGACGGCATCGCCCTGGGCGGCGACCAACTCGTCAAGCGGTTGCTGGAGACGGTGATTGTGCCCACCTTCGCCGAGGTGCTGGCCCTGGAAGACGAGGACGTGCAGTTTCTGTTCGGGCCCGAGGTGCCCAAGAACCGCGAGTTCCGGGCCCAGCGGGTGAACTGGATCAACCGCTTGTTTGTCCCCATGGCCCAGGCCTATCTCAACAACGCCGTGGACGACATCACCGACGAGCCGATCTCGCACGCCGATCCGGAGATCGTCGACCCGGCCGTGCTCGACTCGCTCCAGCAGGTGTTCGACAAACTCCGCGGTCCCGGCTACTACAACGTGCAGCAGGAGTTGGAGCTGTACCTCGACCGCACCGAGTTCGAGGGCGTGGTGCACGACGTGTTCGACGAATTGCTGTTCGACTACTGCCAGCGAATCGTGGATTACAAGACCAACGTGGTGCTGTTGGCCGGGCTGCCGTCCAAGCTCGACTACATTCAGCGGCTGGTGCGGATGTACGTCCCCCTGGCGCCCTCGCGGATCGTGCCCATGCACCAGCACTACGCCGGCAACTGGTACCCCTACCAGGACGAGAAGGGCCGCAACCCGGGCGTGATCGTCGATCCCAAGAGCCCCGTGGTGGTGGGGGCGGCGATCGAGTTCATGGCCCAGCACGGGATGTTGCCCCAGTTCAAGTTCGAGATGCGGGGCAAGAGGAAGGAAAACACCTACTACTGGGGCGTGATGACCGACGCCACCAGCGGCATCCGCAAGGAGCGAATCCTCTTCGAGCCGGCCGAAGAGCAGGCCAAGGAGGAAATCACCGAGTTCTCCACCAGTTCCCAGCGGGTGATCATCGGGCGAAAAATGAACGTCGATGAAGACGCCCAGGCCTCGCCCGTCTATGTCCTCAAGATGGAAGCCGGCGACCGCATCGGCAAGACGGAAGTGGCGGTAAAGATCAAGCGGGTGCGGGCCGACGGCCAGACGGAGGAGCGACTGGAATTGGAGGCGGTCAACGGCATCGTGGCCGGCGAGGATGCCTTCCTGGGCGAGAACGTTCACTTCACCTGGCGAACGCTGGCCGACGAACGCTACTATCTCGACACGGGCGGCCTGGATAACATCGAATTCGGAGAATACTGAATCCACTCGGTGCGGGAGTTGCGAGGATGCCCCCTTCGTGGTTTGGCAAGAAGGAACCGGACGAGACCGAGATGCCCGAAATCCCCACCCCCGAGACGGACGCCGGTGGCGGCGACCTGGAGCGGCTGAGCAGGCAACTGGGCAGCCTGGGCCAACTCCTGGAAGCAGCCAACCGAAAGATCGGCGATTACCTTTTGCAGCGGGAATCCCGGGCGGCGGCGACTGCCACCCAGGACACGCCCGTCGCGGCCGGCCTGGCCGACCGCATTGCCGAGTTGGTCGAGAAGATGGAGAAGCTGGCTGCCTCGCGCCGCTCGGCGGGCGACCGTTCGGACTCCGCGGCCGACGCCCCGTCCGCCCCGCCGCCGGCCCCTTTGCCGGAAGAGGTACTGCGGCCGGTTCTGCAAAAGCTCGACATTCTCGACCAGCAGAACACGGCCCTCTACCAGACCGTTGAGCAACTGGCGGCCCACCTGGACGGCGGCATCCGCAGCCTGGCCGAGTTGATCCTGCCCAGCGAGCAGCCTGCGGCCCCGGGCGACGAACCGGGCGCCGGCGGAGACTGGGTGCGGGCGATCCTGGGCCCTGAGTTGGCCGTCAACGCCGGCTTGGCCCAACCCTGCCGGCGGCTCGTCTCGGGTGTCTTGGCCGAAGACCCGGATTCCCAGGCGCTGGCCGGCCAACTGCTCGTGTTTCAATCGGCCCCGCCCGAACGCCTGCCCCAGTTGCTGAAGGACCTGGGCGAGGCGTTCTATCGCTGGGAGCCAAAGACCTCGCCCGAGAGCAGCCCCGTCGAGCAGGCCCTGGTGGGCTGGGTGCAGCGAAGATGCGAAGCGGCGGGGATTGCCAACACAATCGCCCTGGTTCATCCGGGCGAGCGATTCGATTCCGCGCGGCACACGGCGACCACGCGCGGGGTGGAGATCGTCCGGGTCCACGGGTGGATCGTGGCCCGCGACAACGGCAAGGTCTACACCAAGGCCGCGGTCACCGTGCGTTAGGTCAGCTTGTCGAAGGCTCCGTCCCTTATGAATACTTTTCGCTGCACGCGATGCGGACACCAAATCGAGCGGCCCACGCAGCCGTACCGTTGTCCGCAATGCGGAGCCCAGGCGGTGGGACTGTTCAAGCTGGTTGCCCCCGCCGGCCCGGCGCCGCCCGGCCCGGCGCCGCCTCACCAACCCGCCGCGACCCCGCCGGCTCATGCTGCCCCGCCGCGGCACGGGGGAATCTCCCCCATCGGCGCCCCCCCGCCACCGCCGGGGCCGGTCCAACCGGCAGCGCCCGTGCCGCCGGCCCAGCCGCCGGCAGCAGCCCCATTTCCGCCCCCGGCGATGTCCCCCAGACCGGCGTCGCCAGCCGAGCCGGCCCCGGCGCCTGCTCCGCCGGCCGGGGGCGCCAGCCCGCCAACCGCGCCGAAACCCGCGGCACCACGGCCGGCCGCGCCCTCTGGTCCGGCTGCTCCACCGCCGACTTCCCCACCGGCGACGTCCTCACCACCGTCGACTTCCGCGCCACCGACTTCCCCCCCGCCGGAGACCGCTTCGATCCGCCGGCCGATGGTTCGACCGCGGCCGGCCAAGAAGACGCCGCGGCCGCAAGCGCCGCCTCCCCGGCCGCCGGCCAAGTCGCCCGCCCCGCCGGCCGGAAAACGCCCGGCCACGGCCCGAACCAAACGCCGCCGCACGGCGGTTCCCCCGGCCAAGGCCCGGCCCTCGGCCGCCAAGCCCGCGAAACCGCAACCTGCAAAGCCCCCGGCCGAGCCGCCTCCCCAGCCCAAACCCCGCCGCCGTCCCCAGGTGGTTCGCCCCAAGCAGTTCGTTTGGGCCTATCCGGACCGGCCACCTTTTGAGGACCAGGCCCGGCCCATGAAAAACGCCCCGGCGGTCGACGCCGAGGGGAAAATCTATCTCTGCACGCAGGATCGGCTGGTGGCGCTGGTCGAGGACGGCGGCAAGGCCAAGACGGTTTGGGAGTACGTGGTCGGTTGCCACGTTCCCGGTCCGGTGGTCGCGGCACCGGACGGCACGCTGCGGATTCACGCCCGCGACGGCTACCTGCACTGCGTCACGCCGGAGGGAAAGCAGCAGTGGGCCCCGGCCCTGGTGGGCGAACCGCTGGGCTGGGCGGCCCCGGTGGTCGACCAGCGCGGCAACACCTACGTCAGCGCCTACGAGGGGGGCCTGCTGCGGGTCGACGCCCAGGGCAAGCCCGGCCCACGCCCCTACTTTCGGTCGCGACGCAAATTCGACTCGGCGGGCGTGATCCACCAGGGCGTGCTGGTGGTCGGCTCGGAGGACGGCTACGTGTTTGCCATCCGGCTCGACGAGGACGGTGGCACGAACACCTGGGACCACGCCTTAGAGCGGGGTTACGCCGGGGGCTTCGTCAATTCCTCGCCCGCCGTCTCCCAGGACGGCGGCATCATCGTGGTGGCGGCCCGCGACGAGCGGCTCTACGGGTTTGCGCCCACGGGCGACCTCGCCTGGAGTACGCCCGTGCCGGGGCAGATTCTCGGCTCGGCCGTGATTGGTCCGGCGGGGCACGTCTATGCCGGCGTGACGCAAGCCCATCGCGGCCGGGCGGCCGGCGGGCTGCTGGTTTGCGTGGACGGCAATTCGCACAAGATCCGCTGGGAATATCACGCCGCCGGCCCGGTGGAATCGACGCCCGTGGTGGGCGACGACGGGCTGATCTACTTTGGCGACAACGCCGGCGTGATTCACGCTTTGGACACCCGCGGCAAGGCCCAGTGGACCGCCAAGGTCGAGGCGGCGGTTCGCTCCGCCGGCACGATCCTCTCCCCGGGGCGGCTGGCGTTTGGCCTGGACGACGACACCCTGGTGGTGCTCGAATGTTCCGCCCGGGGATTGGCCGCCCAGGGGTGGCCCAAGATTGCCAGGAACCTGGGGCAGACCGGCACGATCGAACCACCGGCCCCCGCGGAGCCGCCCTCGCGCGGCGACACGGAGCCCGGGCCGGAAGCTGCCGCGGGGACGGAGGAGACTTCGGCGGGCGAGGGGGATTCCGCCGACGAGGCGGCCGAGTAGTCGAGCGCCGCGGTTTTCAGCCGCTTTCGGGGTCCATCCGCGCCAGCGCCCGGGCCGCCTCCTCGCTCACCTGGGGATTCGCGTCGCGGACGGCCTGCAAGAGGGCCTGTTCGGTCCGCTTGGCGGCGGCCGGGTCGGTTTCTCTTGCCGCGTGGCCGAGGCGGCCCAGCGCACGCGCGGCGGCGCGGCGAACTCGCGGACTCTCGTCTCCCAGGGCACGGACCAGGTGCGGGATGGCCGGCGGCCCCAGTCGGCTCAAGCCCTCGACCGCGCGAAACCGGACCGGCTCGCGGGCGTCGCCGGCGGCCGCGCGGAGCGGTTCCAGCGCCTGCCGGCCGAGACCGGCCAGGGCCCAGCAGGCCCGGCGAGCAACGTCCGCGTCGGCATGGCCCAGGGCCTGGGCCAGCGCGGCCACGGCCGCCGGAGAATTCTCGGCCACTCGCCCCAGCGCGGCCGCCGCCTGGTAGCAGCCGGCGCCCTGGGGCTTTCGAAGCTCACCCACCAGGGCGGAAACCGCGGCTTCGTCGGCCGTGATCCTCCCCAGCGCCTCGGCCGCGCGGACACGGACCAGCGGATCGGCGTCGCCCAGCAGCCCCCGCAATTTGTCGGCAGCGGCGGCCGCCCGGGGACCAAACGCCCCCAGGGCCGCCGAGGCGTTGCGGCGGACGGAAAGATGCTTCGAGTCGAGGGTTTCGATCAGCAGCGGGATGGCGCGTTCGGCGGCCGGACCGATTCGTCCCAGGGCCCAGGCGGCTCCACCGCGGACGTACTCGTACTGGGAGCGGTCGGCCAGAAGTCGCACCAGCGGCTCGACCGCCACTGCCGCGGCGGGACCAAGCTGGCCCAGGGCGTAGGTGGCCTGCCAGCGGCGGCGGACCTCCTCTTGAGCCAACTCGGCAACCCAGCCCGGAGCCGATTTCCCGTCGTATTCGGCCGCTGCCGGCGGGGCCACCGGGCCGGTGGGCAACACACTCAGAAGCAGCACGCACAGCGGGCTCATGGGGCCGGATTCCTTTCCATCCAACGGTTCTCGGCGCGGTCAGGAGACCCGCGCCGAACGGGAGACCCGCGCCGAACGCGGTTGGCCGACTACCCGGGGCGGGCGGCGGCCAGCACCACCTCGTGGCCGTCCACCTCGCTGAACACCTGGTAGTAAAGTTTTCCCTGCTGGTGAACTTCGAGGAAGAAGTCGAGGTACCAGATTCGCACGTCGAGCTCGTCGACCTCGCGGACAATCTTGTCGCGTTCTCCTCCCTTGGCCTGGGCCTCGGCCCTCGCCCGGCTGTCTCGCTGGTTGGCCGTGCGGTCGCGGACCACGCCCAGTTGCTGCTCGGTGAAGCCGCTGCTGGCAAAGGAGTGAAACCCTCGCGGATCGCGAGGATCGGGCAAGGTCAGCCGCAGTTCCACGCTCACGCCCGAGCGACGCCAGAGGGGAAGAACTCGAAACACCACGCCGGGATGTTCGTTTTCGTGCCGGTCCTTGCGGATGAACACCAGGTTGATGGGCGTTTTCGGAGGCACCGGTTCCTCCGGCTGCAGCTTGTAGCCCTGGCGGCCCTCGAACTTGGTGATCTTCACACGAATCTGCTCGCTGGGAGGCGCCCACTTGATGGCGGCCACCGAGTTGCCCAGGCCCCGCACCAGGTCGACCACGATCGGTTCGGCGGCAACCGGCTTGGTCAGCGTCACGTATTTCGTCTTGCCGGCGACGCGAGCCTGAAGAATGCAATTTCGCAGGTAGTTGGCGCTGGCGGCCTGTGCCTCGGCCTCCCATTGGAACATCAAGTGCTGCTTTTCTCGCCAGATTCGGGCCACCGAGGCTTGCTCGTTCGACCCGCCGCCCTCCAGCCGCACGGTCCAGGCGGGGCCGGTCCCGCTATCGCGAAGCAGCACGAACTTGCGCTTCCCCTTCAGCGCGGTGTCGCCGCCCAACAAGAGGAGTTGCCAGTTGACGTCGCTACTGGTGCGAATCTGCCCCAGCGACATGGGCGAGCGGGAACCCTTCCCCGGGCCGTCGCTGTTGAGCAACTCGGGCAGGGCAACCATCTCCGGCAATCCCTGCAGCGGATCCGGCGGCGGCTTGGGTTTCGGGGCCTCGGGCTTTTTGGCGGGTGCGGGCTTTTTGGTGGGTGCGGGCTTGGATTGGCCGGCCGGCGGGGATGTCGCCGGCGCCGCCGGCGGCTTGGGTTTCGGGGCCTCGGGCTTTTTGGCGGGTGCCGGCTTGGACTCGGATGGGCCGGCGGGCGGGGAGGGCGCCGGCGGCTTGGGTTTCGGGGTTTCGGGCGTTTTGGCGGGGGCGGGCTTGGGCTCGGATGGACCGGCCGGCGGGGACGCCGCCGCAGCGGGGGATTCCTGTTCGGGTTGGGGAAACGCCGGCTCTTCCGTCGGCTTGGTGGCGGTGCCGGCCGGCACGGCCGCCTGGGCAACCTGTGACGGAGCCGGCTGGTCGCCGGAGCCGGCAAGCATTAACACGATCCCCACGACACACGCCAGCAGCGCCACCCCGCCCACGGTCGCGGCGGCGATCTTGCCTTTCGGGTCGGCCCAAAAGGCCGCCAGCCGGGCGGCCGCGCCCAGGGGCGACCCGGAGCCCCGACCTGCCGAAATCGCCGTTTGCGAGAGGGAGAACGAATCGGCCGGGGCAATCTCGATTTGCACCGAGTCGTCCTCGTCGGCCGCGCCTTGCACGAGATCGTCGGCCGGCTCGACGATCGCCATGGCCACCTCCCGGCCCGTCTGGCGGTACGACTCGGCCCACGGGTCCAACGCCGCCGCCACCTCTTCGGCAGTCTGGTAGCGATCCCCGGGCGATTTGGCCATCATCTTTTCGCAAACGGCGATCACCTCGTCCGGAGTCTCCGGCCGCTGTTGGGCAATGGCCGCGGGCCGGCTCTCCTGGTGCTTCATGATCCGCTCGTGGAGCGTGCCCTGGGGAAACGGCGGGTGGCCGGTGAGGAGGTAGTAGAAGGTGCAGCCGAGCGAGTAGATATCGGCCCGATGATCCAACTCCGGGCTTTCCAGGGCCTGCTCGGGGGCCAGGTAATCGACCGTGCCGAGAAGCCGCTGGTCGCTGTCGTTCTCGCTCGTGCAGCCCCGCGCCATCAGCCGGGCCATGCCCATGTCGAGGATCTTCACCACGTCGTCGGCGTTGACGATCAAGTTGGCCGGCTTGATGTCGCAGTGGATCATCTTCCGCTGGTGCGCGTGGGCCAGTCCTTCAGCCGCCTGGCGGATATACTCCGCGGCGCGGGCCGGATCGAGCGGTCCGTCGGAGGCGACGATACTGTCCAGGTCGTCCCCCTGGACGAACTCCATCACGATGAAATACCGCTGGCCCTCGCTGTCCACGTCGTAGGCCCGAACGATGTTGGGATGATCCAGCGCGGCGATCGCCTGGGCCTCCGTGAAAAAGCGTTCCAGGGAGGCCGGATCGCTGCCCAGCTTCTTGGAGATGACCTTCAGCGCCACGGGCCGGTTCATCGTCGTATGGTGGGCCAGGAAGACGGCCCCCATGCCGCCGCGTCCCAGCAGCTCGACGAGCCGGTACTTACCCAGGAAGAAGCTGCTCCGCCCCGCCAACAGTTGCCCGGCCTGCCATCGCGTCAGCCGCTCTTGCCGCACCAGGGCCTTGGCCAGCGCGAGGGCATCCTTGCAATCGCCGGCGGCTTGCCGCGTTTGGGCGAGTTGTTTCGAGTCGAGAAGTCGGCTCTTCTCGATCAGTTGGAGAAGCGCCTGGGTGGATTCGACCGTCATGCGAGAAGGCAACCGTGGAAAAGTCTGCCAGAGTCCTCTTCGCTTCCCCGGGGCAATCCTTCCCGCGGACACACCGCGAGGGGAACGGACCCGCCGCAAAGACCACTGCCCCGAGTTTAGCAATCGCCACGGGGAATTGCAAATTCCCGCCGCGAAAGGTCCGTAGAGTGCGTGCTGCGCACGCACGCGGCACGGCTACAGGCGCCCGGCATGTGCTACAACTGCGGCCGCGGCGCGTTATCCGGCTCTTCGTACTCGAATCGAGTCCCCTTCTTTCTTCGATGCCCAGCCAGAGCGATTCCGAGGACTCCCAGAAGCGACCATATTGCGACGGAAGCGGGCTCCGGCACGACCGGAGTGGTGTCGCTCACGGTGCTGGCGAAAACCTTGTGTCCGCCCAGCTTGTTGGGAGACATGTGAAAGACCGAGTTCGGAAACAGGTCTTGCACGAACGTCGAAGACGTGAGGGCGAAACCGCTGCCGTTGAAAGCGGATTTCTGCAACTCCAACTCGTACATGATCTCCGCGATCCAACCGTTGGTGAAATCGTAGTCGCCCGGACCGGCCGACAGTGGAGAGTCGACCGGGTTGACGGGATCGAAGAACTCGCTCAGCCCCAGTACATGACGGTTGTATTGGAGAGATGTGTGAAGGTCGATCAGGGCCGGGTCGAGGTCCGACCCCAGCTTGAACTTCTCAACTCTTGCCACGAAGTCCAAGCCCTTTTTCGTGTCATGCTCGATATAGTCGAGCTTCAACTCGAGATCATCGCTTCCGCTGAAATCCTTGATCTTGATTTCCCATTTGTCGCTGCCTTCAAGTCCGTCGCCGCCCCCCATGAGGAAGTGGTCCTTCGTGCCCCAGTCGGAAGCCTTGTTGTTTCCGTAGGTATTGTCGTTGACCGTCAAGGGGGCGACGAAGCCAACTTGCAGGGACGTGTCCGTTTCCCTCAAAAACAGCGATCCACCCGCCACGTTCGTCGGTCCATCCTCGATGTCGAAGGTCACCTCGAAGGACTGGGCGTAACCCTCGGCGATTCCGCCCACCTTGCCGTCCACGACGACCGATGCCCGGGCCCAAGCCCCCGAGACGATCCAGGGTGACAGAAACATCAGAATCTGGGCGGCGTGTCGGACCATCTCGTGGCGGCGCGTGTGGGACATGATTGGTCCTCCCGTGAGGATATGAGAGTTAGCCCAAAACCTGGCAGCATCTCTCCACGGTCTTCACCGAAAAAAACGCCGAGCTTGGCAATACTACGCATCTTACCCAGTAGGGTCCAGCGAAACGGGGCACAAGAACGTTTCTCCGTCTCACGATCCCGCGTTCACCTGACAGCCTTGGCATCCGTGTTTTCCAACGCTCGACATATCTCGACCGGGATTTCTCATCCGTCGTCAACCCGCGCACAATGCGGCCTTAACACAGCCTCCAGTAAAACAGCACGGGGTTCCATCTTCCATAGTCCGTGGAGAAAAAAGAGGACAAATCCGACTTGTCGCGGCCGATTTGCCCTACTGCGGGGGGGTACGACGCTCGACCAGCCGCCAGACCTCCAGCGGCGCGCTGGCCGGGCCCACGGGGATACTCTCGATGGGAATGCCCGCCGTGCGGTAGTGCTGGGAAAGCGGCTCCGTCCGCCGGCGAAACAGCTCCAGCTTTTTCTCCACCGACGCTCGATCGTCGTCCACCCGGGCGGAACGGTCGCCCCCGGCGTTGCTCTCGATCCGGCGGAGCACGGTGGCCGCCTCGCATTCCAAGCGGATCACCACCTCCACGCGAACGATCGCGTCGACCGCCCGGGCCTGGCCGACGTGGCGGGGTAGACCGTTGAGCACCACCCGGGCGGTCGAACCGGCCACCTGCCGTGCCAGGAAATCGCGAAGGATGCGTTCGGCAATCCAGAAGTGCTCGTCTTCCAGCAAGGCGCCCTGGTCGAGCACCTCCCGAAGGAAGCGAAGTTCGGCGCCGCGAAAGAGCTCGTCGGGCCCGTCTTGCGCGACCACGGTCCGCAGGTTGGCGCCGAAGTCGAAGTGGCGGCAGGCCGTGCCCCACAGTCCTCGCGCTTCCATCAGTTCACCCAGCGGCGTTTTGCCCGAGCCGGTCGGCCCCAACAGAAGCACCGCCGCGGGCCGATCCTCTCCGGCCGGCATGGTCCATTCCTTTGTGAGCGTGGATTCAGGTTGCACGGTAAGTCCGCACGGGGCAGGGGTTGGCCGCCAACTGCTGGTAGTTGGCCAGGGCGATCCGGCCGCGCTGCTCGAGGTATTCGACCCGTGCTCCCACGTCGGCCAGGGCCAACAGGGCCGGAAACCCCCGCTGCCGCGAGTACATCCGCTCGGTGACTTGGTCGATGGTCATGGGGCGATCGCCGGAGGCGAGAATCTCCATCACGCGGTCGAGCCGGCGGCGGTGGGTGACGCGGATCTCCTCCAACCGCCGCGGCACATCGCGAACCGGCGGCTCGTGTCCGGCCAGGATCAGCTCGATCGAATCGATCCCCGCCACCCGCTCCAGCGAATCGAGGTAGTGGGCCAGGCCCGTCGAGGCGGTGACGCTCTCGGGCCAAAGTTGCGAGACGGTGCGCGAGAGCACGTGATCGCCGGCCAGGAGGATTTCGTCGACGGCGATGCAGACGTGGCCCGGGCTGTGGCCGGG
>CAYZWG010000029.1:12448-23908 GCA_964481605.1 uncultured Planctomycetaceae bacterium
CGGCCAGGAGGATTTCGTCGACGGCGATGCAGACGTGGCCCGGGCTGTGGCCGGGAGTGTGGATGATCCGAAGTCCGTCCAGCCGGTCGCCGTCGTGGAGCAGCCGCCCCACGGCTACGTCCTCCACCCGCTGCTTGAAGTAGCCGAATTCCTCCAGGATGGCCCTGCGCCGTGGGGCATCCAGCCCGGCTTCGCGGAGGAAGCGATCGAAGGCGAAACTGCTCATCGCGGCCCGCTCGTCGAAGGCCGCCACCGTGCGGGCGTCGAGCACGTGCACGGCCACCTCCGCCCCGGTCCGCCGGACGATCTGCGGCAGCCCGCCAAAGTGGTCGATATGGGCATGGGTGAGGAGAATGCGATCGATCTCGGCCGGTCGAAACGCCTCGCCGAACTCCTCCCCCACGGCCGCCAATCCCCGCAGGATTTGCAGTGTACACTCCGGACTGCCGCTACCGGCGTCGACCAGCGTGGGCGGGCCGGCTCCCAGCAGCAGGTAGACGCGACCCGAGAGCTTGGGCAAGACCTGGCACGGAATGCGGTAAATGCGAACGCCGCTTGAGGAAACAAAGCGTCGAACGGGAGGGAGGGTGGGCATGGTTGCCGGCGGTGGGGATCGGTAGGCCAAAGATAGATAGCCTACGGCAAGAAGGCGGAGGGGGGAAGGTGGAAGAGGAGATTCGTAGGGTGCGTGCTCGGCACGCACGCCGGAGCTACGTCGACACATCGCGTGGGTGCGGATTCGTAGGGTGCGTGCTCGGCACGCACGTAGGAGCTACGTCGACGCATCGCGTGGGTGCGGAGCACCCACCCTACGGAATGCTGGGAGACCCGCGCCGAACGCCCAGGCCGGTTGCCCCTGCCGCCCCGCTCCAGTACACTGCCCGCAGCGATTCCCTCAGCGGAACGAGACTGCCATGACCGGATTTATCCTTGCCCTCGACCAGGGAACCACGTCGAGCCGGGCGATCGTGTTTGGCCCCCAGGGCCAGGTCGTGGCCCAGGCGCAACAAGAGTTTCCTCAAATCCTGCCGGCTCCGGGGCTGGTCGAGCACGATCCGGAAGCGATCTGGACCTCGCAGTTGGCCACCGCCCGGGAGGCCCTCAAGCGAGCGGAAATCACCGCCGAGGATGTCCTCGCCCTGGGAATCGCCAACCAGCGCGAAACGACCATCCTCTGGGATCGGGCCACGGGACGCCCCGTGGCCAACGCCGTCGTTTGGCAAAGCCGGGCCAGTGCGTCGATCTGCGATCGGCTCAAGGCCGACGGGCTGGAAGCCACCTTTCGCGACAAGACGGGACTCGTGTTGGACGCTTATTTCTCCGGCACGAAAATCACCTATCTGTTCCAACGGCAGCCCGAACTGCGGGCGAAAGCGGAAAAAGGCGACATCCTTTTCGGCACGGTGGACACCTGGCTGGCCTGGCGACTCAGCGGTGGCAGGCTCCACGTCACCGACGTGAGCAACGCCAGCCGGACGCTGCTGTTCGACATTCACACGCTTCAGTGGGACGACGAGTTGCTGCGGATTCTGGGCGTTCCCCGGGCGATGCTGCCCGAGGTCCGGTCGTCGAGCGAAATCTACGGCCAGACCGACCCCCAGTGGCTTGGCCGTGCCGTCCCCATCGGAGGCATCGCCGGCGATCAGCAGGCGGCGACCTTCGGCCAGGCCTGTTTTGAGCCGGGCAGCGCCAAGAACACCTACGGCACCGGATGCTTCCTGCTGATGAACACGGGCACCGAGGCGGTCCGCTCGGAAAACAACCTCTTGACCACGATCGGCTGGAAAATCGGCGAGCGGGTCGTCTACTGCCTGGAGGGGTCGGTGTTTGTCGCCGGGGCGGTCGTCCAATGGCTCCGCGACGGCCTGGGACTGATCGGCACGTCGGCCGACGTGGAACGGCTGGCGGCCACGGTTCACGACTGCGACGGGGTCTATTTCGTGCCCGCCTTCGTGGGACTCGGCGCGCCCCATTGGGATGCGTATGCCCGGGGGGCCATCTTCGGGTTGACTCGTCGCACCACGGCCGGCCACCTGGCCCGGGCCGCCATCGAATCCATGGCGTACCAGAGCCGCGACCTGGTCGACGCCATGCAGCGCGACGCGGGCGTGGAGTTGACCTACCTGAAAGTCGACGGCGGGGCCTCGGCCAACAACCAGTTGATGCAGTTTCAAGCGGACCTGCTGGGCGTGACCGTGCGCCGGCCGGTGGTGGCCGAGACGACGGCCTTGGGGGTGGCCTACCTGGCCGGCCTGGCGGTCGGCTATTGGCAAGATACCTCGGAAATCACCCGAAACTGGGCCCTGGACAGCGAGTTCAAACCGCGGATCGACCCGGTCACCCGGCAAGCACTCTACGGGCGATGGCAGGAGGCGGTGCGCCGCTCACTTCACTGGGCCGAGAAGGAAAACGTGGGCGACTCGCCGAACCAGTAGCGGTTTCCGGCGGGGTTCCCAAGCTGGAGCTAGGGAACCAGGTGAGCCTAAGCCCTCGGTCCCAAGCTCCAGCTTGGGACCGCACTTGGCGCGAAGCTCTGCTTCGCTTGTGATGAAGTCACACGCCACGCCGGTGGGTTCCCAAGCTGGAGCTTGGGAACCAGGGTGGCAACCTGCAACACAAAACCATGGGCTCCCTCTCGTTGGAAACGCAGCGCGGCCGCCTGGTCGATTCGTTGGAGGATCGTGCCTGGGACACCCTGGTCATTGGCGGAGGCATCGTGGGGGCGGGGGTTGCTCGCGACGCCGCCCTTCGCGGTCTGCGGGTGGCGCTGGTCGAGCAGAACGACTTTGCCTCGGGCACGAGCAGCCGGACGAGCCGGTTGCTGCACGGCGGCATTCGCTACCTGGCCCAAGGACGCATTCGCCTGGTGCGTGAGGCGAGCCGGGAAAAACGCCTTCTGCACCGGATCGCGCCCCATCTGGCCAGGCCGCTGGCGTTCGTCTTTCCGGCCTATCGCGGAAGCAAGTGGCCGCTGTGGCAGCTTCGCCTGGGGGTCAAGGGCTACGACTGGCTTTGCGGCGGCGGAAACCTGGGTCGGTCCGGCGCGTTGGATCGCCACGCCACCCTCGAACACGTCCCCGGGCTCAAGGGCAACGGGTTGGCGGGGGCGGTTCGCTACTTCGACGCCTTGACCAACGACGCCCGGCTGGTGATCGACACGATCCGTTCGGCTACGGCCGCGGGCGCCGTGGCGGGCAACTACCTCCAGGCACGGGAGCCCGCGGCCTGCCCTGCCGGCTGGCGATGCCGGGGCGTCGACGCCGTGACCGGGCGGGAGTGCAAAATCCAGGCGGCCACCGTGGTACACGCCGCCGGGCCGTGGACCGAGCGACTCGCCCCCAGCACGATCCGCCTCCGCTTGACCAAGGGCGTTCACCTGGTGATCGACGGCACCCGGCTGCCGCTGGCCGACGCCGTGGTGATGACCGAGGGGGACCGCGTCCTGTTTGCCATTCCCTGGGGGCGGCGAGTCATCCTGGGAACGACCGACACCGACTACGAGGGCGCCATCGAGGAGGTGGCCACCGAGCCGGACGACGTCGACTACCTCCTCGACGCGGCCAACCGGTTTTTCCCCTCCGCCGGTCTGGGCCGGGCGGACGTGTGGAGCACCTGGGCCGGCCTACGACCGCTGTTGGCCTCCCCAGACGGTGGCCCCTCGGACATCTCGCGGGCCCACCGGATCGTCGAGTCGCAGCCCGGCTGGTTCGACGTGGCCGGGGGCAAATTGACGACCTATCGGCGGATCGCCGAGCAGACGGTCGACCGCGTGGTGCGGCGTCTGGGCCGCAAGACGCCTCCCTGCACCACCGCGGAACAGCCGTTGCTCGAGCCGGCCGACGTGGGCAACTCCAGCGGGATCGTGCCGCCGGAGGTTTGCCGCCAGGTCGTTGCGCATCAATGCCGCAACGAGTACGCCATCCACCTGGACGACGTGATGATCCGCCGCGGCCGCTGGCACGCCTATCAGCAGGACGCCACGGAAACGGCCAGGCAGGTCGCCGGCTGGATGGCCGAGCTGTTCGAGTGGGACGAGACGACGCGGCAAGCCGAGTGGGACCGATACCGCGGCTTGCGACACTGACGCTCCCGGCGGCCGGCGTGGGTGCGATCTGAAGTCATCCCCGGCTCGCTTCTCGGTGAGTTTTGGCGCACCCGCCGAACCCGCGCTCCTTCCGGCATCGCAATTGCATATCTCTTTTCGCCGGAAGCCCGCCAGAGGTCCGATGCGGCCGCCGGCACTGCAAGAGTGTCTCAGCGGGCCCCAGGGTAAGTGTGAAAGAACTGCACAATCCTTGCCGGCAGACGGAGGAGACGACGATGTTGATTGGAAAAGAGTTGCTTGGTTGCCTGGTGCTCACCGTGGTGGTCTCGGCGGCCCAGGCCGCCGGCGGTGGAACGAAGGCCCGGGCGGCGGCCGAGAAATCGGCCCCCGCGAAAACGCCCACCGCGGTGGAACTCCGCGCGGCCATGTTCCGCACGATGGCCGACCTGGTCGAGGCGCAATCGGCCCAACAGCCCAACCCGGAAGCGATCACCCGATTGCGGCAGAAGTTGCAAACCCAGCGGCGGGAATACCTGGCCCAGGCGTCGCCTTCGGCGGTCTCCGGCCGGGCGTCCGGCGGATGCCCTTGGGGAATGACTCCCCGGGGCGGCGCCGGGATGATGGCCGGCCGCGGTGGAGCCGCCCGGCGCGGGAGCATGATGTGCGGCCCCGGGGCCGGCGGATGCCAGGGCCGGGGGATGGGTCGTGGTCGCGGGCCCGGATTCGGGCAGTTCCCCGGCAGGGCCGGCGTCTTTGTCGATGACAACGGCGATGGTGTGTGCGATAATTTCGCTCGGCTCTGGGGCAGCCCCGCCCGCCAGGGCCAATAGCCCCGGACCGATCTACGGGTCATCGTTCGGGACACGCCCCCCGGCCGAGATCGCTCGGCGGGGGGGCTCTCGGTCCCAAGCTCCGGCTTGGGACCGCACTGGGTGCGAGGTGACACGCTCGGTCCCAAGCTCCGGCTTGGGACCGCACTGGGCGCGAAGCGGCTCTCTCGGTCCCAAGCTCCGGCTTGGGACCGCACTGGGCGCGAAGCTCTGCTTCGCCCGCGACGAAGTCGAACGCCACGCCGGTGGGTTCCCAAGCCGGAGCTTGGGAACCAGGGTGGACGCCGGAGCTTGGGAACCAAGGTGGGCGCCGGAGCTGGAACCAAGGTGGACGCCGGAGCTTGGGAACCAAGGTGGTGACGTGCGTGCGAGCACGCACCCTACGGCTTGGGAACCAGGATCGTAGGCACGGCGGTGAATTGTTTGAGGGATCCGATCGAGTGATGAACAGCCCGCGTTGGACCGGCCGCTTTGCGGGGATCGCCGTGCTGCTGTTGCTGTGGGCCGCGCTGGCTCTTTGGCAGTGGGAGGAGTATCGCCACGAGAAGCGAACGGCCGATCACTCCCTCCAGCTTCAGGCCGAGACGGTCCGCCGCGTGTTGGTGGGCAGTCTCCTTTCCCACCGTCGCGTGGGGCCGTTCTTCGAGTCGATGGTCCAGGGGGGGCTCGACGAACTGGCCCGCTCCGAGGCGGTTCTCGCGGTGGGGATCGCCGGCGGCGGACGGGAGACGACGAACGGCCAGCCAAGCTTACTCCTCTCGGCGGGCCGAACCGAGCTTCTCGACACCACCGGGCCGATCGAAGACGGCGCCGTGCGATTCGTCCAACCCTTTGTCCTCGGCGTCGAAGCGGAAGGCGATGTTCCCGGCTCGGGCGGGGGCCGAGGAGGCCGAGGGTGGGGACGCGGCGCCCGGCGGCCCAACCAGTCGGAGAGCGGCTCGCTCTTCCAGCCGGGCGGACAGTACCTTACCATTCTCGTGCTCGACCGAAGCCAGGCCGACGAACGGGCCGTGCGCGCGTTCTGGCTGCGGCTCTGGGTGGTGGCGGCCGGCGGCCTGGTGCTGGTCTGTCTGACGGCGGCGTGGTGGGTCACCGTGCGACTGGTGCAGGCCCGGGGGCGAGCTCGGGTGCTGGAGTCCCAGGCCCGCCACCTCCGCGAGATGAGCCAGGCGGCGGCCGGCCTGGCCCACGAAACCCGCAACCCCCTGGGACTGGTGCGAGGCTGGACGCAGCGATTGGCCCAATCGGCGCTCGACTCTCCCCGACAGCAGCGGCAGGCCCGGGCGGTGATCGAGGAGTGCGATCGGGTCACGGCCCGAATCAACCAGTTCCTCTCCTTTGCCCGGCCCTGCCAGCCCAAGCCCGACGACGTCGACTTGGAGGAGCTTGCCCGGCAGTTGGCGGTGATTCTGGAACCCGACCTGGAAGCCCAGCAACTTCGGTTGAAGATCACCACCGAAGGCCACCCCACCACGGCCCGGGTCGACCGCGAGTTGTTTCGCCAGGCGCTGTTCAACCTGCTGACCAACGCCATCCAGTTCTCCCCACCCGGGGCGACCGTTGAAATCCTGCTCAACAGACGCCAGGATGGGAGATGGCGAATCGAGGTGGCCGACGCCGGACCGGGCGTTGAGGAGCACCACGTCGATTCGCTTTTTTCACCGTATTTCACCACCCGCTCCGGCGGCACCGGGCTGGGGCTGGCCATCGTGCGGCGGATTGCGACCACGCACGGTTGGCGGGCCGGCTACCGGCCGCGGCCGGGGGGCGGTTCCGTTTTCTGGTTGGACCAAGCGGATGGCCGATAGACAGCGAAAGATTCTGGTGGTCGACGACGAGGCTTCGCAACGGCAGTTGCTGGGCGGCTTTCTCGAATCGCTGGGGATCCAGACCCGGCAGGCCGCCAGCGCCGAGGAGGCCCTGGAGGCGATCGGCCGGGAGGCCCCCGACATGGTGCTTTTGGACGTTCGCCTGCCGGGCATGAGCGGGCTGGAGGCCCTGCCCGAAATCCGCAAGCTGGCCGGCAATCTGCCCGTGCTGTTGGTCACGGCCTTCGCCGATCTGCGCCAGGCGGTGGCGGCGATGAAAAGCGGCGCGGTCGACTACCTGGCCAAACCGGTCGACCTGGAGGAACTCGAAGCGGCCGTGCTCGACACCCTGGGCGGCCCTGGAAAGGACGCCTCGGGGAGAACCGCTCGGGCGATTCCGGACATGCCGCCGCAATACGTCTTTCACAGCGCGGCCATGCGCCACGTCGCCGAGACCGTGGCCGTGGTGGCTCCCTCCGACGTGCCCGTGCTGGTGATGGGCGAAAGCGGCACGGGGAAGGAAGTGGTGGCGCAGTTGATTCACCGCTGGAGCCCGCGAGCAGAGGGACCGCTGGTGGCCGCCAATTGCGCCGGGCTGCCGGAGTCGCTGATCGAAAGCGAGTTGTTTGGTCACACCAAGGGCGCGTTCACCGGTGCCGTGGAAGCACGGCAGGGATTCTTTCGCGCCGCCCACGGCGGAACCCTCTTTCTCGACGAAATCGGCGAACTGCCGCTTCACTTGCAGCCGAAATTGCTGCGGGCGATCGAAACCGGCCGGATTACGCCCGTGGGAAGCGATACGCCGATCGCGGTCGACACCCGTCTGGTGGCGGCCACCAACCGCGACTTGGGCAACGAGGTGGAGGAGGGCCGTTTTCGCGACGATCTTTACTACCGCATTAACGTGGTGGAATTGGTCGTGCCGCCGCTGGGCCGGCGACGCGAGGACGTCTTGCCGCTGGCGAGGAAATTCGCCCTCGAATTTGCCGGCGGGCCGGTAAGATTCTCGCCCCAGGCTCTCCAGTGCCTGTTGGCCTATGGCTGGCCGGGCAACGTGCGCGAGCTGCGCAACGCGGTTCAGCGGGCCCACCTGCTCAGTCGCGGCGACGTGGTGCTGCCCGAACATCTGCCCCCCAAGGTCGCCGCCGGCGCCGGCAAGCAGAACGGAGGCAGCGCGATCGGCGGCCGCCTTTCCCAAGTCGAGCGGGCAACGATCCTGGCCACCCTGGCCGAGTGTGACGGAAATCGCACCCACGCCGCGCGGAAGTTGGGCATCAGCCGCCGCGCGCTGATCTACAAGCTCCGAGCGATGGAAGCCGACGCGGGGACTCCCGCCGCGGAAGAAAACCACGACCCCACGGAAAGCAAGTAGGGTGCGCGCCGAGCACGCACCCTACCGCAGCTTGACCTCGCCCGTCGGACAAACACTCCCGCTTGGCCGGCGCGGGCACATCCGCCGTCAGCCCCGCGCGTCAGAGCGAATAACCCTGGCGGAATTCCGGCTTGAGGATTTTCTCTAGTCCCTTGACGTTGGTCGACCTCGCGTTCTTGGCGTCCCAGAGGACTTTCTCACCCAGTCCCGGCTCGCGGGCCACCCACACGGCAAGGTTGCCCAGCAGGACCGTCTCGGCGAGGCCGGCGGCGTAGTCGGGGAAGTTCGACCGGGCCGGCTTGCCGCCCTTGATCGCCTCGATCCACTCGGTGAAGTGGCCCGGCGACTTCTCAAATTCGACCTTGGGCTCCTTCACGTCGCCGACCAGCTCGAAGCGGGCACCGTAGTCGTTGGGCGAAAGGAGTTTCCCTTTCGTGCCGAGGAAGGCGCAGCCGCGGTCGTATCCCTTCGCGGCCACCTTGTCGCCCAGCACCTCGCGTCCGGGGCGTTTGCCGCCGTCGTACCAGACCATTTTCACCGGGCCCCGCTTGGCGTTGGCGGGAAACTCGTAGGTGATTACCGACCATTTCGGATAACTGTCGCCGTTATGGCCGGGGGTCTCCGCCTGCAACGAAATGGGGTCCTTCAGGTCGAGTGCCATGTAGGGCATGTTCATCGTGTGGCAGGCCATGTCGCCCAAGGCGCCCGTGCCGAAGTCCCACCAGCCGCGCCAGGCGAAGGGGTGGTAGTTGGCCGCGTAGGGCCGCCACGGCGCCGGGCCGATCCAGAGGTCCCAGCGAATCTCGTTGGGATGGGGTTTGGGCGCCGATCGCTCGCCGCCCTGGGGCCAGATCGGCCGGTTCGTCCACACGTGGACCTCGGAAACGTCGCCGATCACCCCCGCCTGGATCAACGCCGCCGCCTTTCGCACCCCGTCCATCGCCGTGCCCTGGTTGCCCATCTGCGTGGCCACGCCCTTCTCGCGGGCAACCTGGGCCATCACCCGGACTTCGTGGACCGAATGGGCCAACGGCTTCTGCGTGAAACAGTGGATGCCCATCCTCATCGCCATCACCGAGGCGACCGCGTGGCAATGGTCGGGCGTGCTCACCGTGACCGCGTCGATCTTGTCGCCCATCTCCGTGAGCATCAGCCGGAAGTCGTTGTATCGCTTCGCCTTGGGAAAGTTCTTCTGGGCGGCGTCCAGTCGCACATCGTCGATGTCGCAGATGGCCACCATCTGGCCGTTGCGGCCGGCGTCGTTGGAATCGCTCGATCCCTTGCCGGCCACGCCGATGCTGGCCATGGCGATCTTTTCGTTGGGCGACTTGCTCTCCTGGGCCTTCACGCCACCGGCCACCCAAAAGCCGATCCCCGTGGCAGCACCAGCCTTGAGGAACTGACGACGACTGGATTGGTTCATCATCGCGTTATCTCCTTGCAGTTTTCCACGGTAGTTGTCCACCAACACACAAGCCCCTTTTCGCCGGCCGGCCGGGGCTGTCCCCGGCCGCCGCAACCGTCCAGGCACTTCCAGTGCCAAGCCCTGAGAATAGTCGCTGCCGGAGCGGAAATCAACAACCGCCCGCCGGCACCGGCGTCAGGGTTTGCCACCCGGCGGCGAGTTCAAGTTCGGCGAGGGTCTCCCGACCCACCAGGTTCGGCGTGGGTCTCCCGACCCTGCCGCCACCGGGCACAGCCCCCAACACCGGGGTTTGCCACCCGTCGGCCGGTCCGCTAGGCTGAGGGCTTGGCAACCCGGGAGCCCCCGTTTTTTCCAAGGAGAGTTGTGAGAATGCTCGCTCAACGGTTGGTGTTGATCGCCGCACTGGGGCTGGTCGTTTCGGGCTGCCGTCCGGCCCAGCCGCCCGCCCAGCCCCCGTCGACCGCCCCGCCCCGCCCGCACACCGCTCAGCCCGGCCCGCACACCGCCAAGCCCGGCGGCTCGCCGGCGGGAGCGAAACTTGGGCGCCAGGAGAGCGCCCCCCAGCCGGTCACGGCCGGTCCGGCCGACGTGGAGGCCGCCGTCAAGCGAATCGAGCAGTTGGGAGGCATCTACGAGAAAAACGACGCCGGCGCGGTGGTCCTGGTCGACCTCCAGTCGCGGCTGCTGCAAGGGACCGACGCCGACCTGGCGCTGTTCGGCAAACTGACCGACCTGGAGCGGCTGTTGCTCTACGGGGCCGATATCACTGACGAGGGAATCGCTCATCTCGGCAAGCTGAAAAAACTCAAAGTGCTGGTGCTGGAAAACACCGACATCCGCGACCAGGCCTTCGAGACGCTCACCCGGCTCACCGAGCTGCGCGATCTGAACCTTCGCCGCAGCACCTACCTGACCGATAAGGCGTTGGCGGCGCTGACGAAATTGCCCAAGCTGCAATACCTGCGGGTGCTCTACTGCGATTTTACCGACGACGGCCTGGCCCAGCTCGAGAAACTGCCCAACCTTCGGCTGCTCGATCTCCGCGGGAACATGCGGATCGGCGACGCCGGGATCGCGCACCTGGCCGGACTGACCAACCTGGTCAGCCTTCAACTTCGCAGCGGCGCGCTGACCGACGCCGCCCTGGAGCATCTCCAGGGACTGGCCAAGCTGAAAACCCTGGCCCTGGAAGACTGCGGCATCAGCGACTCCGGACTCGCCTCGCTCGCCGGGCTGACCAACCTGGAGGACCTCGCCATCTTTCGTTGCTACGGTGTCAGCGACGACGGGCTCCAACACCTGCAGGGCCTGACGAAACTGAAGAAACTCTCGCTCCGCGATCTCAGCTCGATCCACGGGTCGGGCTTGCAGTATCTAAAGAACCTCCAGGATCTCCAGTCCCTCGACCTGAGCGAAACCTACACCGACGACGCGGGACTGGAGCACCTCGAACCGCTCAAGAACCTCAGGCAACTGCGGCTCTGGCATACGCAAGTGACCGACGAGGGCCTGGCCCACCTGGCGGCGCTTGCCAATCTCGAGCTGTTGAACCTGCAAGGCGTGGGAATCAGCGATGAGGGTTTGAAGCACCTGGCGGGGCTGGCCCATCTGAAAACGCTCGAACTGCAAGAGAACGAGATCACCGACCAGGGGTTGAAGACGCTGGAGAAGCTCGGCCAACTGAAAAAGCTCGACCTCACCATGACCGACGTCAGCGACGAAGGTGTGGCGGCCCTGGCCAAGGCGCTGCCGCAGTGCGAGGTCGTCCGTTAGCGGCCGCGGTGCGAGGGGGTCTGCCCGCGGCATGGGCGATAGGTGCCGTGGTCCCACCAGACGAAGGCACCAGCCGAGAGAGCGCCGGCTGGTGAACGGAAGTCGCCGCACGCCCGATGAGAAAAAAGGTACAAGCGGATGGGGAGGGATTCGAACCCCCGGTGCACGAATGTGCACAGCAGTTTTCAAGACTGCCGCCATAGACC